>DATEHP010000031.1:0-24004 GCA_035279505.1 Candidatus Sulfotelmatobacter sp. | reverse complement strand
TCATCAGCTGGTAGCCGTTGTCTTTGAACTTCTGGCCGAAGTAATTGAGCATGGGCCAGGTTTCATGGCAGGCCGAACATCGAAGCCCGTACTTACGCGCGAAGGCCGGGAGGGCATTCGCGGACTGGCTGCCGCTAAGGATAAGAAAAGCTAGAATCAACGCCGAGGTTGCAAGAGATTGAATCAAGCGAACGTCAGACCGTGTCCCGACACGCATTCCGAACTCCTCATCCGATCTTGGATTTGACCGATCTTTGAGTTTCTGAATTCCCGGGGATTGACCCTGCAAGAAAACGCCGCCCATGCAGCAGCCTCTGCCCAAAGCTGCGCCACTCCGTGGGCCGGTTGAAGGCCACCGACCAGCGCAATTTCATTCACTGCTGTGCAGGGGAATTCTAGTGAGTCGGGCCCGGCCGATACTTGGCAAACTGCAAAAGACTTGTAAAAGATTTGCAAAACAGTTGTAAAAATTGTAAGAACGTCACAAAACGAGAACGAGATTGTCCCTCTTGTGACGCCATCCCCGTGTTTGTGGCATAGCGAGCGGCCGGTCCTTCGGACGTAAGAGTGTGCATCCTCAGGATGATAGGAGCAGAGACCATCGTCACTAGAAGGGGGTTCCGTTGGCGGACATCCTGCGGCTATAATCAATTATTGATGTTGACCGCGAGCGATGCTGCGCAAAAACGCCAATTCGCGTGTTCCCTATGCCCAAGCGGGCGAGTGCTGGCTGCACTCCCTGGTGTGTCCGCGGCGATATCGGGCTAATCTGCCTTCCCGGCTGCGTCCTTCACTCTTCGGTAGCGACTAGTTTCCTTCCTTCGCAGGATTCGCTCGGCGGTACTTCGTTTGAACCACGACGTGCGTCCGAGTCTGATCCAATGGCCCGATGTGGCGGCCCTCAGGGGCTAAAGCCCGAACATCTGAAAGCGGCCCTGGACGGCGCGACTGAAGTTGCGCCCTTTCAAAGCTCGCGAAGATGGCACGACTAAACGTCGGTGCCTTTTTCAAGGCTGGCGATAAGCGGCACGACGCAAAGTCGTGTCCTTCCCAAACGGAGGAATATCATGACTGCAATGAGTGCAACGATTGGTCCCAAGATCAAGACCGCCCTGCCGGGGCCTAACGCCAAGCGCGTGCTCCAAGGCGATGAGCAATACATTTCGCCGTCCTATACCCGGTCGTATCCGCTGGTGGCCAAGAGCGGACGCGGGATCGTCGTCACCGATGTGGACGGCAACGAGTTCTTCGATTTTTCTGCCGGCATTGCCGTGACTTCAACCGGGCACTGCCATCCTGAAGTGGTCGCCGCGATTCAGCGCCAGGCGGGCGAACTCATTCACATGTCGGGCACCGACTTCTATTACGAGAACATGGTGCAGCTGGCGTCGCGGCTGTCGAAGATCGCGCCAATGAAAGGCCCACACCGCGTTTATTACGGCAACTCGGGCGCGGAGGCGATTGAGTGCGCGCTGAAACTGGCGCGTTATCACACCAAGCGACAGAACGCGATTGCGTTCTTTGGAGCGTTTCACGGGCGGACGATGGGCGCTCTGTCACTGACAGCTTCGAAGCCGCAGCAGCGGCGGCGGTTTGCTCCGCTGGTGCCGGGAGTGACGCACGTACGGTATCCAGATGTTTACCGTGGATGCGTCGGCGGGCAGCAGGACGCGGAACAGTTTGCTTTTGGATGCGCGCGATTCATTGAAGAGAAGCTGTTCAAGACCACGCTGCCTCCCGAGGAAGTGGCGGCGATCTTTGTCGAGCCGGTGCAGGGCGAGGGCGGATATGTCGTCGCTCCGACCAACTTCATGCAGGAGTTGCGGCGGATCTGCGACCGGCACGGCATTCTGCTGGTTGTTGATGAGGTGCAGAGCGGTGTGGGTCGCACCGGCAAGTGGTGGGCCGTCGAGCATACGGGCGTCGAGCCGGACATCATCTGCATGGCGAAGGGGATTGCTTCAGGCATGCCGTTAGGCATCACGATGAGCCGCGCGGAGATTATGGACTGGGTTCCGGGATCGCATGCTTCGACCTTCGGAGGGAATCCTGTCGCCATCGCTGCGGCACTGGCCACGCTGGATGTGATCGAGAGAGAACATCTGCTCGAGAACTCCGCGAAAGTAGGGAAGCACATTCTGGCGCGGATGGCGGACTGGCCTTCGCGGCTGAAACTGGTGGGCGATGTTCGCGGGCGGGGGTTGATGATCGGCCTCGACATCGTGAAGGACAAAGTCACGAAAGAGTATGGTGCAGCGGAGCGCGATCGCATTGTCGAGATGGCGTTCGAGAAGGGCATCCTGTTTCTGGGCTGCGGGCCGAGCACGGTTCGGCTGTGTCCGGCGCTGGTCGTCACCAAAGAAGAGGCTGATGTTGCTGTCGATGTGCTGGAGGAGTGCATATCGGCGGTCGGGAAGGGCGCTTAATCCGGTCGAGACTTCGTTAGGGCTCCTACAAAGTCAAATCCCCACCCTGTCGCACAAAACGCGACAAGGGTGGGGCACCCTCACTTCACTACCACGTCGACTTCGCCGTGCTTTTCTACTACCTGGATTCGGACCGGGCCGGAGTCGCGTTCCAGGAAGAGGTTGACGCGGCAGTCTTCGATGCGCAGATCGCGGATCGAGAGCTGCGGGATGCCTTGGGGTAGGTAGGGACGATCAAAGATGATGCGCCGGCTCTTGGCATCCACCGTGATGCCGAGGCATGACTGCAGGAGCATGAATACTGCGCCGGCTGCCCACGACTGTGGCGAGCAGGCTACTGGATAGAGAGTCGGGCCCTGCCCGGGGCGGCGATCGACTCCACAGAATAATTCGGGCAGACGTTGAAGTTCGACCGAGCTGCTGAGGTCGAGCAGGCTCATCAGAATGCGTCCGGCAAACTCGCGGAAGTCGTAGCGGGCCATGCCTGCCGCGATGATCGCGTTGTCATGAGGCCAGACGGAACCGTTGTGGTACGAGAGCGGGTTGTAGCGCGCCTCGTGACAGCCAACCGTGCGAATGCCCCATCCGCTGAAAAAATCTTTGCTAATCAAGGTGTGAGCGACCAGGTTCGCCCTCTCGGGGCTGGCGATGCCGGAGAAGAGGCAGTGTCCGGGATTGGAGGTGCGCACGCGGCATGGCTGCTTGTGGCCATCGAGGGCTAAGGCATAGGTGGAAATTTCGTCGCACCAGAAGGCTTCCTCGAAGTGGTGCTGCAGTTCGGCAGCTTCGCTCTCAAGTGATCGTTGGCGTTCCTTATCGTTCCAGGCGGCGTAGATTTTTGCAGCCGCCATTTTGGCGGCGTAGACGTAGCCTTGCACTTCGCAGAGCGCGATGGGAGGCTCGGCGATCGTTCCGTCGACGTGAAAGACGGAGTCATTGGAATCCTTCCATCCCTGCTGGACCAGGCCTTTTTCGCCGTGGGGTGCATATTCGACGAAGCCGTCACCATCGACGTCACCGAAGCGATCGATCCAGTCGAGGGCCATGTCGATATGGGGGCGCAGGTGCTCGAGGAACTTTACGTCTCCGGTGTAGTCGAAGAAGCGTCCGGCAAGAATAAGGAAGAGCGGTGTGCTATCGATGCTGCCGTAATAGCGGCCGAAAGGAATTTCGCCCAGCTTGGCCATCTCTCCGTGGCGGGTTTCGTGGATGATTTTGCCGGGCTGCGCTTCGTTCTTCAGGTCGATTTCGGTGGCTTGGGTAGAGGCGAGAAAGTGCAAAACGCCTTTGGCAATTTGCGGAGCGATCCATAGCATCTGCAGGGCGGTGATGATGCCGTCGCGGCCGAAGACCGTGCTGAACCAAGGGACGCCGGCATACGGATAATTCGTTTCCGGATTGCCCAGAGTCATCATCTCGACGTCGGCGAGGGAGCGGCGGACCCAGCTGGTGAGACGGTCATTAGAGCTGGAGATTCTACATAGAGTGGACGATGCGGCCTTGAGTTCAGTCTCGGCCCCGGCCATGGCGCGGTCATATCCGATCGAGCGATGGCGGGTTTCTGGATTGCAGTCGATAGAGAGATGAAAAGTGGCGGACTTGCCCGGACCGAGCGAAGCCTCAAATTGAAGCTCGGAAGAGCTGATGCTCAGCGGCTCAGGGTCGGAGTGGATGCAAGTCCGACGCAGTTCGCGATCGAGTCCCTCATACGTCATGAGGATGGAGTTGGCGGTGACCTCGTCATCGAGGCGGCGGCCACGGTGTTCGCGGCGCATGCCACGGACTTCAAAGATGTCGGCGAAGTCGGCGGCGAAAGCGATCCGAATGGGCACCCGCAGCGACGTCAGGCCATAGTTGATGATGCGGAGTTCTTCATGAGCGACGTCGCGCCACAAAAAACGGGAGCGGACGAGATGCAGGGTGCCGCGCGGAACGACGATGCTTTCATTCTGCGTGATATCGACGTTCGCCAGATCCGCGACGAATGCAAAATTGTCGGCCTGAACGTTCGAGCTGAGCAGCAGGGGGCGCGCATTCCAGAGGTCGAGCACGAACTCCGAGAGATGGCGGCAGCTGCGGAAGAAGATGCCGTGCTCGCCGAGGCCGAAAGGTTCCATATCGCCGTAGCGGTTGAAGACGGCGAAGCATGTTCCGTATTTCAGTACTCGCGTTCGGTCCTCGGAAGGAGAGGATCCGGCGGCTATGTAGTACTGCTGGGTGGTGCCAACTTCGTCCAACTCAGATCTCCGTCTGTGAGGGTGATTGATTCCGGCTTTTGTTTAACAATGTGATCGTAGATCGTCAAGTATTCCTGGGCCATGCGCTTTACAGAGAAACGGTCTTCGAAGGCGCGGCGGCATTTGCGGCGATCGATGGCGGAGAGGTTCTTCACTGCGCGGGCAGCCTCTTCGACATTATGTACCAGAAATCCAGACAGGCCGTCCTCGATAATTTCCGGGACCGATCCGCGCGGGTAGGCGATGACGGGAAGACCGCAGGCCATGGCTTCGATCAGCACGATGCCGAAGGGCTCTGACCAATTGATGGGAAACAGGAGGGCGGACGCATTTCCGAGAAACTTGTTCTTTTCCAAGTCGCTGATTTCGCCGACGAACTCGATAAATCCGTGGTCCAGCAATGGCTTTACGTGAGATTCGAAGTAGTTTTGGTCGCTACGATCAACCTTGGCAGCGATCTTCAGCGGCATGCCAGCGCGTTTCGCAATTTCGATGGCGTGGTCGATGCCTTTTTCCGGAGAGACCCGGCCCAAGAATGCGAGGTAGCTTCCTGGATGGGAGCAGAGGGCGAATGAGTCTTCTGGCATGCCGTGGTGAACCGTACCTTGCCAATTGATCCACGGCAGTGGCTGGCGCTGAGAATCGGAAATCGAGACGGAGGGCATTTCGGAAAATTCCCGGAACAAAGGAACCAGATCAGGAATGTCGAGGCGTCCGTGAAGCGTGGTGAGCTGCGAAAGGTCCTCGCGGCGGCTCATGGAGAAGTGCAGGTAATCGATATGAAAGTGGACAATATCGAAATCATCTTTTCGTTGCAAAACTTCTTCGACCAGACGTACGTGGTGAGCTAGAGGATCCCAGCAATCGGGGTCAAGGCGCAAAGCCTGCGGGCAAACGGAAACCAAGTGGGCGTTGGTGAGGGAATCGCCGCTGGCGAACAGCGTCACCTCGTGGCCTCGACGGACCAACTCCTCCGTCAGCCAAGACACAACTCGTTCGGTGCCTCCATAAAGACGGGGCGGCACGCTTTCGTAAAGTGGCGATACCTGTGCAATTCGCATTCGTACCTCGGGGAAACGATTTGTCGTGCGCGGACGCAAAACCCTCCCTCTTTGAAAATGAAGTTGGGAGCGGTGTTGTCTGCATCCTCAACCAAGTCGCATTCGTCTTCCGGTCCAGCACGTATAGAACTCGCGGAACTATCTGTGGAAACAGGATAAGTGGCGCTCGCGGTGCGAACAATACGGTGTTCCCTGCAAGGGAGGAACAATCGGAAATGAGCGGTGAGCAGTGAGCAATGGGCAATACCCTGTTCTGTTTATTGCTCAGAGGGCATCGCTTAATGGCGGGAAGGGAGGATCGGACTTGAGCAGGGGTTGTCGTCCATAAGCGCTAGCGTAAGCAGAATTACTTCTGGATGGCCGAGTAAGCAGACGGAATCCGAGCTTTCCCCGACAAGCAGCAATCTGACGCTCGAGAAATCTGCCTCTTGTTCTAGCCCAGCGTCTACCAGTCTGCCTCGTCCTGGTCGTCCCGGGTGGGTCGCGCGCCCCAGGCAATGAAACCGGGCCTGAAGTCCGAGAGTGGAAGGATCGCCTTAAGACCACTCCCATCGGGATGGATCTTGTAAAGACCGAAGAGGCCATGATCGGTGAGTCGAAAAGTTATCCAACGTCCGTCGGGAGAATAGGAACCCGCGACGGCGTAGACATCTCCACCTTCATAGTTCGTTACGAAATGAAGGTGCGTTCCGTTGGGACGGATGGTGACGATGTTTTTTGAGACCCCCGGGATGGTGACATCTCCATAGACAGTAAAAACGAGGTGCTTACCGTCTGGCGCCCAATCCTGCTTAACCGCGACATCGAAACTAGGGGGAACGACTTGGAACGGATTGCTACCATCAATGTTCGATGTGAAGAGCGCCGATGCGTCTGGGTTTCCGTTCGGGCAACAAAGGAAACTGATCTTTTTCCCGTTGGGAGAAACATTCGGATCAGCGCAGCATTGTCCGATGCGTTGCCGGTTATCACCGTTGAGATCCATGCTCCAAAAGGCGTCGTCGTTGGTGGCGGGATCGAAGCGATGAAATATGATTCGTGTCCCGTCAGGTGTGAAAGAGGGATCATCCTCACAAACATTCGGAGCGGGAAACTCAATCAGGCCGTTGCCATCGGCGTTCATGATCGCCACATTGGCGCATTCGCCGGGCGCATCGTGCTCGAAAACGATCTGGCGCCCCTTTGGGGACCAAGCCGGCGCGACTGCATCGCCACTTAGAAACGTGATCTGCTGTAAGTCTTTGCCATTCGGACGGACCGTATAAATCTGAACTCCTGCGGCCGTTTGGGTTTGAAAGGCGATCAACCCGTTTCGGCCGGGGAACGTGGCGTGGGCGGTTCCAGTCGTCAGAAAGAACAGAACAACAAACACAAGTTGAGACTTGAAATTAAGAATTCGTTCTGGCACGCACATATCCTCTCCTTGTTGTAGATTCCAGTCTGAATCGCTCCTCGCTAGGGATGGCACGGTTGAACTCTTCGGCTCACACTTGCCCTGACAATCTTTCGCGCTCTGCTGTCCCGCGGCATTGGGAAGATGCCAGGCTGGTGAGCCTCACCAGCTTTGCGACACCATGAATCATTCGTCACTGGGCTTCAATGGCATTGGCCTGACTTTTGTGTGACTTTCCTGTTCCTTCGGGCAACGGTCGTATTTGGAACAGTTACGAGCGGTGGTACACTCTCCACACCGTGGGGCGCGATGTCCAGCCGTCCACAATCCTGTCCAAAAGTCCGCTTCGGCGAGTTCGAGCTCGACGTTCAGACGGGCGAGCTTCGCAGCAACGGTACCAAGGCAGTTCTTCCCGGCAAGCCGTTTCAGATCCTAGTGACACTGTTAAGCCGACCAGGTCAGCTGATCCCTCGCGAGGAACTGAAACGGCAGCTCTGGCCTTCCGATACCTTCGTAGATTTCGACGTTAGTTTGAACAAGGCCGTGAATCGTTTACGCGAGGCGTTGGGCGATTCAGCGGAGAATCCACGATTTATCGAAACCTTGCCCCGAAAAGGTTATAGGTTCATAGGCGTAATCGGGAATGGCGCTAGTCCCACCGTTACGGAGTCTGCCGTACTGCAGGCGACCGACAATCATGGCACCGCTGATAAGTATGTAGCTCAAGCAACTACCAACCACGCCGGTCAACGGATTCCGTTACGTCTGACGAGTTCAAAGCACATCCTGCGAGGCGCAATCACACTTCTGATACTAGCAATCGTCGTGGTTGCAATATTTAAGTGGTTGAAACCTCGGCATCCGGATCTTTCAAGGGCGCAAATCACGAAGTTGACAGATAGCGGACGGGCGCACGATGTCGCCATTTCCCAGGACGGTCGCTATGTGGTTTATGCCCTGAGGGGTGGCGAAGAAGAAAGTCTTCGCTTACGCCACACTGCGACTCAAAGCGACGTGGAGATTCTGCCCTCGGGTCCCGGATTCCATGGCCTGACATTTTCACCGGATGGCAACTACATTTATGTCATACGCTCAGATCCAAAAGACCCTTACTTTAAATATCTTTACTCGGTTCCAGCTTTGGGAGGTTCCGCCCGGCGAATGATCGCCGACGTGGACTCGCCAGTCACATTTTCGCCCGACGGCCAACAGTTTGCCTTTGAACGGGCTGTATTGGCCCGCAATGTCATTGAACTAAGGCTCGCCAACGCGGACGGTACTGGGGAGCACGTGCTTGCCACAATACCAAACGGTGATGCGGGTCTATTCCAGCCAGGTCCGAGTTGGTCGCGTGACGGCAAAACGATCGTCTGTCCGTTCCGGATTCACGAAAAGGAGATTCGATGGGTTCTGGCATCTGTATCAGTTCCGAATGGTGAAGTGGGAGAGATATATTCCGATTCGGCAGCGCTCGGTCGGCCAGTGTGGCTGAGCGAAGAGAACATACTTGTTCCCCGTTATGACTCCGCATACGGAAGATGGCAACTTTGGACGATGTCGTATCCCGACGGCAAAGCACGACGGTTCACCAATGATCTGGTTGACTATGACCAACCATTGGATATCTCACGAGATGAGAACACCGTGGTGGCGGTGGCGTCGAGCGTAATCTCGAATATCTGGGAAGCTCCTGCAGACAATCCCTCACGAGCAAAGCAAATCACAATTGGCGGACCACCGATGATCGATGTCGCGGAGACAGTGGCTGGTCAGCTGTTGTCTTCCGATGGGGACGGCAAAGTTTGGCAAGTTGTGACGAACGGAAAGCGTGAAGCCTTCAGCGACCTATCCGGCGTAAGGTGGCTTACCACATGTGGCAGCTTGATATTGTTCACATCGTTCGAAGCTAATGCCGCTACTCTCACACGCGCAGATGGGGACGGCATGCATTTGATGAGGTTGTTTAGTGGTGACTTGGCGTACCCAGGCTGTTCGCCGGATGGGAAGTTCGTTTATTACGTTAACCGCCATCGTCCACAAAAACTCTGGAAGGTTTCGACCGACGGTGGTTCACCCCTCGAAATCGGCACCGGAATGGGAGAAGGCGTGACCGGCTGGCTGGACGTTTCTCCCGACGGAAAGATGCTAGCCTACCCCTTCGACCAATATCGTCCTGTGGCCTGGAAGATAGCCGTGATTCGAGCGAGCGGTGGTCCCGCGACAAAGATATTCGACGTGCCCGGAGGAGCCAATCGAGTACGTTGGTCTCCGGCGGGCGTTTCTTTGCAATACCTAGTCACTCAGAATGGCGCAACCAACCTTTGGGAACAACCTCTCGCGGGAGGAAAACCAAAACAGCTGACAAAATTCACTTCCGGTCGAATTCTCGATTTCAACTGGTCATCCGACCACCGACGATTGCTCCTCACCCGCGGCGATGTGACCAGCGATGTGGTGATGCTCAGTAACCTCCGCTGAGATCGCGAGCAAGCGATTAGCGTTCCGCATCATTGCCGCCCAGCGAATTCCACCCGGATGACGGGCAAATCAGAAGTCAGCTTCCCAGTTGCCGACAGTCCTCCAAGTGGAGGGACGCTACTCTTCACTGCGTAGTGCAATCATCGGATCGACTTTGGAAGCGCGACGCGCCGGAATTGCGCAGGCCACCCCAGACACAAAGCCGAGAAGAATGGTTCCAGCAAGGAGAATGCCGGGGTCGCGCGGGTTCACTTGAACCCATTTCACAATGATATGGTTTAGGGCAAACGAAAGAGCTATACCTGCCAAGATTCCGGCTCCCAGGCTTACCGATGCTGCCCTGAAGACCATTCGCAACACGTCCGCACGCTGCGCGCCCAGCGCCATACGAATGCCGAATTCGTTGGTCCGTTGTGCCACCGTGTAGGACACAACGCTATGTAGCCCTACGGCACCGAGAGCCAGGGCGAGCCAGGCAAAAATGCCAAAAATCCAGGCCGCGACATGCTCCTGCTGCCACTCGGGTTCATAGGTGAGGCGAGTTTCAAGATCATAAGCGCCACTGATCTGGTCCGGGTTAATGGCCCTCAACTGCTCGCACACGGCCCGTTGCAGCGTGATGGGCGAAACCTCAGAGCGAACCAGAATCTCCGTGCCCTCTCCCATGCTGAACGTATAAGGCACATAGACAGATGGTCTAGGGGTACTTCGCAGTCCATCATTGCGGGCGTCCTGAACGATGCCGACAATTTGCAACCAGGTAGTTCCAATATTTGGCGGAGACAAGATGGTAGCCGGATTGCCGTCAATACCCGGCAAGCGAAGCGAGTGCCCGATGGCGTCGCCATTCGGAAAGTAGCGCTGCGCCAGCGCACGGTTGATCACGGCTACATGTGCGCCTTTGTTATTCTCGGCGTCGCTCCAAATTCGTCCTTGCAGCAGGGGAATGCGCAGGGCCGCAAAGTACTGTGGGCTAATCAGGTTGGCCGACACTATCCCAGTGTTCGTCGCAAGGACGCCCAGGATATCAAAACCTATGGTCCATCCATTCCGCGGCGGCCTCGCATCGGTGGAAATGGCCGCCGTGATCACGCCCGGTGTCTCCGCGACTTTCTCTCGCAGTTGCTCAAAATAGCCTGCACGCGTCGGCCAAGTGCCGTAGGAGCCTGCGCGCAAAGGAATCCATATCGCCATCACGTTGTGCGGGTCATAACCGAGGGGCTGGCGGATCAGTTGGGCGAACCCCTTCATTGAGGAGCCCGCAGCTGCGAGCAATAATAATGTCAGCGCTACCTGGGTGGTGATCAGCATGCTATGGGCCTTGCGTCCGCTGACGCTGCCGGCTAACCGTCGCGCGCCAGTCTGCATGATCTCCCCGATGTGCGTACGCGAAAGTTGCAGCGCTGGCCAAAGACCGAACAGCACACCCGTTCCGAGCGCGACCGTGACACTGAAAAACAGAACCGGGAGGTTGATACGAATCACAGCCTCGGAGGCGAACGTAGTTTGGGGCACCAGATGCAGAGTCACTACCAGAGCGCCGTAAGAAGCTAGAACACCGAGCAACGCGCCAATCAGCGCGAGAAGGAGCGACTCCGTGAGCAATTGGCGAATGATTCGAAGGCGGCCCGCGCCGATTGCGGTTCTCACAGCCAATTCATGTTGTCGCGCCGTACCCCGTGCCAGCAGCAGAATTGAAACGTTTCCGCATCCGATCACGAGCAGCAACATCACCGCGCCAAAGAGCAAGTACAGGGTTCCGCCCATGGAATTAACGACCCAGTCGTTCAGCCCTTGCACATGGACCCTAAAGTCGGCGGGAAAATCTTGCGGCATGTAATTGGCGAACTGTTGCACGAGCGGCTGCAGCGCGGCGTCGGCCGTGGCATGGCTGACTCCAGGCCGCAAGAGCAAATTGACGAGGGAGGTGCGCCCCGGATCTCGCAACAGCTTCAGCGGAAGATAGACGTCGCCGTCATACCAAGTGAATCGCGGCGCCGCAACGCCTACGATCTCGAAGTTCCTGTGATCAAGTTGCAGAGTGCGGCCCACGACATCCGGATTGGACAAGTAGTGTCTCCGCCAGAACCTGTAGGAAAGAACTACAACAGGTCGTGGCTCCTGGCCGTCCACTGCGTCGGATGGCCAAAGTCCGCGACCCAGCAAAGCGGGCACGCCAAGATCCTGGAAATTCTTCGAGATGAGGCTCACGGCGTGTACCGTCTCCGGAAGATCTTGCGAGGTCATCATCAGAGCGCTGTTGTCCGAAGCCAGAACGCTTTCGACCACTGGTGATTGCCGCAAGGTCTGAATTTCGCCGCCATTTAGATAGACGGGGTCCCCGGAACCCGCTACGCTGTCGACCGTGAGTCGTACGATTCGATCCGCGGCAGGGTAGGGATAGGGATGCATCAAGACTGCATAAATCACGCTAAACACAGCGGTGGCCGCTCCAATGCCGAGCGCCAACGAGATGACTGCCGTCAGTGTGAATCCTGGACTTTTGATGAGCTGCCGTGCGGAATAGCGGAGGTCCTGAAGCAAAGTGTGCATGACTCACTCCGAGCGGTGCACGAGATTCGTTAATAGTCTCATGGTTAACTGGATGAGTGACGGGCAAACCTTCCCTTACGCCTCAATGGAACAGTTGCCGACAGTCCGGGAGTTGACCAGGCCGAAGGACAACAGCATTTACAGATTGATGCTAACGAATGCCAACCTGGCCATGCACCGAACCGATTAGTTTGGCCGAATCGTAGCCGATCCCATCCTTAAAAATCGTTTCGACGTTTTCAATCTCTTCAATGTTTTTGGATGGGTCGCCCTTGATTAGGACTAGGTCAGCTCGCTTGCCCGGCGCAAGCGTGCCAATGCGATCCTGCTGGCCAAGATATTTCGCACCGTTTTCGGTCGCGATCTGGATGGCTTCGACTGGAGTGAAGCCGGCTTCCACAAGCAACTCTATTTCGCGCTGATCACCAAACCCAGGAAGCACGCCGCCATTGCCGGTTGGGTCGGGACCTGCCAGCAGAAGGCCGCCCGCTTTGACGAAAGCGACTTCGAAGTCCATCTCTTTACGCAACAGCGCCGGCCGGGGGGAATCCAGCGGGATACGAGCTCGGGCCGTAAGATAGCTCTGTGCCGAGTCGACAGACATCGCATCCAGCACTCGCTGCTGTAATTTTGGCCGGTCAGGGGCGCCCGCTTCGTACACTGGTAAGGTGGACGTGACAGCCACATGATGAGCGACGAGATCGCGAATCAGATCACGGACTTGGGAACCGTTGATGTCCATGCTCGCCCAGGTTTTATCCACCGTCGCTCTGGGAGGGCATACGTCTGGCTTCTTGTCGGTAACGAAATCGCTATCGGTGAACGTAGGGCCGTGTTCCAGATCATCGATGCCCAGAGCGATGGCTTCGTGCCAGGTCACGGAACACAGATGGCCCGTTACCTTGAGTTTATGCGAATGAGCCTGTTCGATGGCCGCAGCTAGTTCTTCGCGAGTGATGTTCATGTAGGCCTTGAACGACGTCGCACCCTCGGCGACCCAATAGTCCACCAGCCGTCTGGCGTCTTCAGGCCCGGTCAACTCATGCATTTGTGCGAATCTCGTTGGTTGACCCTCAAGGTATGGACCCGTGATATCGATGTTCGGGCCCGGCATCTGGTTCGAGTCGATGCGTCTCTTCACTTTCAAATCCGTATACGGTTCGACGCTCCCGGTCGTTCTGATAGTTGTGACTCCAGCGGCCAGGTAGAGCCGTGGCGCTGAGTAAGAAAGGTCGGCGAGGAGTAGCCCCGGTTCAGCGACTTCCCCGTGAGAACCGACTTGCGCGGAGAACGAAGCGGTGTAGTAGAGATGGTTGTGCATTCCAACAAGCCCAGGAATAACGGTGTATCCCGATCGCTCGAGCACCTGCGCATCTGCAGGACGTTGAAGCGATGCAGCCGGGCCTATGGACAGGATCTTTCCGCTTGCGATGACTACCGCTTGGTCCTCGTTCGCCATCGTCCCTGTTCCATCAACGACCCGGACATGGTTCAGAACGAACACCGGGGAATTGATGCTCACGAAGGGAGCCACGTCGGGGGAGCTTTGCGTTTGCGCAAACGTCGTCGTACCTATGAATAGGTACAGGAAGAAAGTCGAGCGGCGCATCCGTTCACCTCGCATTCCGGAAGGGAATGGAATTGAACCGCAATTCTACCCGAGAACGAAATCCTCAATGTCCCAAGTATCCGAAGGGAATTCGCGACAAGCGGAAGGCATCACCGAATTTCTTTTTTGCTTTGTGCTCGTTGCGCCAGGATCACGGGCAAACCTTCCCTTACGCCTCAATGGAACAGTTGCCGACTACACGCCAACTGGTCGGCGGAGATCGGGTGTGATTGTGCTGCGATTTTTCAAACAACCGCGGTTCATTAAGGTTACAATTCTTCAAATTCCAGGGTCCATTTACGGGACGTGATCTAGTAAATCCTGCCAGGAGGTGATTCATGACAGCTCGGATGGTTTTGGGGCTCGTGTCTCTGCTGGCTGTGATGTTGCGAGGTTCGTCAGATTATCCCGCTGAGCCCGTCCGGATCATCGAACCCTTTGGTGCTGGTGGTGGACCTGACCTGATAGCTCGCGCCATCAGTCCAAAGCTCTCCGAGCTGTGGGGGCAACCCGTCACAGTCGAGAACCACCCCGGTAAAGGAAGTACGGAAGCTCCTGCGCTCGTAGCCAGATCGCCAGCTGATGGGTACACATTACTCGTGAACACCAGCGCTCAGGCCTACAGCGCCGTGATGTTGAAGAATCTGCCGTATGATCCGTTGAAAGATTTCATACCGGTCGCCCCACTGACCAGCCAACCCTACGTGCTTGTCACAGGCAAGACCACACGCATCAATTCCGTGACCGAGCTAATCGCGATGGCAAAGGCAAGGCCGGGCGAGCTGAAGTTTGGCTCTTCTGGAGTAGGAACCGGAACGCACTTGGGAATCGAGAAATTTAATATGCAGGCGGGCATTAGGGCTGTGCACCTGCCAGCGCAGCCCGGCGAAGCAATCACTAACGTAATCGCTAACACGGTCACAGGGCGTACTACCTACATGATGGCGCCAATTCCGCTGGCTCTTGCCGACATCCGGGCGGGCAGGCTCAGGGCCCTAGGTGTGACCACAAAGAAGAGGTCGCGGCTGTTACCAGAAGTGCCGACCATCGCCGAAGCTGGCGTTGCCGACTTCGACCACGCGATTTGGTATGGCGTATGGGTGCGCGCAGGCACTCCTACCGAGGTGGTGGACAAATTAGCGAAAGACATCGCACGCGCATTGACTGCGCCCGATGTGCGGGACCAACTTGCGAAAGACGGCGCCGAGGCGATGAGCATGACCCAGCCTGAGTTCGCGAGCTTTGTCCGGAGCGAGAGTGAGAGCGCCGGGCGTATTATCAAAGCCATCGGGATCAAACCTCCCGAGTAAGTCGCAAGCTTGCGATTAGCCCTTCTCCTCCAGTATCACGTGCCATTCGGAAACAATAGTTCCCTAACGAGGCTGCGGAAAAACTCTCTCCGGCTTCCACAAATTCCCTCAGCGGCTGAAGCTGCGACTGATTTCGTTGCAGCGGTGCGGCTTGAAGCCGCGCCCTTTCAAACCATGCAGGGAATTCGAGTTTTTCCGCAACCTGGTAAGTTAGGACGTGGGGGCTCCTCCTGGTTTTCCCGATTCAGAACGGCGGAGGCGTTTCGTGTGTTCAATTGTGCGGCTGGTCACAGTTGGTGATCTCCGCGTGCCGTAAGCTGCGAAGGTATGTCTGCAGGACGCGGGGCGCGGGCGGTGGTGCGGTTGCTGGATTTTCTAGGAGATCAGTTTGGGACCGGTGAGGCATCTCCTGAACATTTGCGAATTGGTGTACGGGGAGAGGATGAAGCTTACTTCCAACTGCGACGGATGGGTTACGTGATCGTAGCCCGTAACTTCCGTTCGCCACGCTGCCATGGCGAGATCGACTTGATTGGATGGGAGGGCAAAATCCTCTGCTTTATTGAGGTCAAGACGCGGACAACACACGATGTGAAGACTGCTGAGGCGGCGGTGGACCGGCATAAGAGAAGGGAAGTGGCGGAGGTGGCGCGGGAATACTTGAAGCGGCTGCCGGTTCCGTTTCAGTGGCGCTTCGATATTGTGAGCGTATACTATGACGGTCGTACTTCCCGCCCCCAGATCGAACTCTTTCGAAACGCCTCATTGGCGGCGTAAAATACAGGGTTTGCGCAATTTCCAGGAAAGGATGTCGGGAGTGCCTGAGCTTAGAAAAGATCCCATTGTTGGCCGCTGGGTGATTATTTCGACCGACCGAGCGAAGCGCCCGACCGATTTTGCTCGGGAGAATATGAAGATCAAGGGGGGATTCTGTCCCTTCTGCTACGGGAATGAGACCAAGACGCCACCGGAGATTCAGGCATATCGTCCGAACCCGAATGGGGGACCGGCGCCACAACGAGACGCGCCGGGATGGACGGTGCGAGTAGTTCCGAATAAGTTTCCCGCGCTGGGCATCGAGGGGACACTGAACCGGCAGGCCGAGGGGATGTTCGACCGTATGAACGGCATAGGGGCGCACGAGGTGATCGTCGAGACGCCGGATCACACTGCGAGCCTTGCAAATTTGCCTCCGAAACGGATTGAAGATGTGTTGTGGACTTTCCGCGATCGCATTCTTGATCTGAAGAAGGACCGGCGGTTCAAATACATTTTGATTTTCAAGAATCATGGGGAGGCGGCGGGAGCTTCGCTGGAGCACTCGCACTCGCAGTTGATCGCGCTGCCAATTCTTCCCATCAACGTCACTCAGGAACTGGAGGGAGCGAAGCAGTACTTCCTCTACAAGGAACGGTGCGTATTCTGCGACATCATCGCACAAGAGATGGATGGGGGAACGCGCGTGGTGGCGGAGAATGACAAGTTCCTGACGCTTGCGCCGTACGCGCCGCGGTTTCCGTTCGAGACATGGATTTTGCCGAAGCAGCACGAGTCGGCGTTCGAGAACTCGTCGTCGGCCATGTTCGAGAATCTGGCGCGAGCATTGAAGAACCTGCTGATGCGGGCGGACCGGGTACTCGACAACCCTCCGTACAACCTGGTGATTCATACTTCGCCGGCGCAGGATCCGACGAACGATCATTATCACTGGCACATTGAGTTCATGCCGAAGCTGACCAAGACGGCGGGATTCGAGTGGGGGACGGGGTTTTATATCAATCCGACTCCGCCGGAGGAAGCGGCGAAATTCCTACGAGAGGCGAACGTCGAGGAGACAGCGGCAGTTCCCATCGGCTGAGCGGATTTAGCCAAGAAAAAAGGGGCACGGTATAAACCGTGCCCTTTCCATTTGGCCGGAGAGAGAGGGGCTTTGTGAGCCCGAAGTGAATAAAGGATAGACTGGAGGGCTCGAGACGTTTGTCATGAGGATGTAAAAACTTTGTATGATGCTGACGCACTGCGAAAGGCAGGGTTGGCGTGAAATTCTGCTGGATTCCCTTTCTGCTGGCGAGTTGGGCGGCTGGCGCAACAACACCTTCCGATCTGATTACGAACATTCCGGGACGTACCACCGTGAGCCTGGATGGGGCATGGCACGCGATTGTGGATCCGTTCGAAAACGGCCAGCCGCGTGCATTTTTTCGAGATGCCAGGCCGAAAGATAAAGCCGACCTGGTTGAGTACAGTTTTGACGCATCTCCGGTTTTGAATGTGCCGGGAGATTGGAATACGCAGCGCGAGGCGTTGATGTTTTATGAAGGGCCGGTCTGGTATCGGAGGGAATTTAATTATCACAAGCGCGAGGGCACGCGGGTGTTCGCCTATTTTGGCGCAGCGAACTACCGGGCGGTTGTGTATCTGAATGGAAAGAAGCTGGGCGAGCACGAAGGAGGTTTTACGCCCTTTGACTTCGAGGTCACCTCGTCAGTACGCGAAGGGGGCAACTTCCTGATTGTGGAGGTGAACAACACGCGGCGGCCGGACGGCGTGCCGGGAATGAAGTTTGATTGGTGGAGTTATGGCGGGATCACGCGAGAGGTGGAGTTGGTGGAGGTGCCGGAGGTTTTTCTTCAGGATTATTGGGTGCAACTGGCGCGCGGATCGGAGAACGAGATTTCCGGATGGGTGCAGTGGAATGGGGCGAAGTCTCCGCAGAGGGTCACGGTAGAGATTCCAGAAGCGCACGTGCGCGAAAGCTTCAATAGCGACGCGAATGGGCGGGCCAGCTTTCGTCTTACTGCGAAATTGGAATTGTGGTCGCCGGAGCATCCCAAGCTCTATGACGTGATCCTCACCAGTGGCGGGGAGACAGTTCGCGATCAGATTGGATTTCGAACGATTGAGGTTCAGGGGGCGAAGATTCTGTTGAACGGGAAGCCGATCTTTCTGCGCGGAATTTCGATGCATGAAGAGGCTCCGTTTCGCGAGGGGCGCGCCTTTAGTCCCGAGGATGCGAAGACTTTGCTGGGATGGGTGAAAGAGTTGGGATGTAACTTCGTGCGGTTCGCGCACTATCCGCATAACGAGAATGAGATTCGTCTGGCGGACCGCATGGGATTGCTGGTGTGGTCGGAGATTCCTGTGTATTGGGATATCGACTGGTCGAATCCGGCGACGCTCGCAAGTGCGCAGGCGCAGCTTCGCGACATGATTGCGCGCGATCATAACCGGGCGGCGGTGGCGCTGTGGTCGTTATCGAATGAGACTCCGGTCAAGCCGGAACGGCTGGCGTTTCTAAAGCAACTGGCGCAGGACGCGCGGGAGATGGATTCGACGCGGCTGATTACTTCGGCCCTGAATCATGTGGATAACACAGCTCCTGATGAGCGCACGCTCAGCGATCCGTTGGGAGAGGTGCTGGATGTTGTCGGGCTAAACGAGTATTTGGGTTGGTACGGCGGACGTCCGGAAGATGCCGACAAGTTGCAGTGGAAGTTTACGTGGAACAAGCCGCTCATCGTCAGCGAATTCGGCGGTGGTGCCCCCTATGGGCGGCACGGCGACGCGGATGAGCGCTGGACGGAGGAATATCAGGAAAACTTGTATCAGCACCAGCTTGGCATGGTGGAGCGTATGCCGAACCTGTCCGGACTGAGTCCGTGGGTGCTGATGGATTTCCGGTCTCCGCTTCGTATGCTGCCTGGGGTGCAGGATTATCACAACCGCAAGGGGGTGATTTCGAATCGGGGGCAGAGGAAGATGGCGTTTTATACGCTGCAGAAGTTCTATGCGAAGGCCGCGGACGGCAGAAAATAGCTGCCCCCCAAGCTACGGAGAAGCAGCGCGGCCGCCAATCCATTTGCTACCGTCATGTGATAGCATCATCGATCTTTACAGGCAGAATATTGGTGTTAGAATGCGAACCAATTAGGGGTGCTGAAAATGGGGGTACCTTGCGTAAATAGGGTGCGACCCCGAGTATCACTGGCGATTCCCGTTTACAACGAGGAAGCAGTGCTGCCGGAGTTGTTGCGACGTGCGACTGCCGTTCTGGACAGTCTTCCTGGCGGGCCTCATGAGATTGTCCTAGCCGACGACGGTAGTTCGGATCGGACGCTGGAAGTTCTGGAGAAGGCGGCGGAAACGGACGACCGCCTGTCTGTAGTGGCACTCTCGCGAAATTTTGGCCACCAGACTGCATTGACCGCAGCTCTGGATCACGTCACCGGCGACGTTGCTATATTGATGGATGCCGACCTGCAGGATCCTCCCGAAGCGATTCCCACATTGCTGGATGCGTATATCCAAGGATATGACGTTGTTTATGTTCGAAGGATGAAGCGGAAAGAAACGTGGTGGCTACGGCTTTGCTACTACCTATTCTATCGGTTGCTGGCCGTACTTTCGGTTATTCCGCTGCCGCGAGATGCGGGAGACTTCGGGCTGATGTCCCGCCGGGTGATCGATGAAATGCGGCGGATGCCAGAGCACCACCGGTATTTGCGCGGGTTGCGGACCTGGGTAGGATTTCGCCAGATCGGGATTCCGATCGAACGCGCAGCGCGGCAGGCTGGGCGTACAAAGTACAATCCTATAAAGCTGTTGATGCTTGCATTCGATGGAATCTTCGCTTTTTCCATCGTGCCGCTCCGAGCCGCCATGATTCTGGGTGTTTTCGCCATTTTTTTGTCGGGCCTGTTTACTCTATATTCGTTGTACGTGAAATTCTGGTTGCACGCGCCCCAGGGATTCACGGCGACGATCGTTGTTATGACCTTCCTTTCAGGCGTGAACTTGTTTTTTCTAGGAATAATTGGGGAGTACCTTGGGCGGGTCTATGAGGAGACAAAGGCCCGGCCGCACTACGTGATCGCCAAGGTCGTGGGACGTGTTGGCGGAGTGACGTCGATTCGCAATGCCGAAGCGTGGGATCGGCCCACCTCTCTCACTGGCACCCACTGAGATCCGCATAGTTCCCGGCGTTCGCTTCTGCTTTTGGATGAGCCATCGCTCGTTCTCCCCACGCAAAACCCGCTTCTGCGCGGTCCAGGTCGTGGTTGGAAAGCATTCTGGATATCGGTAAACACGATTTATGCCGACGGTCAGTACAAACGGGATTTCTTCATCACGAAAAGTCGAATACCTGTCCCCTCCGGCAGAAGTCAGCATGGCCGATCGATGG
This sequence comes from Candidatus Sulfotelmatobacter sp., assembly GCA_035279505.1. Lineage (GTDB taxonomy): Bacteria > Acidobacteriota > Terriglobia > Terriglobales > Acidobacteriaceae > Sulfotelmatobacter. The sequence continues at coordinate 3,755 of DATEHP010000031.1, read as the reverse complement.
TTTGAAATTGCATCGACGGATCATTTCTGGGTCAGGCGAAGGTTGCAGGTATTACAGAAGCTTGCGGGGAACTTGATTGCCTCGGCCACAGAAATGGCGGAAATCGGTTGTGGGCACGGCTTGCTTCAGAGGGAGATTGAGGATACCTACGGGCGGGACGTAACTGGCTTCGACCTCAATGAGTATGCATTGAAGCAAAACGTCAGTCGGCGCGGCTCGGTTGTCTGCTATGACATTTTCCAGAAGAACTCAATTCTGCGGGAGAAGTTTGACCTAGTTTTTCTCTTTGATGTGCTGGAGCACATAACGGGTGAAGATAGTTTTCTGGAAGCACTTCTCTTCCACGTCGCCCGGGAGGGCAAGATCATTTTGAACGTCCCTGCGGGCCAGTGGGCGTATTCCGCGTACGATGTTGCGGCCGGGCATGTGCGTCGATATTCGATTCAAATTTTGCGCAAAACGGCCGCGCGCAACCAGCTTCGCATCCAGGCATGGTCGTACTGGGGATTGCCATTGATTCCGACATTAGCTCTACGCAAGCTGTGGCTCCTGGGCAAACGCGACAAAGCTGCAATCATTAATTCTGGTTTTGACTCGCGGTCCAGTCTTATGAACGAAGCCCTCGGCATAGCGTCGCGATGCGAGATGATTCCACAGACGCTGCTCGGAACGTCTTTGATGGCGGTCCTGGAGAGGATTCCAACCTAAGTCGCGGCAGTAATACCAATCGCGATGCGGCTCTATCGCTTGCGATAAATCTCCATGCCGACACGATCGTAGACGCGCGTATATTCGTTGTCCAACCTGTTCCTTACGAATTGATAGGCATCGGGCTCTACTCCCCTTAGCGAGCGAAACCACGTGTGATACCAATCATTCGCAACAATCCACTCGGGCGTTTCTCCGCTAAGATATCCGAGGCGAAAATCGTCCGTCAGATTCGGGGGATATAGCAGGCCGAAGCCGAGAATGCCCGGGCCGATGATCGACTGATCGGGTTTTGTGTTTGTCTGCAAGAAGTTGATGGCAGGCAGGTAGCTCTGGTGATAAGTGTCCGCGTGCGCCTGGTAGATGATACCTCCGAGGTGAATCGCACAGAGCACAAAAACCGCTCCGGACGCGATAACTCCATAGACTCGCCCCATGCGCCAGAGGGCGACGAGGCTGGCAGCCATCAGGGTAACGAAGAGCGGGATTACATGCACGTTATAGTCTTGACCTTTGCGCCCGTCACTAAATGCGAGGACGAAGAAGTAAATGATCGTCAGCGCAAGCAAAACGGAATAGCCTTTGTGCCGGCGCAGCCTCGGAACCGACAACGCCGCTGCGAGTCCTGCGAAATAGGAGAGCGGAATCAATAGTTTGAACCTTTTTAAACCGGAGGATCCTGCTGCTCCTCCTACCCCTCCCAGTGAACTCAGGTAGCGTTCCATAATTTCACGCCGCAGATTACTCACGGGTGCGCTAAACGTTTGCAGGCGTCCGCCCTGAACCGAGTTGAGAAGAAACTGAGCCTTGAAAGCGTTCACATCCCGCGTGATGTAGACTGCCCAGCCTGCCGCTGCAACGAGATAAGGGATCACAGCGATCGCGACAAAACGGAACTGGATGCGACGGTAGTCGAAGTATAAAGTCAGGAAAGCCAGGCCGGCGAAGGCGAGCATCCCACCATTCGGATGCGTGAACGCGCTAGCCGCAACGCAAGTGTGCGACCACAGCACCGCCTGCGAGAAGTTGCGCTCCCGCAACGTGAGGTAAAGGGCCAATCCACCGAATCCGAAGGCGGCGCTCATCGCATCCATGCGGGCTTCGGAAGTGCGCAGGACAAAGCCGTAGTCAAGCGCAGTCAGAGCGAATGCCGCGAACGCGACGGCTGCATCCATGGTTAGGCGCCGTACGATCGAATACCAGCTGAAAAGAACGACCAAGCCGCACAAAATGGTGAATATGCGTGCTCGAACTAGCCCGAACCCGAGCAGTTTGAACCAGGCCGCCAGAAAGACCGTGTGCAGCGGCATCTCGGCATACATGTGCTCATGAATACCCTTCAAGTTCATGCGTTGCGGAAATGGCAGAAATGGGCCACTGTCGTCCAGTATGGACATTCCCGGGTGACCGGAGGTAATCCAGCTGTAACTTGGGTTGACTACGAAGCCTTCGTCATACCACGGTGCGCGAGTGAGTGCGAGGCTGAAACAGTAGATCAAGTACAGCGCAGTGACGGCAGCGAACATCAACCTCCGGATCAGTGGGCGCTCAAGCATGCTGGGAACTGGGATGGAAATCTCCCGACTATCGCGCGATGCGAGGCTGGATTGTCCGCTCATGATTGGAAAGCACGCTTCATCGATTTCTCAAACACGATGTCTGAATGTTGGCAGGTAGATAGTGGAGCGCGTCTACGTCGTGGAGTTGGGCCACTTTGCGGAGGGCACAGTGGACGAAAGAGCCGTATTTAGCTTTGTTCGATCGTTTCGTCGCTGCGCAGATGCGTTGCGGCTGCGGGCGTGCAACGACACGTAGCCTTGGCGGCAGGGTCGAGCGTGTAAACCAAGAGCAGAGGCTCTGGTTTGTTAGAGTCTCCATTTCGAGCTCCCAAGGGGGAAATGATCATACCTCGGAAAGCTGTCTTTGGGTAGGCTCGAGGGCAACCAAGAGTGCTCTCCAAGTCTTAAGCGTCGATGCCGGTTCCTTGGACTTGGTCGTGTCTGGGTCAGGCTTGGGTGCGGTCCTGGAACTCTTCATGCCATGCCATCTGGATGGCTTCGAGCTTGCCTTCGTTGGAGGTTTTCGGATCGCCGGCGAAATCGGGAAGTTCGGTCACGTAACGGTGGAGGTCGGTGAAGCGAACCGTGAGTGGATCGACTTCGGGGTGAGTTTCAGAAAGTTGGATGCCGATGTCTTCGGCGTCGTCCCAGGTTAATTTTTTCGGCATTGATGGCTCCTTGCAACTCGTCAGTCAGCACTCAGCAGTCAGCCACCTAAAATTTCATTGCACACGAGCACTGCCGTGGCTGAGCGCCGAGTGCTGCATGCTGAATGCTGAGTGCTCAGTGATGTTCCTCAGAAACGTAGTTTCTATTCCATGCCGGGATTTCTACAACCACTTTGCCGGGCTTGGTAATCTGCGCCTGGCAGCCGAGGCGTGAGTTTAGCTGGAGATCGGCAGCCATGTCGAGGCGGTCGGCTTCGTCGTCGTCCATCTCAGAGAGATTTTCGGCGCCATCTTTGACCCACACGTGACACGTGGTGCAGGCGCAGTTGCCTCCGCAGGCATGGTCGAGTGGGATGCCGAAGTTCAGGGCGATGTCGAGGATGGACTCCTCCTTGCCGTGATCTTCATAGGGCAACTTGCCGTGCTCGAAGGTGACGGTCTTGCCTTCGGGGAGGAAAGTGATTTGAACCGTGTTTTCGCCGGGGGCGTCTTCGGTGGCGGCCCCGGTGCCTTGGGTTTTTTCGTTTGCCATGCTGCTCCTGGTTTCTGCTGCCTCTGATCTCAAAACCATTCACCACAGAGGCACAGAGGTTCACAGAGTTACTTGAATTCTGCTTTCGCCATCGGATGAGGTGCGGTGGGGCCTTCGCCCAGGTCGGTCTCGTCCATGGTCTTGCCTTTCAGGGCGCTTGAGACTGCTGTGTCCATCATCAGTTCGGCCAGGCGCGTTGTGCCGTGATTCAGGACGTCGATGGCTTTGCGGATCGCCTGGTAATCGTCTTCTTTGTTGACCTCAGAGAGGGCCTTTTCCATCTTGGCG
>DATEHP010000030.1:0-8267 GCA_035279505.1 Candidatus Sulfotelmatobacter sp. | reverse complement strand
GGTATTGCCGGAGTTCTGAACGGTGGCGGTGAACAGCTGGGGCTGGGAGAAGGTGACGCTGGAGCGGTGAGGTTTGACGGTGACGACGACGGAGCCGGAGGGGGAAGTGATGGTGATGGTGGCGGAAGCGGACTTGGAGTTATCAGCGACGGAAGTGGCCTTGACGGTCACGGTGTTGCCCGTGGGCACGCTGGAGGGAGCCGTGTAGCTGGTGGCTACGCCGCTGGCGGTGGTGGCTGGAGAGAACGAACCGCAGGAAGCGCTGCCGCAGGTGACGGTCCAGGAGACGCCCTTGTTCTGGGAGTCATTCGAGACGGTGGCGGTGATATTTCCCGAGACACTGACCTGCAGGCTGGCAGGCTGACCGGACAGGCTGACCGAGATGGGCGGAGGCGCGGCCGTGATGGTGATGGTCACGGTCGCCGACTGGCCGCTCACCCCAAGTGAAACTGCCGAGATGCTAACTGTGCCTCCTGCAGGAACGCTGGTTGGAGCGGTATAAGTGGTCGCCACGCCGTTGGCAGTTGTAGAAGGAGAGAAAGAACCGCAGGAGCTCAAGTTGCATGTCGCGCTCCACGTCACACCCTGGTTGTTAGGATCATTGCCGACGACGGCGCTGAACGTGGATGTTTCGCCTACCTGCACCGAGCGCGCAGCGGATGATATGGTGACACCAAGACCCGTCGAAGGATTGGGAGTACCGACGGCGCCGACGCAACTGGCAATCCCAGTCACGATTCCTGCTATCAAACACACAAGCACGGCTGTGCTGAGCTTGCCTGCAAGAGGATGAAAGTGTCGCCAAATCACGGGGAGCTGAATCCCGCGCGCTGGCGCGCCAGTTTTTCGATCCGGTCTCATCATGATTCGCGTGGTTTTTCCGAGGCTCGGGCTAACCTCGCGCCGCTGCCTTTATGTCAATCCAAGTGAGTTCGTGAACGCTCAGCCTCGAGCGTGCCACAGCGATTTGCCGCGCGTAACTGAACGAAAGGTCAGCTGTTGAGTCTGTACAGAAGCACAGGCCAGCGCGGTTCAAACGGAATCGAAGGAGGCCTACCGCTGGATCAGTGGCAGGGGAATATTCGGGAGCGGAGTTCGAAAGCGCGGTGGCTTCGCAGGGCAACCCGTTATGCAAGTCCGCGGGGAGTTTGCCTCCGCCAAGAACGCAGAGCCACCCGATGGCCACACCGCCTCCCAATCAGCGGGGCACCTCTGCGAATGCCGAGGCCAATACCGTCGGGAGAACCGGGGTTTTGAGGATTATTCAGCCAGGCTTGGTTTCACCTGAGCGTGACCCTTGGGTTCCTGGCGGCGGGCTCGCCCAACCAGTGTAAGCGCGACCCGAAGGACTAGGGAGGTGATCACCAAAACAGTACCGATGACGAAAAGACTTCGGGATTCCGGAAGATATCCAAGTGCGGCAAGGAACTCTGTCATGCCGTAATCATTCGCAATTCTCTCACCAAGATGGAGGTAGCATAACTCGTTATAGTTGAACCCATTACATGTACACCCCGCAGCGCTGCCAGATCACTCCGGGAATCGTTCGGGCGTCATGGAGAAAGCATTTTCCACGTGAAGGCGAACGTGAGTGACCCTCGAATGCTTTGGCGATTGCCGCCGACGAGCTTGAGGGAGTACCGAGCGCTAAGCGGGATACGCTCTGGGAGACATTCGCTCAGTGATGCCTGAGAACTGAACCTGGCAGCCGGTGTAATCAATGGGAAGTGCTAACGCGGGGAGAGTCCGTGTGCTTCCGGGTAAAACGATATGTCTCGTTTTGTTCCTGGTCATAGTGTCTCCAGGTCCAGACCGCACTGAAATGATCGTTGTCTTCAAAATGCAGAAGTAAGTGATGCATGTGCCCGATCTGATTGCTGTGCAAGTTCGTCGCGCCGACGAAGGAGAAGTCCAGCTTTCGTGCATCTCCAACGGCGGGATCGGCTGACATGCGCGGTTGATTGTTGGCCTTGCTGAAAAGCGTCAGAGCGACGCGCGACGTATCCATGTAGTAGACGATTACGTTGGTGCTCTCGTCGGCAAACGTGTCGACTTCGAGCAGCGCTGAATTGCCGGCCACGAGTTTAAACGTGGCGTCAACCGCCTCTCCTTTCTCGTTCGTCCCTTGCCATTCTCCCACCAACGATCTCAGTTCCGCGAATCCGCGAGGTTCGCGGGCTTGCGGGAATGCGTATCCCGGCCGGGCCATGACGAGAAGCAACGCGATGGCAAGGAAAGCGATTCGGTTCATGGTCGGACCTCCTCTGCGAAGCCCGTTCGGCTATTGCACCGGGACCTGCAGAATCGGAGCGACGGAAGGAATTCCGTTGCTGTCTACGATGAAGAGCATGTAGTAGCCCGGAGGCGCCAGATTCGCGTTTGCCGGTGCGGTTACCGTCAGGCTACCGCTGCCGGCAGTGAACGCCAGCGGCACGTATCGCTGATTCTGATTAAACGCATGCGTCACCGATCCCAACCGGATCAGCACCACCGATGCGATGATGCCGGCGTTGGGCGTCTGCACGGCAAACGGCTGACCATACGTCAACGTCGCGGGCACAGACGAGATCGTCGGCCGGGTTCCTTTGAACAGATAAGGCGGCGAATAGATTTCAACATTCAATGAGTCAATACTGCCTGCACCATACTCGCCGCTGCCCGTCACAAGGACGCGCCCGTCGGGCAGGAGAAGCGCGGTCGAGTGATAGACCCGCGCTACCTGAGCGCTAGCCATTGTCGCCCAGGTCTGAGTGGTCGGCGACCAGATCTCCGCGGCGTATACGGCGCTCGACAGGTCAAATGGGTTTGTGTAGCTCTCGCCACCGGTCACCAGCACGGTTCCATCCGGCAGAACCGTCATATTTTGGTAGGAGCGCGCAAACGCCATAGAAGCGATCTGCTTCCACGCGGGCGAGCTTTGAGTCATATCCAATACATAGGCGTCTGACACCGCATTCGTATACGGACTATCCGAATTGGCGGACGTCCCCGTCTCGAGGATCTTGCCCGGGAGATACATGATCGCGCTTCCTGCGTCGTGGACGTTCGGATCAATCGTGGTCCAGGCTTGCGTGGTCAGATTGAGTGCTTGTGCAGCTACCGGCAGCTCATAGGAGCCTGTCACCAACACTCGTCCATCCGGGATCACGAACATGTGCGGGTAGAGAGGCAGGTCAATCGTGGCCGCGTTCAGCTGCGTCACCGTGTTCTTCGCCGGATCGAAAATCTCCGGAGTGTTCGCGTTGCAACCCTGGCAGTTGATGGCGCCGGAAGTAATCAGATCGCGTCCATCGGGCAGAGCAGTGACCGTGGGATACCATCGGGCGAACGCCATATTGGGCCCGGATGACCATGTCAGCGTGGACGGGTTGAAGAACGTGATGGCGGGAATTCCATTGAAGTTCGATCCGTTGTGTCCGCCTGCCACCATGATGCGCCCGTCGGGCAGAATGGTGTGGCCCGAGCAAAAGAGATCCGATACCGCGTAAGGAACGGCCGTCAAAGCCATCGTGCTTGGATCCCACACCTGCGCCGCAGGGCTCTGGTCTTCGTCCTCCCAGGACAAAACCTTGCCGGTCGGCATCAGCGTTGCGTGAATTCCGACCATCGGCCACGTGAAGGGGCCCGCCCACTGTCCGATTACTGCGGGAGGGCTCGCGACTCCGGCGGTCGAAGTGGATACATTGGAGTATCCACTCAGATTTCCCGAAGGATCCGACGCTCGGACTCGGTAGCTGTAGGTCGTTCCATTGACGAGCCCGGGATCGTTATATGAGGTGAGGATTCCCGGCATGGCCGCAACCTGCGTAAAGGTCGAGCAACCGGTTCCCTGGCACCGCTCGATCAGATAACTGCTGACCGCACTATCCGGATCCGTAGACGCCGTCCAGCTAAGGTAAGTCTGATTGCCTCCTGCGTCCGCGGTCGTGAGGTTTGATGGAGCCGTGGGAGAAGTATGATCGGCCGAGCTCCCGCCCGCAGCACGGAACGCTACCATCTGCATGATCCAAGTCCCGGGAGTCATGGTCGCGGTCGCAGCGTACGATCCGGTTGCGGAGACGACATCGTCTTCGGCGATGTCGCCGTCCGGAACCGTGAGCTCGCGCGTCGTGAACTTCGCGCCTGGACCGGTCGTGGATGACGCAACGTCATCCGCACCGAAGATGAGATCATTGGCGCTGGACGTGATTGCTGCTCCGCTGTTGCTGGGGCTCCCTCGGCCGGTTCCCGCCGCGATCACGTCGATCGGATTCCCGCCATCGAGCCCGCTGTATTCCAGAATGCGAACGTCGGGATAGGGAGCCGCGCCGCTGAACGCGACGGTGACGGTGTTGGCATTGGCCGCTGCCGCAGCGATGTTCTTGGCGTAGTAGATGGCCTGTGTTCCCGTGCTAGACATGGGAGTGGGCCCCACAGCGGGAACGTAAACGTTCCCCTTTGTGTCCGTCACGGAGACAATGCCCGTAATCGTGTCAAACCATCCGACGGCTACGACGTTCAAGTCCCCAGCCGTCTGAGCGCCCCCGAAGGTTACCGGAACGGAAGCCTGCGGAGACTGCGGCACCGCATAGTTGCTCTGCACATAGGCGATCGCTGCCGGAGCCGCCTGCGTCGTGGCACTCGCCGTGTTGGAGAACGCACTCACGTTGTTCCCCGCATCGCTCGCCTGCACCCGATAACTGTAGGTCGTCGAGGGGGCCGCCGTGGCGTCGCTGTAGGTCGTCCCGGTGGCTGTGCCGATCTGCGCAAAGCCGCTGCAGCTGGCTCCCAAGCACCGCTGCACCAGGTACGCGGTGATCGTTCCGCCTGTCTCGGTTCCGGCCGTCCAGGTCAGGTTGATCTGCGAACTGCCCGCCGCCGTCGCCACCAGATTCGATGGCGGCGTAAAGGTCGGCGGCTGTGTCGTCGCTGTCGCTACCGTGGAGTACGGCCCGGTGTTGTTGGAGTTGTCCAGGGCCCGCACTTCGTAGCTGTAGCTGGTCGCCCCGGTGAGTCCCGTGTCGTTGAAACTCGTGGTTGTCGATGTTCCCACCTGCGTGAAGGTGGAGCAGCCGGCTCCCTGGCAACGCGCAACCTGATAGCTGCTGATGGTCCCGCCCGTCTCGGTCGAGGCTGTCCAGGTGAGATTGATCTGCGTGTTGCTCACCACCGTGGGCGTCAAGTTGGTCGGCGCCGTCGGAGTGACCGCGGCCAAGGTCGTCGTCGTGGCCACCGTGGAGTACGGCCCGGTGTTGTTGGAGTTGTCCAGGGCCCGCACTTCGTAGCTGTAGCTGGTCGATGCGGTCAAGCCCGTGTCGTTGAAACTCGTGGTCGTCGACGTTCCCACCTGCGTGAAGGTGGAGCAGCCGGCTCCCTGGCAGCGCGCAACCTGATAGCTGCTGATGGTCCCGCCCGTCTCGGTCGAGGCTGTCCAGGTGAGGTTGATCTGCGAACTGCTCGCCGCCGTCGCCGCCAGGTTGGTCGGGGCGGTTGGGGTGGCGCCTCCGGAACCGCCGGCGGCCTTGAAGGCGACCATCTGCATGATCCAGCCACCGGAGGTGAGATTCGCCGTGGCGCTATAGCTGCCCGCGGCTGCCACGATCCTGTCTTCGACAATGTTGCCGTTCGGAACAGTGATGATCCGCTTGGTGAAATTCGTCCCCGCGCTGTTGGTGCCGGTCGTCACATTGTTCACACCCAGAATTAAATCATGCGCATTTGTTGTCGTGGCCGCACCGCTGTTACTTACCGTCCCGTTGCCCGTCCCCGCCGCAAACACATCCAGCGGGCTCAACGGATCCAAGCCGCGATACTCCATAACGTCGACTTCTGGATACGGGACCGCCGCGCTGAAGTTCACCGTCACTGAATTCGCGTTGGCTCCCGCCGCTGCGATGTTCTTCGCATAGTAGATCGATAAACTCCCGGTGCCCGCCATCCGCGTCGGCCCGACCGCCGCGCTATACACATTGCCCAGTGTGTCCGCGACCGAGACGACCGAACTCGTAGCATCGAACCATCCCACGGTGACGACGTTCAAATCGCCCGCGCTCTGCGGCGCGGTGAAAGGAACCGTAACCGAAGTTTGCGGGCTCTGAGGAGTGGCGCTATTGATCTGCACAAAAGCGATGGCCGGTGCGCCAGCCTGCACAGTAAACGCAACGCCGTTGCTCGCAAGACCCGATACCGTTGCGACAACGTTTCCGGTGGTCGCCCCAGAAGGCACGGGCGCCACGATGTTCGTCGCGCTCCAGCTCGTAGGCGTGGTCGAGATCCCGTTGAATGTGACGGCACTCGTCCCCGGCGCTGCGCCGAAATTGGCGCCGGAGATCGTCACCGATTTCCCGACTGCGCCCGAGGTCGGACTGAGGCTCGAGATAAGAGGAACTGTTCCGCCGCTGCCCCCTGCGGCTCTGAAGGCGACCATCTGCATAACCCAGCCACCGGAGGGCGCGACGGGAGCCGACGCGCTGTAGCTTCCTACCGCTGTAACGATGCGATCTTCCAGGATGTCTCCGTTTGGACTTGAGATCATGCGTTCCGTGTAGCCCGGGCCTGCGCCTGTGGTGCCGGTGCGAACGTCGTTTGCACCCACCAACAGATCATTTGCATTCGTCGTTGTGACAGCTCCGCTGATGCTCGTTGCGCTGTTTCCTTGGGCCGCAGCGAACACGTCCAAAGAATTCGTGGGATCGATTCCGCTGTATTCGGCGATGCGGACATCGGGGAACCGCGCGGCGACATTAAATTTTACGGTGACTGCGTTCGCCTGCGGCGATGCTGCTGAGATGTTTTTCGCATAATAGATTGCTTGCGAGCCACTTCCCGTCTGCACGGTCGGCCCTGCTGCGATTAAATAAACATTTCCCTTTGAATCCGTCACGGAACTAATCTGCGCCGTCGAATCAGCCCAGCCCACCACAACCACGTTCAGGTCGCCCGACACCTGAGTTGACGGGTAGAGTACTGTCACTGCGGCTGTGGAAGTCGACGGGACAGCGTAATTGCTTTGAATAAATGCGATGGTTTGACTCTGCGCCGGCGTAAACCCGCCGGTGAGCAACGCAAGGATCGCGAGGCTAGAGCACGCTGAAAGGAGTGTATTGGTGGTTGCGAGCCGGCTACGTTTCCATCCAGTGAGCACGAACTCCCCTTCGATTGAGACAAGTTGAACGAAGTCTCAAACGACAAGAGCAGTCGACGCGCACACTTCAAACGTTGAATACGAGAGCAGGGAAATCCCGCAGCGTCGGCCGCGATTGAACTTCAGGGACTGGGGCTAAACGTAACGTCTCCAAGAGCTTGCAAGTTCAGTGCCGGAGCGTTGTAATTTCGAACTTCCGTAAGTCTTGGCCCTGCAACGTCTGAATGCGTTCCAAATCAATCTGGAACATTGAGTTCGTGCCAATTCGGGTAAATTCTTCCAAAGGCGGACAAAAATGAGTAGGACTCGTCAAGGAACGGACGAACTGTGTGATTGCGATGGGGAGTGTCCGTCTCGGAATTGTCGGCCATGAAAGAAGGGCTGCGCCCTTCCGTGTGATTTGGGGACTCAAGCTGGGAAGCTAATTCGGGAGCAGTCCGTAGACAGTGAGCTGAGTCTCGCCACCGATGTAAACCTTGCCGTTGGCCACCGTGGGCACCGCAAATCGCACCGCCGGTCCAGCTTGATCGCGGTTGTTCGCCGCTTGTGTACTGTCGTAGAGCTGGTTGGACAAATTCGTTGCGTCATATGCGTGGAGGATCGCTGGACCGTTGCTGAACGATGCACTCGCGCTGAGGACCCAGACGATTCCGTTTGTCGAGCCGGAAGCAGAAACAGTCGGCGTGGCGCCTGGGAAAGAGTACGTCCCTCCGCTGGCCGGGGACTCGGAAGTGGGCGTGGTGGTCAGCATGCCGCTGTTGATCTGGAAAGCCTTCAGATAATCATCCACCGCCAGGACGTACACGTTGTTCTGCCACAGCGCCGGCGTGCTGTAGAAGCCGCTGAGGTCGCCACCGCTTGTGATACTGAGTTCCTGCACAATCTGATTCGAGGTGGAGCTGTAGCTTCCCAAGTTGTCGCGATCCACCAAATAGAGGTGTCCAGTCTTTCCTCCGCCCAAGAGGAGGTGGGGATGCGTGGCGCTGCCCAACGAGTCCGGCAAGAGGATCAACCCTCCCGAGCCCAGGTCGATATCGCCGTTGGCCAGAACGGATTGGTCGTCCGGAGTAAAATAACCCGTCAAGAGCAGGCCGCCGCTGGTGCTCATCTTCAGGAAGGAGTCGCCACAGTCTCCGCACAGGCT
>DATEHP010000029.1:0-90820 GCA_035279505.1 Candidatus Sulfotelmatobacter sp. | reverse complement strand
ATCGAACTCGACGAAGAACTTCTCATCCAGGCTCATGCCGCCGTTCCGATGCGCATCAATCTTTACCATCCAACTCTTCACACCGTCGGGATAGAACTGCTCATCCCACGGAGAGTAAAGCGAGTTGGTGAAATAGAGGCGCTTGCCGTCGCGGCTGATCTCGACCATCTGCGGGCCGCCATTGAGCAACTGCTTTGGTTTTTTCGGGTGGGCTGCGCGGCGCACGATCCCGCCCACGTGTACTGAGCCTGTCTTTTTCGGGTTGGCGGGGTCGGAGACATCGTACTGGATGAACTCACCGGTCCCCCAGCACGACACATAGAGGAACTTGTCGTCGAGTGAAAGATTGATGTCCGACACCAGGGGCGGCACCGCCTTAAAGCCCTGCAAGAGCGGCGGAAGCTTCTCGGGATCCGCCGGCTCGGCGGGGATTTCGATCACCTTGCGTACCGCCCATTTACCGTTGCTGCCGCCGTTCTCCCGGTGCCACATCCAGACCGAGGACGAAAGATCTTTCAACGAGATGACCACACCGACGAATCCGAAAGTTTTCTTCGGATCGTGGGCAGGCCGGAGCTCGAGCACCATCTGTTGCTCTGCGCCAAGGTCCAGTTCTTGCTGATGGCGGCGCTTGTCCAGGTTCCAAATATGCATCTTGTGACCGTACTTGCCGCCCAGCAGCAATTCTGGATTCAGGCCGTTCTTCACCATGTTGGGCGTGCCCCATTCCGAAGTGACCATGGCGTCGTGTCCCAGATGCCACCAGAAGTCGTAGGCCAGTTGCTGGGGTCCGCGATCCTGTTCCCACTGGCCCTTCAACTCGAACGTGTTCGCATCCATGAGGAAAATGCCGCCCGGACCATCTCCGCTGGCCGATCCGAGTGCGCTCCCATAGACGCCGTCCGGTCCACAATGAATCGTGTGCGGCGAGGTGTAGCCGGTCTTCTTGATGAACTCTTCGGCCTCGATCACCTTCACAATCTTTGGCTCTTTGGGGTTCATTTTCGTATCGAGAATATGAACCCGCGATGACCCGATGCCCGGCACGATCAGATATCGGCGTTCCATGTGCGGATGCGGATTCTGTGGGCACAGGCAGGCGCTGCAGGCGTTCCAGCCAAAATGGTGAAGCTCATTGTCGCCGCCGGGAAAATCAACTTGCCCGACAATGTGGCCGTAAGCGGAGGAACCCGGATCGACATCAATGATGCCCAGGGCGTCGCGCTTTCCATTCTTGCCGACGTTGAGCATCGACACATACGCGAGCCGTTCCGGGGGCGCCTGCATTGCCATTCCTGGTGACGGGTAGAAGGTTGGGTCCGGCATCATCGACATATTCATTTCCTCCCTGGCAAGGCGCGCTTTGTATCGAAGGGTTTGTGGAGTGTAACGCAATTCAGATAGAAGAAGCCAGAACCGGGCTTTGCCCAGCGCCAGGACAGCTGTTCAGTCTAGATCCGGACCAAAAGAACCGTCCTGTTTCGCGGCTACTTCGATGACGGCGCGTATGACTTGCACGAGACGTGCGGATGCCAGTTCACGAACGCTCCGTGTGGCGCGGGCGCTCATGCCCGCGAGCGAGCGCAAACATTCTGGCCATAACAGGAAACCGGAGAATGCACTGTTGGGAGAGCTGGCACGGCATTAGCGGCTGCGGAAAAACCCAAATAACATCGCAGCCGCTGAAGGGGCATCTTGAAAATACTCGGCTTGCGGCATCGCTAAAGCGATGCCCTGATACGAATCCTGACGGAACCGAGCCTCTCCGAACACGGATGCGCCGCAATGTCGGCACAAGTGCCGATCAGACGGCGGAACTGGAGACGAGGGTGCGATCCCCCACTCTTGGGGGGATGGGGCCTAAGTCGCCTTACAGGCGAGAGATAGGTCTTGTCCAGAGCAGTAGAAATCGCGCCCCCGGACGGCGGCAACGTGCGGCGCCACCATCAACTGTCCCCGCTTTTGCAAGCAGGGGACCAATTTCTCTCTGCATGGGCCACTAGATAGAAAGCGTGTTCCCTCAGGAACGCTTTGTGAAGATTTTTCCACAAACAAAACGAGCAATTCACGGCACAATCACTGCCGCCCCATCCACCTTGTCCGCCTTCACCGCCATAAGCGCTTCATTCGCGTCGTCAAGCGAAAACACAGTCACCTTAGGACGCAGGCCAATCTCGGCCGCGAGCCCGAGGAAGTCGCGCGCGTCAGCGCGGGTCATGTTCGCCACGCTGCGCAGCTGGCGCTCGCCCCAGAGCAGCGTGTCGTAATCGAATTGAGGCATGCGATCCAAGTGAATCGCATTGATCGCCACCACACCACCCTTGCGCAAGCTGCTGAGCGCAGTCACTACGACGTCACCACTCGGCGCAAAGGTCACTGCACGATCAAGCGCCACAGGTGGCTTGTCAGCCTCAGCTCCAACCCACGTCGCGCCCAGCGATGCCGCAAGCTCGCGATGCGAGTGCCCCCGCGTGGACACATACACCTCACACTTCCACGCCTGGAGCACAGCAATCGCCAGATGGGCCGATGCGCCAAAGCCAAACAGTCCCACGCGCTCACCACGCTCCACGCCAGCGACACGCAGGCTGCGAAACCCTATGATGCCTGCGCATAACAGCGGCGCAGCGTGCAGGTCATCGAGTGCATCCGGCAAAGGAAAGACAAAGTCATTACGCGCGAATGCGTACTGCGCGTAGCCGCCTGCCATTGTGTAACCGGTAAACGTGGGCGAGTCGCACAGGTTCTCCATGCCGCGCTGACAGTACGTACACGTGCCATCAGTCCCGCCGAGCCAGGACACGCCCACGCGTGAGCCAAGTGGAAGCGCTTCTGTGGCGCCTTCGATGACCTCACCCACGATCTGATGTCCGGGTATGAGGCGCACCTGCTTCGGCGTTAACTCTCCCTCCACGATGTGCAGGTCAGTCCGGCATACGCCGCACGCCTTCACGCGCAGCAGCACGTGCCCTGTGCGCACGCGTGGATCAGCCACATCAATGATCTGTAATGGACGTTCTGAGACAGGCTGAGGCGAAGAGAGCACTGCGGCTTTCATAAAGGGAGGCAAGTTGCCCAACCATCATGCCAGAGACGCGCTCGCTTCGCATCCATGTGCCTGCACAGAAGTGCTTCTATCTTTGTGCGGCGGGCAACAATTCCATCGTGCGAACTTCAAATGGTTCGAGATGAATCGTGGTCTCAGGCTGCAGGACCCTCGCCGTAACCTTCTTTGAACCTATTTTCCACGGACTAGTCGCATCGAGGGGCGCGGCCGCATCGGTGGGCAACTCGAGGAGAGACCTGAGATCAGCCTTGAAGTCCTGAGCGTGGTCGCTCGGGTTGCGCAAGGTGATGATCGCTTTCTTCGGCAACCATGCGGCGAAACCATAGACTTCAAGGCGAGCCGGGTCGCCGCCAATCCAGTGCGAGTCTTTCAACACGCTCGCGTTGTCACGTGACCACTTCGCTGCTTCGGCGAGAACGTCCCAATCTTGTGACGAGAGCAACGTGGGTGTGATGTACATCTCCTGCAGTTGCGTGCCTGTACCGAAATACGAATGCACTTCGTCAGCGAAGTCGTAACTCGGGTCGCTGCCCAGGCGCTCGGCGTAGCGCGCGTAGATCATGCCGTGCAGCATGAGCGAGTTCATCGGAAACAGCGGGCCCTCTTCGACGACCCAGCGATAGATCTGCGAATCGCGATAGGTGATCCAGCGTTGGCGATTCGAGCCCACGCCAGCGAAGCTGTGATCCTCGCCCCCGCGCCAGATGGAATCGGCGTAGAGCAACCAGAACGGTGAGGGATACGTCCCTGTCGTGAGGTTCACATAGATGTCAGGCTTCTTGACGCGCAACTCACCGATGAGATGGATGGCAGCGTCGAAGTCGCTGTCGAACTCACTGCCCTTGATCACTTCGTTGGCGTTGCCTGTGCCATCAAACTTGAACTGGTTCACGCCATACTTCTCGATCATCTCCATGCAGGTGTCGCGGAAGTAGCGGTAGTACTTTGGGCCTGAGAGAGCGAGGCCTCCCTCATTGGTTTCGAAGCCTTGCGCGTGCGCGGAGGCGATTCGTTTTTCCTTTGGGCCATCGTAACCGCCCCAGGGAGAGAGCCAGATGCCGGGCGCAGCGTCGTATCTGGCAGCTGTCTCTGATACTGGTGTCAGCCCATTTGGAAAGCCGGGATTGAAGTGCCACAGCGTGGAAGGATCGTCCCAACCATCGTCGAAGAGGAAACTGTCGAGCTTCACGCCGCGCTTCCGGGTGAGTTGCTCGCCAAAATTCTGCACGACGGCAACCGCGTCCTTTTCGCTATAGCGATCGAAGTAACCGAGATCGTACCAGGAGTTGTAGTGCAAGAACGTGCGATAGGGATGGGCGCGCTCGAGTTCGAGGTAGTTCAGAAAGTCGCGGCGCAACTGCCCGGGATGCGCGACGCCGAAGACGGCCGAGTAGGTTACGCTCTTGCCGGGCTGCACAGGGAGCTCGCGCGAGAGCCAGCACGTGGCATGCTGGTCGCGCACACGGCACTCGGAAAGTGGATGTTCGAATCCGAAGAACCAGTTGTTGGCGGTGACGGGAGATCCTTTGGCGTGACCGGAGACGGTCGCGCCGGGAGCAGTCACGTCCACCAGAATGATCTGCGCCAGCGCGAGAGGCTGGCTGGACGGCCGGATCGTAATCTCTTCGCGGATGTAATTCTGGTTCTCGCGCAGCGTCGCTTTGAATGCGACCTCGATCTTGTTGTCAGAGTCTCGCAGTAGAAATCGAACCTGGCGGCCAGGAAGGCGATCGGCACCCTTCGCCGAACTCAAGGCTGAAGGGATCTCCTCGAGAACCGGCATGCCCACGATCTTGAAATCGTACGAATGCAGGACAGGTCCTTCTTTAGGGACAAGGTCGAAGGCGCTGCCCGCGAAATCCAGGCCTTCCGCGGTCAGGTAGTTGCGGAGGCTTTGCCAGCGAAGCACGCCATCTTTGACTGACCAGGTCGCCCCGATGGCAACGCTGGAAAGAGAGATGGTGTCGCCGTTGCCTGCAGATTGAGGAACCGATGCGGCAAAGGCGCAAGCATGGACCACAAGCAGGACAACCAACGCAGAGATACGAGGCAATGAAGTTCGCATCATTCGTCTTTCTAATAGTGACGTCCACAATGGGACTGGCTATGAAACTTCAAATCCTAAACCACGAGGCCGCTGAGAACGGCCACAGAGACTGCGGAGAACCCCCCAAACGCTGAATCAGGGCGAGCGCCGATTAGGACGCTGATGCTGCATTTTACCCGCGTCCGATTTGGCTTGACTTCCCACTATAAACGAAAGTAAAAGTTTAGAGTCGTAATGATATGAAAGTCAGCGACGGGGAGGCTGCTATGCGCGTTGGCCGCCGTGTTTCATTTTCTCTCAAGAGTCTTGGCGTGGGTCTGTTGTTGGTCGCCAGCTTTGCGCTGGGGCAAGGCAGCTACACAGCGCAGATCCGCGGTGTAGTGAAGGACCAGACTGGCGCAATCGTGCCGAACGCGACCATTACGATCACCAACGATGCGACAGGCATAACCACCGTCGCGCGTAGTGACGGCAGTGGCCTGTACATTCTCGCGGGACTGCGGCCCGCGGTGTATACGATTCAAGTCGAGGTGAAGGGATTTCGGGCAGCCGAACAGAAGAACGTTGTGCTGGCGGTCGATCAGCAGACCACGATTGACTTCACTCTGCATCCTCCAGGGGTAAAGGAGACGGTTGAGGTTACTGAGGCGGCGCCGCTTTTAGACACGGAGAGCGCTTCTCTCGGCACCGATGTCAGCAATGAGCAACTGCGCAACGCTCCACTCTACGGCCGCAGCATGTTCGGACTGGTGTATCTGGCGGGCGGGGTAACGGAAACGACCGGTTCGGGGGTCACCGACAACTATCCCAGTGGCACCAACTTCGTCTCTAACGGCCAGCGCAACGCAACCGCGGAAATCACCATGGACGGCAGTCCCATCAGCGCGCCGGAACAGGGCGAGGGCGGCAATTCCAACGTTTATTACCAGCCCTCGGTTGAGATCACGCAGGAGTTCAAGGTTCAGAACAACAGCTTCTCCGCGGAGTTTGGCAACAATGGTGGCACGATTGTGAACATGGTGCTCAAACAAGGGGGAAACCAGTTTCACGGCAGTGGATGGTGGTATCCGCAACGCGCTGCTACGGACGCTCGCGACTTCTTTAACACGGGCGACAGGCCCGATCACGTGCGAGATCAATATGGCTTCTCTCTTGGCGGCCCGATCAAGAAGAACAAAACGTTCTTTTTCGTGGATTATGAGCGAGTGCGCGAGCAGGATCCGATCAACATCGAAGGAATCGTTCCTACTGACCTTGAGCGGAAGGGCGATTTCTCCCAGAGCCCGGCCAACTTACCCCTTCCCCCTGCAGAGGACCCAGGTGGCTTTTCCTTGAACGCCGGTATCTACGATCCGTGCGCCGGAAACCCCCAAGGAACAGGACTTGGCACGGATTGTCCGCACAACCCATTTCCGGGCAATGTTATCCCTGCGAATAAGATTGACCCCATCGGCCAGGCGCTTCTGAATTTGTATCCGGAACCTACTGACCCGACCCAGATCTATCCTGCGGTGAACTTCCGCAAAGTGATTGTCAGCCCGTTGACGCAGTGGCAATTAGACGTGAAGCTGGATCATCAGATCACGCACAACCACAAGATCAGCGGGCGTTACAGTCGCCTTCACAACCTGAACACTGCGGCGACCGTTCTGGGCAATAGCGATGGCTACATCTATGAGACGAACGTGCAGAATGGGAGCGGGGAGTACAACTGGGCGGTCAGCCCAACCATTTTGTGGACCAGCCGGGTCAGCGTAGACCGGGTACATGCGCCGGGCCAGAGCAACCATTTCCCGACGCTCAGCGATGTGGGAATGCCCTCTATTCTGGCCACCAACGGGCTCACCCACGTTCCCACGATCAACGTGGACGGTGGAATGACGTCGCTGTTCACGCAGTGCTGCATCGACACCCACTTCGCTCACACGCTGTTCAGTTATTCTTCCTCCCTGCAGTGGGTGAAGGGACGGCATTCGATCAAGTTTGGCGGGGAGCAGCGCCTCTTCTTTAACAACTTTTGGCAACCCGACAACCCCACCGGCATCTTCAATTTCACACGCTTGATGACCTCAGCGGACCCGACCAATTCGAACTTGGGTCAGACCTGTGTTCCAAACCCAACGGCGCCATGCAACGAGGGGAATCCGTTTGCCACGATCCTGACCGGGTACCCTGCGGGAGCATCGCTACACATCGTTCCGGCGGTGGCGGATTTGTCGAAAGAAACCGCCTTTTACGTGCTAGATGACCTGAAAATAACACCCAAGCTGACGCTCAATCTTGGGTTGCGTTACGAGTGGAGTACGCCGTATAGCGAGAGATACAACCGGCTGACGTTCAGCAACTTCAAGAGCGATACGGGAATCTCTATTCCGGTGTTGCGAGATGCGTCCGGAAATCTCCCCCAGCTCGGACAGATTGGCGAAATCATGGGGACGACCGTGTTTCCCACCTCCGGCCACCGCAACGCAACGGTGGATCGGAACAATTTTGCTCCGCGGTTCGGATTTGCCTATCAGCTCGCTTCGAATACAGTGCTGCGGGGCGGCGCGGGCGTCTTCTACGGGATGAACGTGGCCACTAACTTCCAATATGCGGGCCCGCCCTTCGCAAAGACTGCCCAAATGTATTTCACCAAGGATGCTTACGCACACCAGTACGCATGTTTGGGCCCTTCGCCGATCCAGGGGCCAAATTGTTCGAGCCCATTTCCAGCGGGCTTGGCCCCACCGCAGGGACGCACGTACGGATCGCTGGCGCAATGGGGATTTGGCAACTCCAGTGACCTGAACACTGGGGTCGCGCGAAACGCCGAAATCTACCAGTGGAACCTCGGAATTCAGCGTCTGCTGCCGGGACAGATCGTCATCGGAGTGGATTACTCCGCCAGCCGGAGCACGCACCTGCCTTGGGCGGGCGCAGGAGGCATCTCCACCCGCAACCGCAACTTCCTTCCTTCCTCGGTCCGAAATCAGCTGGTTGCAGCAGCGAACAACCCTGCGATTAACCCGCCGGGCCCCAACTTTGATCCCGCCTGGGTGACGGATTATCTCAATACGGAAGTGCCCAATCCATTCCAGTGCTTCTTCACGACCGGGGCGGCGCTGACCGGCTCGTGGTGTCCAGCGAGCCCAATTTTCAACGCGGCCGATGTGGTGGACTCTCGCTACCTCGACCCTACCATTCCACAAGCCAACTTGCTGGAACCCTTCCCACAGTTTGATGGCGGCTTTGAGGGCCTGCCCACGCTGAATGCCAACGCCTGGTACCATTCGCTGCAGATTCGCTTCCAGAAGCGTGCCGGCCACTACATCAGCTTTGAGGGGAACTATACCTTCTCGAAATCCACAGATGATTCGTCATCCGGTCGCAACGCCTGGATAGGCAATCTCGGGCTGGATAATCCGCAAGTACTCGATAATCTGAAGGTGGAGCATGGAATCAGCGCCAATGACACGCCGCACCGCCTAACCGCTGCTGTCATTTTCGACCTTCCCTTCGGAAGGGACCGCTGGATTGGACGCGGGATGAACCGGGCGATGGATGGGATCGTGGGAGGCTGGGCGCTCAACACCATCCTCACGTTGCAGTCGGGTTCCCCAATTGCTGCTTATAACTCCGCGGGATTACTGCAAGACGGAAATCCGCGGCCCCAATTACTCTGTTCCCAACTCACGACCGGTCTGGATTATCACCACGTAGCCGCGTCGAATGGAAACCTCTCTTTTCTGAACCAAAATTGCTTTGGCGATCCCGGCGACAACATTCCCGGCAACGCTCCCCGGCACTTCTCAAATATACGAGGGGACGGCATTCGCAACATTGATGCGTCGTTGTCTAAAGAATTCAAGATCCACGAAAGCCAGCTTCTGCAAGTGCGAGCGGAAATGTTCAACGCCTTCAATCACCAGCGATTTGCCTTCCCGGATACTGGTTCGTTAGATGGCACTTTCGGGAATGTCAATTCCACCACGAACAATTTCCGCAGAATGCAGTTCGGAGTACGGTACCAGTTCTGAGGGGTTGTGATGAAGCCGGTTGGCGGCTGAAGCCGCGGCAATTTTTTGGATTTCCTGCGGGCATGCCTGAAGGCATGCCCTGATACGGATCATCTTCTCCACTGAAACCGGTCGGTTCCTCCGGCTGCCGGGCCATGCCATGCAGCGAAGAACTCTGTGAAGGCTGAACGGGCCGTCGGTCTGACGGCGGGACTCGTGACTTGGGGGTGAGGTGAGAATGAATCGGACAATCCTGTACGCGTTTTTTGCAACGGCTTTGGTTGGGTTGGGAGTGGAGGCGAGTTCGTATCCATCCGGGCAGGATTGGTCGAACTATGTGCGGATTGGCGCTTATGGTTTAAAGGGGGGGGATGCTGCGCGCATCGTGCAGGCGGCGCAGGATAGCGGTGTTTTCGGAATTGAAGTGGACAACGATATTCCGGGGCGCTATGAAAGTTTTGTGAATCCTGAGGAGAAGCTGAAGGCAATCCACGATGTGGCGGAAAAGGCGCACCAGGCAGGCAACTACGCCTTCGTATACATCGCCGGCACGGAATGCATTACGGCGAATGCGGACGCGACGCCGCACACGCTGGCGAAGGAGCATCCTGACTGGCTACAGAGGAAGATCACCGGGGAGCCCGCTATCTTCGGGGGGGGGTCGGCGTTTTGGATCAGGAAAGGCGATGAAGACGTTTGGGTGACGCCGTATGCCGCCGAGTGGCGCAAGATTTACATGCAGCGGGTGCGGCAGATCGCGGGCACGGGAATCGACGGGATCTATGTCGACATTCCGTACTGGATGACGCACTTTGACGGATGGGAAGACACTTGGGCCAGCTTCGATGACCACACGGTAGCGGCGTTCAAGAAGGAGACCGGGCTGAATGCCAAGAAGGATTTGAAGCTGGGCGACTTCTCTGACCCCAATTTCCGCAAGTGGGTGGAGTTCAGGATCCAGACGTTCACTGACTTCATGCATGAGATTGATCAGAACGCGAAATCGGTGAACCCGGAGATCAAGACTATCCCGGAGATTTACCCGGGGATCGAGGAGTCAGCGGTTCGGGTGGGAGCCGATGTGTACAGCCTGTACGGGGTGGTGGACGCGATTGCGCATGAGTACTCGTTGGGCTCGGGCGGGATGGCCTCGGCGCGAAAGCCACTGGCCTGGTTTGAGTATCAGGTGGGGATGCATTCCTTCCGCGCGTTCGCGCAGGGCAAGGCGACTTGGATTCTCAACTACTCTTGGGACGGCGATAAGAACGTCGACAAGACCGAGGCCATGATGAACCTGGCCATGTCGGAGATCATGGCGGGAGCGAATTTCTGGGATGCGCCCGGGCATTCGATGGCAGGGTCGAATGATCTGCCCACCCGAAAAAAGATCTTCGACTGGATTCAATCCCACGAGAAAACGTTTTACTTGCCGCGCTTACCGAGTCATCCGGTGGGAGTGTATTTCTCTCCGGACACGCGAAACATCTATGCTGACGATTTTATCCGTTCCTACCGGGGAATCCTGATTCTGCTGATGCAGAAGCACTGGGAATTTCAAGTGGTCACGCCCCGAAATCTCGCTGATTTCAAGGGCGAGACCCTGGTTCTTCCCGATGTCCGTATTCTGCATGACCAGGAAAAAGACGGGCTGCGGAAGTTCGTCGAGAAGGGCCGCACCCTGGCGATTACGGGGACCGATGCGACACAACTGGGAGCGGCAGCCAACGTGTTGCGGTTCCCGAAGGACCCGGGAAAGGACTACATTAGCGCGATGGAAAGCGACTTTGAGCGAGCGGACCCTGACTCGCAAGCCGAGTTCTTGAAAAACCTGAAGAATACCAGCGAAGTAGAGGTGACTGCGTCACCCATGGTCGCGACCTCCATTGCAGCTGTAGGAGGGAGCCCGCACATCTTTTTTGCAAATTTTGCGGGATTGCGCGGCAAGGTGAATCCCGTGCAGACGCCGCAAACTGGTGTACGCGTCCGCATTGCGAAGGCCGTCAAAGGGAAGGCGTTCTTTCTCCCATTTCTTGGCGATGTGCAGGAACTCAACGGCGTTCAGGAGTCTGATGGCCGCACATCCTATACCCTTCCCACAATTACCAAGGGAGCAGTTTTCTGGTGCGACGGGGGAGACGCGAAGCAAACAAGAGAATAGACAGGTCAGGAGTTTCTTCGCCGCGCCAGCGCAATGTGCGAACGCTGCAACCTGCTGGGCCAATGGCGAAATACCTACACCCCTTTCCTCCAACCTGAGTCAGCGGACAGGGCGCTGCCAGCAGCGCTCCGGTCTTGACAATCTCTCCGCCGCATGTGTGCCCTCGTCGCGTTCCCGCAATGACCGGAATCCAGCTACTCTTTGCACAGCTGCCTAGACCTGCTGACGAAGATTGGGACGCAGTGTGAGCGAGCCGTCATCGTTCAGCTTCTGGTGAGAAGCCCAGCGCACGGGATAGCGCATTCCCTTAACCTCGACCTCAGCTCTAAGTTTCAAACCCTTCCAATCGGTCGTGGCCGGAAGCACGAACTGCGCCTGGCGAATCTTGCCCGGCAATGGGTAACCGGCGTCCAGACAACCGCTGACGAGCACCTTTCCATCCTGGCTCTCGACGGTCACCCTCAATACGCCCGGCACGCCCGCGATGCCGTCATTTGCAAAGCCAACGATCAGCCCCAGGTAACTGCTGTCCTTATAGCTCCAGACGAAAGACGGCCTCACCCGATAACCAATTCGACGATTGATGCGATCGAACGCCGCCGGATACGCCTGGTAGTAGCTCATCAGATTCTTGGCGTTGATCTGGTGAAAGTTCCAGAGCGACCAGTAGTTCGCCCCGACATCGATCACATGAGCGATCATGTTCTCCGCCGGCGATATTCCTTCATGTCCGGCGTTCGGATCGGGAGGTTTACCAGGAAGACCCTGCTCAAGCAATGCGGCAATCCAAGGTGGACGGTTGCTGAGCGCTTCAATCTGCTCGTTTTCGATAAAAATCGTGTCGCTGCGAATCCAATTGTTGCTGCGGACCGTGCGATCTACCAGTTCTGAATTGCCCACCCGGCTGTAGTCCGGTTGAGTATTGGTCAGCAAGGGAGTCTTCTTAAAGTACTCAAACTGAACTTCGAGCATATGGGTCCAGGTGCGCTCGGCTGTCAGGTAATCAGGAAAAGGATTGTTGCCGAACGGCCAGGTATGCCCTTCACCCCAGAAACCATACATGAAGGTATCGATAAATTCGATGAGCGGATTGCCATCGAATTCCGCCGCCAACTGGCCAACGAGCTCTTTGAATGCCTGCTGAAAAAAAGGATCGTCATACCGGGGCTGATAACGCGAATGGGGATTCGCCAAATATCTTTTTGCTGAGGCGCTGCTCTCTTGATCGCTAAGCACCAGATCAACTTTTGGCACCTTTTCGAGGACAAAATCCGGGAGAGCCGCTTCGTGCGTGTAATCTGGCGCGCACATCTGAATTCGCAATCCAATCCGCTTATTGTTCTTCTTCGCCAGGTCAACAACCAGCTTCAGGTAGTCAGGCAGTTGCAGCCGTCCGGGCCGCGGCTGTACTTCCCTCCAAGTGGGGCGGATGTAAAGCTGCTGGCCTAATGGAAAGTGAACCAGGTCTTCGATCGCCTGAGGGATATTGTCTGACTTGATTTCATCCGTGCCGCTGTCTGCTGTGATATAGGTGACCAGTCCCTTGCCATAGTTCGGCACGACGTCTTCCGACGAGGTAGTCGTCATCACCACATCGTCAGTGGGAATAGTGGCATCGGGTGGGTATTGAGGGAACGGACCCTGATTGAGGCGATCATTCACCTGCGGACCGGAGCCGAAGTCGTACGTTCCCCAGTTATGTGCGGGAACCTTCGCCTGCACCTTACCCATTCCCAGTTCTGCGGCTACTGCAAGAGCGACAGTGCTTTTTATAAAATCTCTACGCTGCATCGGAATATCTCTCCTTATCGCTCGACTAAATTTTGGCCAAGTTTGGCTAGAACTCCAAATTCAGGGCAAATTTGAATCTGACGCTGCGTAGTCGTGCGGAGGCCCACTAAAACGGCTATCGAACTGTTACTATTTATATCGTTTTATTTCGTTTGTCCAGCGATAAAGTTTTCGCGATATTTTCCAAATTGCGCCGTTCAAATCTATTAGGAACACTTGTGTTTTATTTCGGTTGTGCTCTTCCGATGTGCCAGTGGAGATCAACTATGAATTCAAGTGAGATTCTGCAATCTGACAGCAGCCCGCTCCGAAAGTTGAAAGCCGCAATTGTGACAGGACTTTGGGTTGCTCTCACCATTTTGTTTGCTTCTCGGTCGCCCGCCGCTGCGGACGGCCCCACTGGCAAGCCTCAGATTCAAGGCGGCAATGTCCGCATTGAGTTTGACAACCGCCTGCGCACCCGCGTAGTCGCCCGTTTCGACAAGAAGGAGACGGTGATGGCGTCGTTCACCGCCTCTGAGACCGTGACCACCGCTGACAAGCCCTTGACCGCATTCCTCCTGACCTCGCAAAAACACGAGCACACAAAAGACACCTTCGGAGAAGGGGAGCGGCTCACGGTGGAAGGAAAAGCAGGGGAGCTGAAAAAAACGGTCTCCGTCACCGTTTATGACGACTTTCCCGCGATGGCGTTCTTTGATGTCCAGTACACCAATACCGGAACATCCAAGCTCGCGATTAAGAGTTGGACCAACAACGCGTACACGGTAAACGCGCAACCCAATGTGGGCGCGCCGGCTTTCTGGTCTTATCAGAGTGGCTCCTACGAGAAACGTCCTAACTGGATCCTGCCGCTGCACATTAATTTCCAGCAGGAAAATTATCAAGGCATGAATGCCGACGATTATGGCGGCGGTACGCCGATCGTCGACGTCTGGCGACGCGACGTTGGAATTGCTGTAGGACACGTCGAGCCGCGGCCGAAGCTGGTTTCCCTCCCCGTATCCATGCCCGATGCTGCACATGCCTCCATCGCGGTACGCTTCACCAAAGATATCTCATTAAGCCCCGGCGAAAGTTTTCATACCTTTCGAACCTTCGTCGCAGTCCACCAGGGAGACTACTTCCGCGCCCTCGCGGACTACCGGCGCTTCATGGTGAAACAAGGTTTCCAGATGGCCACGGCTCCCGATGACGCTTTCGGCACAATCTGGTGCGCATGGGGATATGGGCGAAAAGTTCAGCCGCAGCAGGTATATGACTCGCTTCCGACGGCGAAGCGGCTGGGATTTAGGTGGGTCACGCTCGATGACGGCTGGCAGAACAATGTGGGTGACTGGCAACTAGATCCCAAAAAGTTTCCCAATGGCGACGCTGACATGAGGGCCTTGGTGGACCGCATTCACCAGGAAGGATTCAAGGTCCAGCTCTGGTGGTCGCCGCTCAGCGCTGTGCCAGACTCGCAATTGCTTCGCGATCACCCTGACTACGAGTTATTGAACCAGGACGGTTCGACGAGAAAAGTTTCCTGGTGGAATTCCTATTATTTGTGCCCAGCCGACCGCCGCGTTGTGGAGTACCAGAAGGCGTTGGTACGAAAAATTCTGGTGGACTGGGGATTTGACGGGCTGAAGCTCGATGGCCAGGACATGAACGGGGTTCCCGCCTGCTACAACCCGGCTCACCACCACGCCCAGCCAGAGGAATCGGTCGAAGCCCTGCCAGATTTCTTCAAAGCAATTTACGACACCGCGCAGTCGGTAAACCCTGGAACGCTGGTGGAGTTCTGCCCCTGTGGCACTGCGTTCTCTTTTTTCACCATGCCGCACTTCAATATGTCGGTGGCTTCCGACCCGAAGGGTTCTTTCCAAATTCGTTCCAAGGCGAAGACATTGAAAGCTCTGATGGGTGACACCGTTCCATTCTTTGGCGATCACGTCGAACTGAGCGACGGAGCCAATGATTTCGCATCCACTTTGGGCGTGGGAGGCGTCGTGGGAACGCAGTTTGTTCTTCCGTCTTTAGTCACAAAGCACGGCAAATCCGATCTAACTCCGGAACGGGAGAAGGAATTCGAAAAGTGGCTTCGCATCTATCGGGAAAAGATGCTGTCAAAGGGACAGTATCTCGGGCAGTTGTATGACATCGGCTTCGATGTGCCCGAGACGCATGTCATCCGCAAGGATCAGGCCATGTATTACGCCTTTTTTGCCAAGCGGTGGAAAGGTCCAGTCGAACTCCGCGGGCTCGAAGACCGTAAGTACAGTGTCGTGGACTACGTTGCAGGTAAGATCCTCGGAACCGTGGCCGGACCCATCGCACATCTGCCGGTTGAGTTCGACGGAAATCTTCTTGTGGAAGTGCGACCACAATGAAGCCGACGCGCCCCATTTGCGCATCCTTGACAACAGAACCTAGCTCCGTGGCACGGCGCTCCAGTGCTGCCGGATAAAGCTAGTAAGTGCCGCACGATCGCGAAACGCCTCCGTGCCACCTTCTTTTGTGGTGGAATAGGCCCCAACTACGTTTGCATAGGCCAAACAGTCCTCAAGTTTCGCTCCTGTCAAGAACTGATGGATGAACCCGGCAGCGAAACTATCTCCGGCGCCCACATCATCCACGGTCTTCATCGTCGGGGGCATCAGGCTGTGCTGCTCCTGCCCGGAACGGCAAATGGCTGCGGAAGCGCCGCGTTTCACGACTACAATCTTCGCCAGTCCTGCCAGCACGTTGATGGCTTGAGAAAGGTCCTCGGTGCGGGCAGCCTTCTTCGCCTCACGATCATTGGGAAAAAAAATATCAACGTGCTTCAGAACTTCCGACAAATCCCGGTCCCATTTGTTCTCCGGATCGTCGTTGGTATCGAGCGAAGTGGACAGACCTGCCGCCTTCGCCTGACGGAAGACATCTAAGATTCTTGGCCGCAACGCACGATGCAAGAAGAACGATGAGACGTGCAGATGCCGCGCCGACCGGACGTATGCCATGTCAATGTCCGAATACTGCATTTCAAACATCGTGCCGGGATACGTCAAGATGTAACGCTGTTTCAAATAGGGCAAGACGACGGTCAGTCCGGTAGCCGTCCGCCCAGTTGCCTGTCTTACGCGGCCCACTTCGACGCCGGCAGCTGACAGTCTCTCAAGAGCCATTTTCCCGAGAGCATCACCACCTGTTTTGGAGATGAAACCGACCTTGCTGCCAAGAGTGGCTAGGTTATGGGCAAAAATTGCGGACGAACTGCCCAAGGTGAGCGCGAGGCCGGTGGCCAGCAGTTCCCTGTCCAAGACAAGATCCTTCGGCAGACCGTAAAGGATGAGGTCCAGATTGGTTTCTCCAACTACACATACGTCCAATGTCGGCATATTTCTCCTGTGCTCGCCGCGTGGCGCGGTTGATGATCGAGCAGCGTCACGCTATTCCAGGTCTGCGTACAATTCCCTAAAAACGCTCAGAGTCGAAGTGCGATTGCGCACTGGCACTACTACTTTTGGTTGGACTGCCGTCAAAGTTATCTTAGGGGCCCAACGGGGCTCGCCGCCATTGACTTCCCTGAATCAGGGCCCCCCGTCCACTTCACTATCTCGGGATCGCTGCAGCCACGATTTTCGCTCTCCGCAGTTGGGCGGTCTCTTTGCACTGGACAAACGAAAGATAACGATATAAAAACAAATGATTCGATAGTTCGATGGGCGACAGCAGGCGCGCGCCGGGGAGTGACGAGCGTGAAACTTTCAACTCTCTTTATATTATTTGTGTCCGTCGCCGTGGCGTTTGGCCAATCCGACTCCTCCTTCTATGTATCGAAGACCGGGGCTGATTCGAATCCGGGCACCCAAAGGGCACCATGGCGCACCCTTCAACACGCCGCAGACACCGTCCGTGCTGGTAGCAGCGTCAATGTGCGGGGTGGAGTCTACGAAGAACTCGTGAGCATCAACGCATCCGGCAACCCTACGGATGGATACATCACTTTTCGAAGCTATCCCGGCGAGACCGCCATCCTCGACGCAGGGCATTTCACTCCGTCCGGTAGACAGGGCGTGCTTACCATTCACAACCAGAGTTACGTGCGAATCGAAGGCTTTGAAATTCGCAACTTCTGCACCGCTGAGCATCGGCTCGCTCCATTAGGCATTAGTGTTATGGGCGCCGGCTCTCATATTGAACTGCTGAAGAACAACGTCCATCATATTGAGCAGACTTTTGGCGGCCGTGATGCTCCGGGAAGTGGCGGCAACGGGTTTGGCATTGCTGTATACGGTACCGACGCCAAGAACCCAATCAGTGAACTTGTCATTGACGGCAACGAGGTGCATCACCTCCAGACCGGTTCGAGCGAGTCGCTGGTAGTGAACGGGAACGTCACGAACTTTCGCATCACTCACAACGTTGTCCACGACAACAACAACATCGGAATCGATGTCATCGGCTTTGAGCGCACGGCACCCGACCCTGCCGTCGACCAGGCTCGCGACGGAGTAGTAAGCGGCAATTTGGTTTACAACATTACCTCGCGCGGCAACCCGGCCTACGGCAATGAGCAAAATTCCGATGGTATTTACGTGGATGGCGGCACCCGGGTCCTGATCGAGCAGAACGTCATGCACGACGTGGACTTTGGAATCGAGCTGGCCAGTGAGCACAAGGGCCGTGCGACCAGCTACATCATTGCGCGAAATAACCTGATCTATCACTGCCATACCGCAGGTGTTTCCATCGGGGGCTATGCGCCGGAGCGAGGGCGCACCGATCACAGCATAGTGGTTAACAACACGCTCTACGAAAACGATACGTCGGAGACCGGGTCGGGTGAGTTCCAGATGCAGTGGAACATGGCGGGCGATATTTTCGAGAACAACATCGTCTACGCCGGGCCCCCCTGTCTAATAACGCTGAACAGATCGCAGGTAGAAAAGAACCAGTCGCCTGTCACTATCGATCACAACCTCTATTACTGTGCTTCCGGATCGAAGTCGAGCACGTGGAAGGAGTTCGCTGCAACTGTGGCAGGATTCGACAAGTATGTTGAGTCAACCGGGAATGACCACCATTCCCATTTTCTGGACCCGCATTTTGTTGACCCTGCCGCGAATGACTTTCATCTGCGTGCGGATTCTCCCGCGATCGCTGCTGGCACGACTAACGGAGTGCCGGTTGGAGAACTGGACCTTGAAGGCTCTCCGCGCGTCAAATCCGGAAACATAGATATCGGCTGCTACCAAAGAAAATAGGAGCGGTCCATGTTGAAATTGGATGTGAATCGCCGCGAATTCTCCCGTAGCAACCATTGAAGTTCGGCGATTCAACTACGTCCCTGGTCGCCACGTTTCCAATGAGTTAGGGGAAATTGTTAAACCTCCCTCAAAGCAAAAAGGCCCTCCATCGTGGGTGGAAGAACACCTCGGCGAGGACGCCTTAAACTTCATCTCGTTGAAGGTAATCGGTTTGCTGCTGTAGGACTCGTTAATGAGCGCAGCCTTTCATCGATTTTGCGCGCTAACTCAAGCGGCTGAATAAATAATGACGACCGTCGAGAACACGACTTTGTGAGACAGGCGGCGGTCATCACGGAATCAGGTGTGAGCAGCAGGTCCTTTTCGGCGTCACTCATGCCGTAGGTCTTCAAGTAGACGACCTTGCCTCGATGGAGCGCAACGCCGACACCAGTGACATGCGCGGCTTGGGGTCAGTCGGTTCACAGTCGAGTCGATTTGCGCGGACATAAGATTGCCCCCGTCAGGGCGAGTGATGTCAGGTTGCTGCGTGGCGGCCGAAGCTGCGATTACCAAGAGCAAGAGAGCTGGGATTTACAAGGCTCGATCCAAAGGGAGATCTCATTGAATGCTGAGACGTTGAAGCTGCGGCTACTTGCCACCGGTTTTCCTATATGCCCGTGCCCGACAAGGTTGGCGACTACGACAGTCGTCCGCGTCGGGGGACCTTGAATCTCCTTGGTAAAGGCAGCTCACCCAGCCAACCTGATGGCTTTTCTGAACTCAACCCAGAGTATGATTTCCGAGGGTCCAATCGGGTGGGATTCTGAATCTCGGCAAGCAGAGGATGCGCGATTTAAAATAATAATCAATCGATTTCCCGGCCGCACAAAGTGCTTGGGAAATTTCTTGCTCATCCGGAAGGTCCCATCTTGTGCGACGGCGAAATAGCGGCGTCACAATGAATACGAACGAACTCGGAACTCGGGCGTCACGAGAACGGCATTCCGGTGGTCCTAAGCGATTCCGCCGGGTTGTCTTCACGGTCCTCCTTGGCCTCTTCTTGGGGATTACCATTTGGTGGAGCACTCGCCATGCGGGTGGGTTGAATGCCGGAAGACTGTCGTTCAACCAGACGATCCAACCGATTCTTTCCGAAAATTGCTATGCATGCCACGGTCCAGATCCCGGCGCTCGGAAGGCCGGGCTGCGACTGGATCGAAGCGAGTTTGCCTTTGCCGCGCACGAAAAATATGGTCCCGCGATCGTTCGAGGGAATCCGGATAGAAGTCCCTTGGTGCGGCGAATTGAGTCTCAAGACCCGAAACAGAGAATGCCTCCTCCGGAGGCGCGCCACACTCTTAAGCCCGAGCAGATTGCTCTGCTCCGGCGGTGGGTAAAAGAGGGCGCGGTTTACGAGGAACACTGGTCTTTCATTGCGCCAAAGCGTCCGTTGCTTCCGCCGACAAAGGACCAAGGCTGGGCGCGGAGTCCAATCGATCAATTCATTCTTAACCGACTTGAGAAAGAAGGACTGAGACCTTCAGAGGAGGCAGACAAGCAGACGCTGATTCGGCGCGTAACCTATGACCTGACCGGTTTGCCGCCCACCCCAGATGAGGTTGCGGCATTTTTGGCAGATGCGTCCCCCAATGCGTATGAGAAAGTTGTCGATCGGTTGCTGGCCAGCCCGCGTTATGGCGAGCATCGCGCGCACTACTGGCTCGACGTGGCCCGTTACGGGGACACTCACGGTCTACACCTGGATAATTTCCGCAGCATCTGGCCGTACCGCGATTACGTCATCAATTCCTTTAATCAAGGCAAGCCATTTGACCAGTTTGTAAAGGAACAGATCGCAGGAGATATGTTGCCGAAGAAGACGCTGGATACGCTGATCGCGTCCGCATTTTTGCGTGCCGGCATCAGTTCCGGCGAAGGCGGTACTCTCATCGAAGAACTCCGAGTGAACAACAAGCGTGAACGGGCAGAGGCGTTCGGCGCTGCATTCCTCGGCCTTACGACAGGTTGTGCTGTTTGTCACGACCACAAGTTCGATCCGATCACGCGCAAGGATTTTTACCAACTCACCGCCTTTTTTAACAACCTGACAGAAAATCCTTCCAATGACGATCGGCAGGATTGGCCTCCCTACATCCGTGTGCCGAAGGAAATCAATCGGGCAGCGTATGAACAAGTTCTGGCGAAGCGCTCGGAAGTGGAAACCCAGATTCGGCAGAGGCGTTCGCGAGCCCGCGAACTGGTGACTGCCTGGCTTACGGAGGCCAAATCGCCGGCGCAGGCCGTAAGTACGACAAGCTTGCAGGCGCGCTTCAGGTTCGACGAACAGAAGGGTGTGACATTTGTCAATTCGGCGGCGGGTAAACCCACGAGCGCCGCGACTGAGAGCCCCGTAATCTGGGGCGAGGGAATCTGGCTCTGGCCTTACATGAGAATGGATATCAGCACCCGCCTCGATTTGCCGGACGTTGGCGATATCGAGCGTGACCAGCCATTTACCGCAGCTTTCTGGCTGCGTCCAGACCTGCATCCGCTGGAATCGAAAGACACCAAAAAGCCAAACGGCGTGATTCTGGGGCGTGCCAATGCCGAGGAGGGAGGCCGCGGCTGGAAGCTTCGCATCAACAAGCGAAAGTTGTCATTTGCACTCACGCACCAGGATCTACAAAATGCAGCCGCGATCGAGACCAAAGAGACAGTGCTGATTGAAGGTCGCTGGAATCATATCGTTGCGACTTATTCCGGTTCAGGAAAAGCCGACGGGATGAAGCTCTATGTGGATGGCAAACCGGCGGAGTTGAAGGTTGTGAAGGATAAACTCGATGGTACGGTCCGAACATCATCGCCGCTGACGTTCGGGCGGATATCGCCTGACACAGACCCGCTGAGGCAGTCTGCATTCCAGGATTTTCGCTTTTACTCCCGTGAACTCACAGCGGACGAGGCTTCACGTTTACCGTTCGAGGACTATGTTTCGGAAATCGTCCAAAAACCCCTTTCCCAGTGGTCGGAGGATGAATTCAAAGTGGTAAGCGACTTCTATTTTGCTCAGCGCGACGGGGCCGTGCCCGCCATGAGGGCGGAGATTGCCGCGCTGAACCAACAACTGGACGGACTTTCCAAAGATGGCAGTATCACCTTAATCAGCGAGGAGTCACCGGGGCTCGCGTATGCGGACATGCTAACTCGCGGAGTTTACGACGCTCGCACCGAACGGGTTCGGCCGGGAGTTCCGCACTTTTTGCCGCCGCTTCCTGCCGGTGCTGAGCCTGACCGCCTTGGGCTGGCAGAATGGACCGTGAGTGCGACCAATCCCTTGACCGCGCGGGTTACGATCAACCGCATGTGGCAGGAAATATTTGGAACCGGTATCGTCGAAACTACTGAGGATTTCGGTGTCATGGGCGCGCGCCCAAGTCATCCAGAACTGCTTGACTGGTTAGCCGTGGATTTCCGCGACAGCGGCTGGGATGTTAAACGCTTTTACAAGCAACTTGTCATGTCGTCGACTTATCGCCAGTCCGCACGCGTGTCGCCTGAGCTTGCTGAAAAGGATCCTAAGAATCGTCTTCTGGCCCGAGGGCCACGCTTCCGCATGGATAGCGAGATGCTTCGTGATACCGCTCTGGCAGCCAGTGGGCTTCTTGTCGAGAAGATCGGCGGACCAAGCGTGAAACCGTATCAGCCACCGGGGATCTGGGACGGAAGCCACGACGCCAGCAATACCCGAAAATATGTTCAGGATCACGGGGAGGCGCTCTACCGGAGGAGTCTGTACACTTTCTGGAAACGTATGGCCACGATGCCTGACATGGATACCTTTGATTCACCGATGCGAGATGCTGCCTGTACGCGCCGCCAGCGCACGGATACGCCCCTGCAGGCGTTGGTGGCAATGAACGAGACGTTGCGATTGGAGGCTTCGCGCAAACTTGCGGAGCGTTTGATTCACGAATCGTCCAACGTCGATGCCCGGCTGGGTTACCTTGGGCGAATCTTACTATCACGAGATTGGAGTTCCAGGGAAAAGTCAGTGCTAGAAAATGCGTTAATGAAATTCCGGTTGGCTTACTCTAAGGATCCGTCCGCCGCCGCTCGGCTGTTGAATGTAGGAGAAAGCAAGATGGACAAAGCGATCCCAGCACCAGAACTTGCGGCCTGGATGCTGGTCTCGAGCACGGCCCTGAATCTGGATGCGGTGATGAACAAATGAACCCTAAAAAAACTCAGACAGAACATTTGTGTTGCGACCAGTATGGAGAGGGGCCGTCGGTTTACGACCTGCCGATCCCAAAGGCGTTGCGCAACGAATGGCTGCGACTGGAGAGCCGCCGCCACTTTCTGGGCCGGATGGGGAAAGCCCTGGGATGGGCCGGCTTAGCTGTCCTGATGGGCGACGGATTACTCAGGGACGTAGCGCGCGCATCGGATGCAGGGTCGCCCGGCCCGGAATCATTGCGTTTGCCGAATTTTCCACCCTCGGCGAAGAGATGCATCTATCTCTTTATGTCCGGTGCTCCTCCGCAAATGGACATGTGGGACTACAAGCCGGGACTGGCATCTCTCTACGACAAAGATCTGCCCGATTCCGTGCGCGGGAACCAGCCTCTGACAGGGATGACTGCCGGACAGGCGCGTTTCCCGATCGCACCGTCTCATTGGAAGTTCGCGCAGCAGGGTAAATCCGGACGTTGGGTGGGCGACCTGCTTCCCTGGACCGGCAAACTGGTGGACGAGATCGCGCTGGTGTACTCATTGCACACAGAGGCGATCAACCACGAGCCCGCAATCCTGCTGATGAATACCGGTAACATGGTTCCCGGTAAGCCTTCTCTCGGTGCCTGGTTGTCATACGGCCTGGGAAGTATGAATGAGAACCTGCCAACGTTTGTGGTGCTCAACTCGGCATTGATTCCGCATTCCAATCAACAGCCCATTTCTCCAAAGCTATGGAGCAGCGGATTCCTGTCAAACGAGTACTCTGGCGTAGCCTTCCGCTCCGAAGGCGCACCCGTCTTGTACCTCGATGATCCCCAGGGCATGACCGGAGAAACGCGGCGCACACTTGTTGATAGCGTCAATGCCATCAACCAGATGACGTACGAGGACTTGGGAGATCCCGAGACGCACGCTCGCATCCAGGAGTACGAGATGGCATTTCGCATGCAAACCTCGATCCCCGAGTTGACCGACATGCGCGACGAGCCCGCGAGCACATGGACCCTCTATGGCGAAGATGCGAGGAAGCCGGGCACCTTCGCGTATAACTGTCTGCTGGCGCGCCGCATGGCGGAACGGGGCGTGCGGTTTACGCAGATCTATCAGCGCGGCTGGGATGTCCACGGCGATGTAGTCGGCATGCTCCCGAAGCTTTGCGCGGCCACCGATCGTGGCTCCTATGCGCTGGTCACTGACTTGAAACGCCGAGGCATGCTCGACGACACTCTCCTCATCTGGGGCGGTGAATTCGGCCGCACTGTTTACAGTCAGGGTGGGCTCTCAAAAACCAACTACGGTCGCGATCATCATCCCCGCTGCTTCACGGTGTGGCTGACAGGAGGTAGCGTTAAGACCGGAGTTTCGTATGGTGAGACGGACGATTTTTGCTACAACATCGTTCGCGATCCGGTGCACGTGCGCGATTTCAATGCCACCCTTCTTCATCTGCTGGGCATTGACCATGAGAAGCTCACGTTCAAGTTTCAAGGGCTTGACCAGAAATTCACCGGAGTCATTCCTGCAAAGGTAGTGACTGGCCTGTTGAGCTGAGGAGGGTGCGTGGCTACCAACAAACAAACTCGGCGATCGTTCCTGACTACATGCTCCGCTGCGGCAGTGGCCACGACTTTTCCGTCCGCTTTCTACGTGCGGGCTTCCGACAAATCTGGCGCTCGACTACCGGTCCTAGGATCCGGGGCCCACACTTACGAGTGCGTGCATGATTGGCTAGTGCCGCCCGCGGGCCTCGTGTGGGGAGATACGCACGGCCTCTGCCAGGATGAGCAGGGAAATCTCTATGTCGGGCATACCGTCCACAAATCGAGCATGCGTGGAGAAGCGATCGTCGTCTTCGACGAAAAAGGCCGGTTCCTACGGGCTTTTGGCGAAGGATTTCGGGGAGGAGCGCATGGACTGAAACTTCGTCGCGAGGGAAAAGATGAATTTCTCTACCATTGCGACATCAACCGCTGCCGGTTCGTAAAGACCACGCTTGCGGGTGAAGAAATCTGGGTGCACGGCTACCCACGCGAAGATGCGAGTTACGCGGATCGACCCATCGACTTCGTACCCACCAACGTTGCATTCGCCCCCAATGGTGACTTCTACGTCGGTGACGGGTATGGGTCAAACCACATGCTCCGTTATTCTCTCAGCGGCGAGTTTCTAGGTGAGATCGCCAGGCCCGGACACGACGACGGCGAACTCGACAATCCGCATGGACAATGGGTCGATCCACGTGGCGAGACTCCTCTTCTGGTCGTAGCCGATCGCGGAAACCGCCGCATTCAGACTTTCACCCTCGAGGGTAATCATTTGAAAACGATCAAAGACGAGGCGCGTCTTCGTATGCCGTGCAACTTCCATACTCAGGGCGAATGGATGGTCTGCCCCGACCTGGACAGTCAGGTTTGCATACTTGATCGAAAATACAACGTAGTTGCGCAATTAGGCGACGGCAAGGCGGAAAACGGCGATGTGGGATCTCGACGGAGCCAGACGCGTTCGCAATTTACGGCTGGAAAGTTCATCACGCCGCATGACTCCATCTTTCTTCATAATGGCGACATTCTTGTAGCTGAGTGGTTGCCGATCGGGCGAATTACACTTCTGCGCAAGGCCTAACGGGATCAGGATGCCACTTCGAGCCCGCGCGTGGACGCTCATTGCAGGTTTTGCTTCGATTGTTCTGCTGGTGATGTTATTGCTCTACGCTCCTCCGGATGGCCAAGAGCGTGCCGAATTGGCCCAATTCCTGGGCCGATTCCATCCTCTTATTGTGCATATTCCAATCGCCTTGCTCCTGCTTGTCCCGATACTCGAGTGCGCAGGTGTCATTCAAGCACACCTGCGCCAGGCCGCAGGGTTCGTGTTAGCGCTGGCGGTCGCGGCGGCGATCGTAGCTGCCTTGTTCGGATGGCTCTTGGCCTGGAGCGGTGGCTTTGAAGGATCATTAGTGATCCGACACATGTGGGGCGGCGTATCTCTGGCTGCAGCGTGTGTTGCGTGCTGGGGTCTCTATGGATGGGACCGGAGGTCTTATGCCGCTGCTCTAATGGTGACGATTGGTTTGCTGATCTGGACTAGCGATCAGGGCGGCAAATTGACACACGGCGGCACCTTCCTGACCGAGCGCATGCCTCAGCCGTTACGCCGCTGGTTCGGTGTGGAGCAAAAAGCCCAGATCGACCCCACCAGTTTTTACGCCGTGCATGTGCAGCCTATCTTCGACCAGAAATGCGTTGTTTGCCACAATGACGATAAATTCAAGGGCAAGCTGCGACTCGATAGTTACGAACACTTAATGCTCGGCGGCAAGGATGGTCCGGTGATTTCCCCAAGGGAGTTAGGCAAAAGCGAAATGTATCGGCGCATAACACTACCGCCGGATAGCAAGGACTTCATGCCGGCGGAAGGCAAACCCTCGTTGAGCCCGGAAGAAACTAAGATCCTAGAAGTTTGGATCGCCGCTGGAGCCACTATCCGGATCCCCGAAGAAGCAACACGAGGATTGCCCCAATCTGCGGAAGAGAAGGAAGCTGCACTGCCGTTGACGGCTGACTACCGTCCGCAGTGGGTGACAATTACAAAGCTGGAAGCATCGTTGGGAATACGCATTGTTCCGCGTTCGCAAAATCCTACCGACGGGTTGATCCTTCGCACCGTCAGCGCGCCTGAACGTTGCACGGATGCGACCCTGGCTCAACTCGCGCCAGTCGGGAATTTAATTGTGGATGCGGAACTGGCCCGCACCAAGGTGACTGACAAAGGCATGCAGTCAATCGCCGCCTTCTCCAACTTGAGATTTCTGGATTTATCCGACACGACCGTGACTTCGGTCGGGGTTAAAGAGCTCATGAAGCTTGAGAAGTTGGAGTCGCTCAATCTTAGTCAGACAAGAGTTGCACCCAACGCGGCCGCTGAACTTCGATCCAAACCCGGACTGAAGCGGCTGTATCTGTTCGACGCACACTGACATGCATGTCCTCAGAACACTATCTTGCCTGCGAGCGCCTCCGGCACCGGGATTCCCTGGGGAATTGACGTTTGCCCGGCGTACATATGTGCAAGCTTCGGTAACCTCGAGATCGCCGGTAAGGCTGCAGGTGTAACTGATGTGCCGAACAAGTTCAGTGATTCCAGTTGATCTAAGCCGCCCAGTCGTAGCAATGTGGCATCGGTGATTCCGGTGTTAGTGAGCCGCAGAACGCGCAGTCGTTTCATGCCCGCGATTGTGTTCATCGATCGGTCAGTGATGCCTGTACGCGAAAAGTCGGCCACTGTAATGTGATCCGCAACAGCCACAAATTCCGCTAGATCGTTGTCTCCGAACCTGGTCCCAATAATCGATGCATTTAACCGCAGGTCTGCCGAGCCTCGCGACTCGTAGTCCAATACATTCGGAAATCGCTTTTGCAGTTGGGCGACTGCCGTAGCAACGCCTGCACGCACGCTGGTGACAGCGGCTGGATCAATTTCTTGAAAAGTCACTTCCGCGGCAGCCGGGGTTGCAGAACCCGCAGGTGCGTTCTTTATTGCGTCCTTGGCGAGCGTTTCTGATGCCCCCGCGGCAATCCAGAGTTCGATTAACTTCACTTCGCCGGATGACAACGCTTTCTTGCCGCCTTTGGGCATGAAGTCATCGTGGTTGGCGGGCAGGGTGACTCGACGCAATAGATCGCTGCCTTGAGTGTTCCCGGCCTGAACAACGGGCCCGTCCTTCCCGCCACGCATGACTCCCTTGAACGTGTCGAGTCGAAGATTTGCTTTGTGCTTATCAGGTCCGTGGCAGCTGACACATCGAGCTGCAAAAATTGGCTCAACTCGCGCCCCATAGAACGTGTTGGGATCCGCCTTAGACGAAGCTGAATCGTTCCGCGCCACACCCAGAACGTGACGCAACGACATCGGCATGTGCTCCGTGAGGTGATCTGCGCCGAGCGACAATTGTCCACCGCGATATCCCGTCCATACGACCAGCACAGCCGCCATCGCAAGCGGAATTCCGAACAACGGTCCGGGCTGACTGAATCTCGCCCTTAACACCCAGCAAAGCCAGCACGTGAATGTCAGCAGAATCCCGCCCCACATGTGCTGCGTAACGAGCGGACCAGAATATCCGCCGCTGCTTCCCAGGCACCAGCCAAGAATTGCAGCGGCAGTTGCCGAGAGCGTTGCCAGGCCAAGCAGAAAACTGGTTGAAAGCCGTAGATAAGAAAGACGGGAGCTTCGGCCCGCCAGTTCCACAATTGGGACGAGAAGAACAAGAGCGATCGGTAAGTGGACTATGAGAGGATGAAAGCGCCCGACAAATTGCATCCATTCCGCACGCTCTTTCCCATCGGGTGGGACAAACACCAACAAGGTCATCACGATAAGAATCGGAAGCAGCACCAATAGGCCGAGACGGAATTCCCTGAGGATGCGACTGCCCAGCGCTGTCATGAGCAAAGGTCGCCCTCAGCGATTTTGTGTTCTGAGATGGGGAAACCGCTCACGCCAAGATTTCCGCCACAACGCGCGCTGGTTTAACGCTCGTCAATTTCTGTTCCAGGCCCTGAAAAGAATAGTTGAGTTTGTGATGGTCGAAGCCTAATAAGTAGAGCATTGTCGCATGCAGATCGCGGATCTCGACGGGATCGGTCACGATTTCGTATCCCATCTCGTCCGTTTGGCCGTGCGTAATTCCAGGTTTGACTCCGCCGCCTGCCAGCCAGATTGTGAATGCGCCCGGATTGTGATCCCTTCCCACATACTTCATCTCCTGGCCATTTCGATTCTCCCGCATCGGCGTCCGGCCGAATTCGCCTCCCCACACTACGAGCGTATCCTCCAGCATGCCGCGCTCCTTCAGGTCCGCCAGCAGTGCCGCGGTTGGTTGATCGACTTCCCGGCATCGATCGGCAAAACCCAGGTTCAGTGCTTCCTTGGCGTCCGCACCATGAGAATCCCATCCCCAGTGATAGAGCTGGATAAATCGCACGCCGCGTTCCGCCAGCCGCCGTGCAACCAGGCAATTGTTGGCGAAACTGGACTCACCAGGCTTCGATCCGTACCTAGCACGAACGGAATCGGGTTCTTTATGAATGTCCATAGCATCGGTGGCATCCATTTGCATACGGAACGCCATCTCGTATTGCGCAATTCGCGTGAGGGTCTCCGGATTGCCGAACGCCGCATACGTCTGCTGATTGATTTGGTCGATCGCGTCTAACATACTGCGGCGCATCGAGCGGCTTGTCCCCGGAGGGTTATCGAGGTACAAGACCGGCTCGCCATGGGAGCGGCACTGCACACCTTGGTAAACACTGGGCAGGAAGCCGGAACTCCATAGTTGCTTACCACCGTCGGGCGATTTGCCCCCCGAAAGCAGCACGATAAATCCGGGCAAGTTCTGATTTTCTGTGCCCAGTCCATACAGCACCCACGAACCGAACGAGGGGTATCCAAGCCGCGCATTCCCTGTATGCACCAACAACTGCGCGGGCGCGTGATTGAACTGGTCCGTACGCATCGACTTGATGAAACAAATATCGTCAAGGTGTTGTTCCAGATGGGGCATGCGATCTGAAATCCAGTGACCGCTTTGGCCGACTTGGTGAAACGGGTACTGAGACGCCAAGAGCTTCGGAACGCCGCTTATGAATGCGAAGCGCTTGCCCGCCAGAAAGGACGCGGGACAATCCTGTCCGTCCAGGCGCTTCAAGTCCGGCTTATGCTCGAACAGTTCCAGTTGGCTGGGCGCACCGGCCATGTGCAGATAGATCACGCGCCGTACTTTAGCGGGGAACTGTGGTGGCAGTTCTGAAAGAGGACAGGAAGGATCGCGCGTAAAATCCAGCGCGGAAGACTCGGAGCGCGCAGGCTCTGTTCCTGGCTTGGCGTATTGGGCGAGCGACGTTCCTACAAATACAGTTCCCAGGCCGCCACCAAGAGTTCGAAGGAAATGACGACGCGTTTGCGCCTGCAACGCGGCCATCCGTAGTTCGCCACATGTTTCACTGCTAACTTCGCTCGCACTCTGATCATTTGGTCGAACTTTGGAATTTGCCATGACCATCACCTGGTTAATGCCGCATCCAGATTGAACAGAACGCTGGCGACCGCTGTCATCGCCCGCTTTTCATTCCGTGGTGCCGCCTTGCTGTACGCAGCTCTTTTCACTATTCCTGCCTCGGACTCGACAAGAGCTTTTTCAAACAACTCGCGCAGCTTCGCTAGCTCATAATCAGTCGGATCGCGCGACAGAACCAGGCGTGCGCCGTATCTTAAACGGTCATCGGTCTTATCAGCAGCCTTCAGCATGCGATCAGCCAGTGCTTCCGAGGATTCCTGATAGACCGGATCATTCATCGTGACCAGGGCTTGTAATGGCGTATTGGTGGGTATACGTCGTGCCAGGCTGACGTCGTGATCGGAGGCATCGAAGATGAGAAAAGTCGGATAGCCGCTCGTCCGCTTGATGTACGTATAGATTGCACGTCGATAGCGGTTTGGACCCTTCGCATCCACCCATTTGCTGTCGTTATAAACAGAGTTCCACACGCCTTCGGGCTGAGGTGGCATCACCGGAGGTCCGCCCATTGTGTCGCTCAAAAGTCCGCTGGCAATCAGAGCTTGATCGCGAACCATCTCTGCCGAGAGCCTTTGCTGCGGCCCCCGCGCCAACAACCGGTTGCGCGGGTCTCTTTCGGTCAGGCTCGGTGTAGATCTTGCGCTCTGGCGGTATGTCGCGCTGGTCACCAGTTCGCGTAACAGGGCTTTTATGTCCCAGTGAAGATCGTTTTCAAAGTGAATCGCCAGCCAATCGAGTAATTCGGGATGACTCGGCCTTTCACCCATGCTCCCGAAATTTTCCAGAGTTTCGACGATTCCGGTGCCGAAAAGTTGTTCCCAATAGCGGTTCACAGCAGTACGCGCCGTTAACGGCTGCTCAGGACTGAAGAACCACTTCGCCAGTGTCAAGCGATTGCGGGGAGCGTTATCCGGAAGTCGCGGGAAAAGGCCGGGCACGTCCGGCGTCAATGCGGGCCCGATCTTGGTGAGAAAGTTTCCCCTCTCGAACTCCAGGGTCTCGCGCTTTTCGTAGTCCGGCTGCTCGGCCATCACGGGAGTTTCGACGCTCGGTATCTTCTTCAGCTGCTGGGAGAGTGTCGAGAGATGCATCAGGTTGCTGCGATATTCCTGATCTTGAATCAACTGTGACCAGCACGAATCAGAACTGGCGGACAAACTTGCACGCCTTACATGCGCTGGTTTGTCGTTCACGTTCTGTGTTTGCGTAAGCCGCATTTTTATCTGGCTGCCGCGGGTCAGCTTCAGCAGAGTGTCGGGGAGTCCAACGATCCAGTGCGTGCGAAACAGATTAGGATTTGCTGCAAAACTGCCGGCCAATTCACTCGTCGGACCAAATTGGATGGCCCGAGCAATGGCGCTCTTCAAATCATCTTCAGAATCGGGAATGAAATAACGGAAGCGGATCTTGTCCTGCTTACCGTTCGGCTGGACCACCCAGGCTTCGACCTGATCGACAATAAAACCGTCCTCCGGATTGTGCCGGGCCGCCTCTCCGCTTGTCGGCAGCACCTCGATGCGCAAAGCCGTCATTGTTTGCACATTCGCCGTCGCTACTAATTCATAAACCGACTTTCCCGGAGTATTGGCAGCAGCCCGCATCTCACCGTCTTGAACCTGGAAAGCGACGGACGCATTTGCTCCCTTTGATCGCGACAGTTTCCTGTTTTCAGCAATTGTCGAGAGCAAATACTTCCGCTTGTCCTTTTTCTCCTTCGGAGGCAGCTTCTCGTTGTCCAAAGCTGCAAGCTCTCGTTCAGAATTTGCCGCCTCCCATTCCAATGCGAGCGCCTCATTCGCTGAGGCGGTAGTGATGGGCAACGGCATCCACGTCGCTTGGCTCTCCAGTTGTCGGCCGGAATACACAGTCGAATGACTCAGCTTGGCGATCTCCTGTTGCAGGCTCCAGGCTTCTTCATATCTTTTCTTATCTTTTGGAACGCGCAAAACGGGAGTGTCCTCAGGCAGGTCAGCGTCGCGCGACGTGTTGAAAAATGCCAGCGATTTGTAATATTCAGCGTGTCGAATCGGATCGTACGGGTGGGAATGGCATTGCACACAGTTTATCGTCAGTCCATTCAAAACCGACCATGTGGTCGCCGAACGGTCCATCGCTGCGATCAACCGGAACTCTTCGTCGTCTGTACCGCCTTCATCGTTGTTGGGAGTCTGGCGGTGAAATGAAGTTGCAATCTGATCTTCAAAAGCAGTGTCGGGTAGCAAGTCACCCGCGAGTTGTGTGATCACAAACTTGTCGTACGGTACATTACGATTGAAGGCTTGAATAACCCAATCACGATACGGCCATACGCCAGGCCGCTCCCGGTCGGCTTCGTAGCCTTTGGTGTCCGCATAGCGCGCCAGGTCCAGCCACAATGCCGCCCAACGCTCGCCATAGCGAGGTGAAGCGAGCATTCGATCCACTTGTTTCTCATACGCATTAGGCGAAGAATCGGCTAGAAACGATGCCTGCTCCCCCAGTGTGGGTGGAAGTCCGGTGAGATCAAAGGAAGCCCGGCGCAGCAGTTCGCTTTTATCCGCTTCGGGCGCAGGTGCCAGCCGTTCTTTCTCCAATCGAGCAAGAATGAACCGGTCCAGGGGTTGACGAATCCAGTCCGACCGTGTCACCGCCGGTAGAGGCTGCGGCTTGGGAGCCACAAAAGCCCAATGATCCTCCCACTTGGCCCCTTCTTTAATCCACTGACGAAGCAATTTGATTTGTTGGGGAGAAAGAGGTAGCGAGTGATACGGCATCCGTGCGTCAGGCTCAGACGAAGTCACC
Source organism: Candidatus Sulfotelmatobacter sp. (assembly GCA_035279505.1). Classification (GTDB taxonomy): domain Bacteria; phylum Acidobacteriota; class Terriglobia; order Terriglobales; family Acidobacteriaceae; genus Sulfotelmatobacter. The sequence continues at coordinate 58,448 of DATEHP010000029.1, read as the reverse complement.
CGCCGAATCAGTTCCGATTCATCCGGATGACCGGGCATAATCGTCCGCCTTCCAGACTTGCCTGTGCCCAGGGCTTCCTCACGGAAAATAAACGACACGCCATTTTTCTGACGGACGCCGCCGTGACACTGCACGCAGTTTTGATTCAAAATCGGCTGAATATCGTGACTGAAGCTGATGGGCCTATGGGACATCTTTTGAGCGAACCACGCCCCCAGGGCGGCACAAGTCAGAACGACTGCAAGCAGCACCATGACACTTCGCTGTCGACGGGATGGGAATGGGGCGTCGAGCATACTGCCTTATAAGTATAAGCAGCATGTGGCATGAGCGAGAAAGGATTAAAGCAAAAAAAGATTTCACCTGTGCAAGGATGCCAGCTAGTACTGGATCTTGTTCGGCTTTTCCTGCCAACTCCGAAAGGCGACGAGCGCTTCCTCACGCATCATTTGCAACATGGGAATCTTGCGCTGGGAGAAAGGTTGAGCAATTTGTTGGTATATGAAGGAATCGTCGAAGCCGGCCTCGGACGCGTCTGCGGCAAGATTGCCAAAATGAATTCGGCTGAGGTGTGCCCAGTAGATCGCGCCAAGACACATCGGGCAGGGTTCGCACGAAGTGTAAATTTCGCAATCTTGGAGAGTGAATGAGTTCAAGCGCGCGCAAGCCTCGCGGATTGCGACGATCTCAGCGTGTGCGGTGGGGTCGTTGTCGATCGTGACGCGATTGATGCCCTCCGCAATGATTTTGCTATCTTTCACAATGACGGCGCCGAAGGGGCCGCCTAGTCCAGAGAGGACATTTTCGAGGGAGAGCTGAATGGCGCGGGCCATGAAAGGGTTGTCCATGTATTTTTCGCTCATTGCATCTGCGGTATTTATGCTTCAACCGTGAATCCATGGAGAAGTAGTCGACTGACCAATCAGCGGACTACCGGTGACTCCGAGCAACAAGAGGCGAACTACCGCACATCGAGCGAGGTCGATCATCTCGAAGCAATCTCCCGAATTCGCGCGTACCCGGGCTTGATCGTCTTGTAGATCAGGTCCCAACGCTGGTCGTACGGCAGGAACGCACTCTTCATTGCATTGATAGAAATCTTCTCGAAATCATCGAGAGCCAGCCCGAAGGTTTCCGCAGCGGCTTCAAATTCCCGGGTCATCGAGGTGGCGCTCATCAACCGGTTATCTGTGTTCAGTGTCACGCGGAACTTTTGCTGGTACAGAACCCTGAACGGATGCTGTTCAAGACTGGGCGTCGCACCCGTGTGAACGTTGCTGAGGAGGCAGATCTCGAGGGGAATGCGTTTGTCGAGAACATACTGCGCGAGGTCGCCCAGTTTGACCGCCTCGCCATCGGCAATAGCGATGTCATCGATCAGGCGAGTCCCATGGCCGATGCGGTGTGCTCCGCAGTACTGGATGGCTTGCCAAATCGACTCCTTGCCGAATCCTTCCCCCGCGTGAATGGTGATGTTGAAGTTCTCTCTCTGGATGTAGTGAAATGCGTCCACGTGTTTCTTCGGCGGAAAACCACCTTCTTCTCCAGCCAGATCGAAACCTACGACTCCGCGTTCGCGAAAGTCCACCGCCAGCTCCGCCATTTCAAGCGATACGTTCATGTTGCGCATCGCGCAGATGAGCAATCCCGAGCGGATACCGAAATCCCTACGGCCGCGCGCCATTCCTCGAAGCACGGCCGATACCACCTGTTGGTGCGTCAGTCCCTTGTGTGTGTGGAAAATGGGTGCGAAGCGAGTTTCGTAGTAGACGACACCGTCACGACTGAGGTCCTCGGACTGTTCGTAAGCAACTCGCTCCAGCGCTTCCTCGGTCTGCATTACGGCGATCGTGTGGCGAAATCCTTCCAGGTACTTCGCCAGGCTCCCCTGGTTTGCGCCCTGATGAAACCAAGCTGCCAACTCCGTCGCGTCAGTGGTGGGCAATTCCGTGTAACCAGTGCCGGCGGCCAGTTCGATCACGGTGCGAGGCCGCAACACACCATCCAGATGTTCGTGGAGCAAGACTTTCGGCAATCTCTGAAGCACCGACTTTTCGAGTGTGATCAAGGTCTTTTTCGGTCGTGCAATCGATTCGGGGAGTGGCTTCAATCACTACGGGAACTTATTCATGCGAGACGCCGGTAAATTGAGGTCACTCATTCGGGTCTAGCTCTACTTACTGTCCCGACCGACAAACCGGTAACCAACTCCGGAGACCGCGAGAATCAAGTCGGGTTTCTTGGGATTCTGTTCCAGCTTTTGCCGCAAACTAGCGATGTGAGTGTCGACCGTTCGGGTAAAAGTATCGGCATCGTATCCCCACACCGAGCGGAGAAGTTCCTCTCGCGTTACCGTGGTGCCCACTCGTTCCATCAAATAGCGAAGAAGTTGGAATTCACGGGCAGTAAGATAGACAGGCTTTCCATCTCGCGACACCTGACCCTCCCTTACGTCTACACGGATCGGACCAAACTGATAAATGCCTTGACCGCTATGGATGGGAACCCTTCGCAATAAGACCTCAATTCGAGCCATTAATTCAGCTGCCTCGAATGGTTTGGTCACGTAATCATCGGCGCCAAGTTTGAGACCAACCACCTTATCGACAGTTTCATTCCGGACTGTGAGGATCAGAATCGGCGTGGCCATCCCGGCGGCGCGAATATCCCGGCAAACATCAAGGCCATTGCGGCGAGGGAGCATCACATCCAAAATAATGAGATCAAAGGGATGACTGGAGGCTTTGTCGAAACCTTCACGCCCATCTGCAGCGGTCTCCACCACGTAACCTTCGCTGCGCAGACGATCGCTGAGGGTGGTACGTAACGCTTTTTCATCTTCGACCAACAGAATGCTTTCATTCATTCTCCGTCCCCTTGTCCTTTGTCGAACTGATCGCTATGAGTTCACTTGGCTGTGAATCGGCAGCCATCAAATGCACGGTAAAGACACTCCCCGCTCCAACCTCACTCTTAACCGAGAGCCTTCCACCCATAGCCTCGGCCAAGTGCTGGCAAACAGAAAGGCCCAAACCTGTTCCATGAATCTGAGCACGTATGGCCTCTGGACTGCGATAGAAGGGTTCAAAAATATGCTTCAACTCCGACCCATGAATGCCGATTCCGCGGTCCTGTACGCTGATGGCAACTTCCTGCCCATTTTCCGTCGACTGCAGGCAGGCAGAGATGCGAATGCGGCGATCGATACCGCTGTACTTGATAGCGTTGGTGATCAGATTCTCCAGGCACCCGCAAACAGCAAACAGATCACCGAGCACGCACGGCAAGCCTGGCGTGACGGCTTCCTCAATAATGCAGGATTCTTGGATGATCAGACTCGCCAAGTTCTTGCGAACGCGCTGCAGAATCTCCGAGATCTGAAGCGGGCGTATGTTGTAACGATCTTTTCCGCTGCGGATGGAGGCGAAGAGCAGGATGCGGTCCACATACTCCATCAGTTGACGGCTTTGACCCATCACCATCGAACCATAGTCGGCGAGGTCGGATTTGTCGTGGATGACTCCGTCTTTGATATTTTCGGCAGCCGAGAAGATGGCAGTCAGGGGTGTTCGCAATTCATGGGACACTGAAGCCACGAAATCCATTTGTAGTTTGTTGAATTTCTGTGCCCGAATACCCGCCATTGTAAGAAGCGCCATCGTAAGCGCCAGCAGCAGAAGTAGGAAAGCGCTCATCGCCAGGTTCTTCTGCCGAACTCCGTTGATCACATCCTGAAGAGGACCAGCGCGGTGCTGGATAACAAGTACCCAAGGGCTTGGATGAGACTCGTATTCGATCACCGGAAACCACACTGATCCGTAGAAATTGTGCCATTCCGTTGATCGTAAGGAGCGGGTGTTCTTGGCCTGCGAACGTTCTGCTGCCTCCTTCGGGGAGCCGAAGATGTACAAGCTGGCATCGGCTCTATCGAGGTCCTGGATTCCAACTCCCGGGTCAGAGGAATAAATTACAGCTGGGGGCCCCCCTTTTGCCAGGACAGCCACTTTATAGTCAAGGCCATCCAAACCGCCGAAATATCTCGTCGCAAGATCAGGAAGAATTCGTTTCCGGAGAGTATTCAAATCCAACACAATCACCATCCAGTCAACGGGACTCTGGCTGTTTAGCGATCGGCCGTCACGCTGGAATATGGGATGAACAATCGCCGGGACGTTCTCGTCGAACTGCCATCCCGTGTTGGTAGCGACTCCCGGCGAATTCGACACAGTAGCGGTTTCGGATGAAGTACTCTTTCCTTGCCGCGGCAGCTGCCAGACACGAAGCGATGTGGACAGGCTCGTGGAGTGAGCTCGCAGGCGATCCAGCAGGGTCCGAAGATTCTCAGGCACCTCGGCGATTTCAACCTTCTTTTTTTCCGCATTCAGATGAAACAACTGCGGCTTGGCATCCAGGTTTGTGTCCCAGATGTAAACGCTCTGAACCAGGTCGGGATTTCTGTAGACGTTGGGCAAGGACTCATGCGGCGGCGCACTCTTCCACTCCACATAGCGCTCCAGATAATCATTCCACGTATCTCGCGCACCAGAGTCGGGACCTACCTGCATCGCCGTGCAAATGGCGGAGAATTCCCCATACAGATCGCTGTGCCATTTCATCATGAAGGATTCGAGTTCCGCGCCGATCCGCATTTCCGAGGCTGCTGTTGCCTCGTTGGTCCAACGGTATTGCAGAAAAGCAAGGACCGCCAGCAGCACGACCATCCCTGATAGAACTAGCGGCCAAAAACCAAAGAACGCCTTGAGTCGGCGTCGGGCCGAGGGCGTGAGGTCGGAGGGACTTTTTGTCAACGGCGACTCCTCACTCCCAGCGTTCAAAGCCAGTGAACTGCACAGATGCAGGAATGACCGGCACCTATAAGCTACCCTTGTGGCTAGCGGATCGTATGCGAATGGGGGAGCGTTTCTCCGGCCGGACAACGGTTAACTTTTTCGCTAACTGGTCGTATTCTCGTATGCCCTATTGTGGCTGTCAAGAACCGGGGGAAACATGAATCACGCAGGTGGTCCCTATTTATGGGCAAAGCCCTTGAAGGCAGCTTTCTGTGGAGCGGCCATTTTGTAATCTGACGGTAGGGCAAACAAACCGGCCGCTTGCTGCTCCTCTTTAATATTGCGCAAGTCTGCGCCAATCCCAGCAGCCTGCCACTTGATTACGAACTTGAGGGCCTTGTCGATCCAGACGACTGCGGGCGCAGACTCGGACGCGCCTTTGTTTTGGTACTTCACTGTTTCACGGCCGTTTACTAATTCCGGACCCACTTTTTCGCAGAAAATCTTCTGATCTGCAACGCTGCGCCAGTTCGGACATGCATCATCTACGTTATCGACCCGGAAATATTCCGAAGGACCTGAGGCGAGAGGCTGATAAGCCTTTTTCCCGGGCTGCAGGGCGACCGCTGTGCGCTCTGTTCTGTCCACCAACAGGATGGTGCCGGTGACTCCGCCTGTCTCCAGACGAATCTTATCGCTACTGACGTAAATCCTTGAAGAAAGACGCGGCGTGCCGGCGCTTCCGTTGGCTAGTGCATTCAGGCTATTAGTGTCGAGGTACACAACGTCTGCCGAGAACTGCTGTGCTTGGGCGATCATCGAGATCAGGCAGAAGAAGAGCAGTGCGGTGAGAGTTCTTAAGCTAAATCCCATGGTTGGTCTCCTTGAAAAGACGACTATTTCTTCATCTGCGAGCAAGGGGAGATCATTAGAGCCCGGCTGGGCATAGAGCCGCGAGTGATGGGAGAGTGGCTACTGCGGCGCAGTAACTTTGAGCCAGTCCTCGACGCTATTCTGTCCTGGGGCGGGGCCGGCTTGTCGCACCGCTAGCGGATCGTATTTTTTCTTTTGTTCGTCGTTGAGCACTAACCGGATTCGCTGCACGGTTTGGTCTTGGAGTGCTCGCAATCGCTCGATCCGAGTGCTTCCCGTGATTGAGGTATCGTGCCGAAGCCGCAGAGTCTCCTGCTGTCGCTGCTCAAGAATCCTTTTTACAGCGACCTGCTGCGCCTCGTTCAGGTTGAGTGCCGCGGCAAGCGTTTTGACGCGATCATCAAGGCTGGGGCGCCGGTGAGTCGAGTTCGTGGGATGTGGTGCGGAGCTGGCGGGTGCAACAGCAGTGGTTTGAGCCAGCGCGGACGAGGCCAATGAGATGTTCAACAAGAGCGCAGCCAGACCCAACCCGGCTTGCGTTGCTCGATTTCGCCCGTACGCGCGATTTACTCTACTGCAGCTTGGCAAAGCGGGAATCCTCCACATGTGCATTGACCCCAACCTCTTCAACTTCGATTTTCTCAGTTTGCTTTACCCCTTGCACTTTTGTTTCGGTCAGGTAGGGTACCTTTAAGCCGTTCACGGTCCTGTAGTCGCGATAGAAAATCTCCACGGGATGGTATTGGCCATCGAGCCGACGAGGGGTGCCTTCTATCTTGCTTTCTAGGAAAGTGTTTGCGTCGATCCACACGTGCTGCGCCTCTCCGGTTTTGAAGGTCAGCTTCAATCTATAGCTGTCCTTGCCTTCAACTTTCTCAGTAGCTTCCAGTTCAACCTTGGTCCCTTTCGCTGCGTAGTCGACCAGCGGTCCATCCAGATCGGATTGCGCGGCCACCGCTTTCATCTCATCGGGAGAGAACGGTTCCACTTCGCGCCGGTTCAGGAAAGGGCGCACCTTCCAACCGTGCGTTCCGTCGAAGACCTGGATTGCGGTCTCGCCGCGGAAGTCAATTTCCAGACGTGATTTGCGCGCGCGCTTCATTTCCAGCCTAAAAGGCAATTGCGTTTGCTGTGCCGGACGCTTCGGTAGTTGCACTCCTCCGGTCCTCACTCCCGGCACAGGCCGGGTCGGGCTCTCGTTTCCGCCAGCTTCCATCTTACCCCTCATCGAAAGGCTTTGCACTGCGCGCCAGGCCTCCAGCCCACCACGTGCTGCGATATTATTTTCGATAACCTGCTGGGCGCTCAATCCGAGTGGGGATTGCACATCGGCGCCTAGGACTATGGAAACGGCAAGAACGAGAAAGCCGCCGGCCAGTACTGTTGTTCTAGGTAACATGAGTCACTCCTATTCGTTGATTGCGAGTTGCTGGGGAAGGGAATGATCCTATTGCACAACGAGGCCTTCGACCCGAAACTGTCCGATAACGACGTTGACCCGATGCCCAGGCTTTACGAAGCCGCCCTTGTTCGAGAACGCCATCCAGTACATTTTTCCAGGTTGCGGTGTGCTGCTTTGGCGTAACTTCCCGACCTTTTCCAAAGATGGCACGACTAGTTTGACGCCAGCTGCTGGGTCGATCAGTGACGGCTCATTCTTCTTATCGTTGAGTGCCGTCGCTTTCTCCGTGTCGAGGACTCGATAAGTAAAGCGAATCATCTCGCCTGACTCCACAGATCTGACAGACAGAGAATCGACACCCCACGTGATCGCATAGTACTGACGGGCCTTTGCCGCAACCCGATTCTGACGATAGCGTTGTGGAAGCACAGGTGATTCTGACTTCCCAGTGGGAGCTGCGGGTTGAGATTGAGGTGGCGCAGATGGGAGTGAAGGCTTGCTGCGATCGGTCGAACCGGTGGTAGCGCTCTGTGCCAACATGGTGCCACAGAGTACAAGCTCTATGAGAATCATTCTTCCAGTGATCAGGCATTTCATGAGATGCAGGCCCATAAACCTTTTAAGGGAAGCCGGACATCCAGGAGGTTTTCTGGATGTCCGGCCCCATTTCGACTTCAGTTACCGGTGATGTTTTGGCTTTGCAGTGGGTTGGTGGCAGCACCGCTGTTCGCCAGATTAACCCGCATCGTCGTCGACATCGAAGCTGGCGCTGCCGGTGGCACGTAGTGCACGTTGATCGTGCAAGTACCTCCAGCGTTCACGACCGCACCCGAGACGCAAGTACCGCCCGAGCTGATTGTGAACGTGCCGCTTCCACTCGGAGGAACGCCAGCCGAAAGTGTCGGTGCCCCAGTGAGAGTCAACGGACCAGCATTCGCACCAGTCGCGGTGTTCCGTACCGTGACGGTTCCGTCCTTCGGCGTTCTGTTCCCGGGGTTCGTGGTCAAGCCCGCCGGCGTGAACGTAACGGTTGCCCCAACGACCCTGAACGCATTGTTCAGTGTGGCAGTTCCACCAGGAGTGGTGATACTGACGCTGCGCTGCCCGAGAGCGGCGCTGCTGGCAATCGTGAAGGTTGCCGTCACGGTTGTATCGTTCACGACCACGATGTTGCTGACATCGACATTGGTGCCAGAGACGGTTACCGCGGAGGTGCCGGTGAGGAATGTGCCAGTTAAGGTCACATTCACCGCGCCCCCACGCGATCCGGAGTTTGGTGCTACTCCGGTCAGGGTTGGCGCATTCGCGGTAGATGCGAACTCCACTGCACCTGCGTCGACTGCTCCGTTTGACTTACGCAGATTACCGAAGAAATCATCCGCGGGAGCGGCTGCGTAGGTCGTAGCTGACGTCGAAGCTGTGACGTAATTGATGGCCGGAGACCCCGCTGCCAACGAGTAGTCGCTGAGCGGCGTTTCGGCGGACGGATTGGTTTCCGTGGTCGGCGTAATCAGCGACAACGGACCCCAATTGATGTTGACCCAGTTGTTGCCTTCGTCCACCGTCGCACCCGCCGTCAGGTTGAAGACCGGCGTTGGTACGTTCCCCTCAAAAGTCCCCGGAGGCACCTGGTACCAGACCGAAGTACCGGCCTCGGGTGGGATCTTCGAGCCATTGCAGTATTGCTTCACAACTCCGGGGCTGAACGAAGCCGTATTTGCTTTGAACCCGGTTCCTCCTCCCGGATAGCCGGTGATGCTGGTCAGCACCGACGACTGTGGCGTGAACGTGAAGCCTGAGTCGTGGTTGGTTGGCCCATGGTCCCCGCGCAGGCCGAGGTCCCAATAAGTGGTCCCGGACGGCGGAGCCACACACGCACCGGTAGTGGATTGATTCAGTGCAGGAACCAGGGTCACCGTTGACTGCTGAGATCCAGACCCGACCGCTGGTTCCGTCACTACGATGTTGAAGGCGCGATTTTGCCAGAGCACATCGTTGTAAAGAATCGGGAACGAGACAGTCCTGCAGGCACCATTTCTACGACCAGCGGGGGCCGCTCCTCCCGCACCGTGGCCGACGGGGCAGAGAATGCTGGCGGGCAGAGAGCGCAGGAACTCCGCTGTGTGCCCGGCGCTGGAGAGCCCGGCTGGTTGCGGATCAGACAGAGGCACGCAGCGAATTGACGCACCCTGCGCGTCCGTGGGGCACGGAGTCGGAGAGCTGGCCTCAGGAGCGAAGAAAGCTCCGAACAGCGTTCCCGACGACGCCGTAGAATCGTTGGACACGATCGTGTTGTTGATCAGGTTCACCGCCAGCGAATCCTGCAAGGAGATACCGCCGCCATCCCAGCCAGCGACGTTGTTGGTGATGATGTTGTTCGTGACATTGACCGAGTACCAGCGTTCCGGGTTGTTGGGGAAAGCTCCAACTTCCGCTCCGTTGACACCCTGGAAGCGGATGCCACCGCCGCTGCCGGCCTCCGCGGCGTTGCCCATAATCAGATTGGCGTTGATTACCAGATTACGGCCGAGCCCGTCGCCGACTGTTCCAAACGCGTGCGAGCAATCAGCGTCCGGCTCTCCGGGGCAGACCGGATCCGTATCTGGAGCGCTCATGATGAGCAGACCGCCACCGTTACTGGGCGTGGTGGGGTTCGTTGCCTGGTTGAACAGAATGCTGTTGTGCTGGATGCTGCCATCCCAAACAAAGCCGAGATGCGAAACGCCAGCACCGTCGCCAGTGCTCAAGTTTCCGCAGACCCAGTTGTAGTTGAACTGGTAGTTGTCGGCACCCGAGCAGACAGCGACGCCTCCCGCGCCCGATGGAGTGGCGGCGAACAACTCATCGCCTTCGGACGCGTTCGACGTGACCGCATTGTGATGAATGTTCACAAAGCGATCGAAGCAGTACGGCAGCTGGGTACCTGCTGGAATACCGAATTCGCTCTGGCAGGAACCAGGAGCTGCAATCGTGCCACTGCCGGCGATGTATGCGGGCGGATGTTCTCCTTGCCCAATCGTGATTCCGCCAGCCAGCGTTCCCTGGTTGTTGTTGACGCGATTGTTGGCGATTTCCAGGTTGTGGGCCCATCCGTGAACAAAGATGCCGCCTCCACCCTGGGAACTATTCGTGACCGACAATCCGTCGATGCGTGACGGGTTGCATTGGAAGCTGCTGGGGAACGGATTGCGATTATTTCCAGTACCAGCGCCGCTTCCGCAATCCTGCGGTCTGTTTTGCAGAAGGGTAGTGCCGGCCGGGAAGCCGCCCGGCTCAGCTCCGTCGCTCCAAGGATCCAATCCGTTAGGAACGCGCACACCTTTCGACACTACAGTAATTCCCGCACCCTCGTACGCTCCCAACAGGGTCGGTTCCTGCAACTGTTCAGCCAGGTTACCGCTCAGAGCAGCATCCCAGCCGACGGTGGCCTCCAGAGGCAACCGATCGACTTGCGGATTGGACGTTGTTGGAGTGAAGTGGCTCCAGCCCAAGCCGCAGGAGGGGTTATATCCAGCGGGCACGCCATTCGGCGCCAGTCCGAACAGACACACCATCCTCAGCCGCCAATCATTGAGAATGCCTGACGGATGTGCATTCGCGTCGATGATGCTGGAGGCAGCTCCGACACCTTGCAGCCGGACCGGCTTCCACATCGCGACTAATTCGTGGTAAATCCCTGCAGGCACAATGATGAGATCGCCCGGGTCCGCGGCGTCAATCGCCGACTGGATGGTCTGCCCGGCGGCCAAACGTGTTGGAGCCTTGCCGCCGACGGTAAGGGTAACCGTGTCGACCGATTTCTTACCATTCCCCGACGTGATGACGATTTCGCCGCAGCGCGCACCGTTGGCCGCGCCCACTGGACCACCGAATTGTTGCTGCTGTTGCAGCGAGCACAGCGGCACCTGACTGCCTGCAGTGTTGGGTAGAGTGACAACGATCGTGCTGTCACCCCAGCTGACGACATTGACGGTGATGCCACCGATAGTGACGCTGCCGGTTCCTTGAGTAACACCAAAGCCATAGTGCCGTGTGATGGTCTTCGTGTTCCAGGGAGCCGTCGTGGCATTCGGACCGGAATACGCATAGCTGCTTACGCTCTGGTCGCCCAAGGAATGAATCGTGATCGGGTGTGACGTTCCAGGTGCCGCGACCCACGGCCCGATTCCATCGCCATCCACCTCGCTGACCGCGGGGGTCGCATCCGGGTAGGCGCAGTCGGGATGGTTGTATGCCGGCGCGAAAGCAGAGGTAGGTATCACCGGCGTGTCCATGTACGAGGTCTGACCCGGCATGAAGGACCATTCGTAGCAGAACTGGCTGTACGCAGATTGATAGAACGGATCCGCAGTCGAACCGGTACCGCGGTCGTTCATGCACATCACCATCATCTGCGGTATGTACCCGCTGGGGTCTGGCGGGTTCACAGAGAAGGTCGAGTAGGTTAGGCCGTTGTAGATTCCATGATTGTCGGAATACACGCGGGCGATTTCGTTTCCAGCCCAATCCCTGACTCCAACCGGCAGGTTGGCAGGCGAGAACTTTTCGCCGAATGCCGGAGAGAAGGGATCAAACTCTGAAGTGAAGTCATCAGTGATGATGCCTGTAAAGTGGGCGGCAACGTGGGTGGAAGTGAAGACATAGAACTTCGCCAGCACCGACATCTGATCTTGCAAGACTACTTCCTTGCGATCGCAAAGAGGACGTGATGCTCCAGCAAACGGCGCATTCTGCCCTGCCAGCGGGAACAAGCTGTTGTAGTCGGGAACTACGCGCGTGGCGCCAACGCATGGCCAGAACGTTTCGACGCTTCCGGTGTCGCCCTCGTGCCGTGGCTGTACTCCAAGATCGTTCGTTGAATTCAGGGAATTAGCCGCATTGTAGGAGGCAGCCACCGAGGCCTGGTCCGGCATGATAAAAATGTTGCCGAAGCCTGCAAATTGTGTAGTTACCGGCGCTTCGTAGGTGTCTCCGAGTAGGATGTTCTTGTCTTCTTCCTTCACCAGTTCGTAGCCCGGGGGAACGATCATTTCGACGACGTAGGTGCCCGTGGGCAGCATGGGTTCGCCATCTGCACCGGTGGTGCAGACGGTGCAGTTCGTCCCAGCAGCCACTCCGGTGGACGGGTTGCGGCTATTAACGCTCGGGAACTTGTACATGCCATCGTAAGGAGCCGGCTGCAACTGATTCCAGTTGTGCATGCCGTCATAGCACTTGAATTGCGAACTCGCCGGCAGCGAAGTCACCGCCGGTCCTCCGTGCTGCGCGTTATACCAATCCAAGAGGTTGGGTTGGTTCAACAGGGTGTAGTAGAAAGGATCCGCCGGATCTTGACCCGGGCAGTTCATGTTGGGCACGCCATCGGAGCGGAAGCCCTGTGCCCAGTTGTCCCAACTGGTGGTCATGGTGGTATCGACCTTGGTCAGGGTTGGTGTAACTCCATCCGGAGCGAAACCCTTCTTGTAGAGATTGATGGTGACGTTCGGTACCTGAGGCTCCCAGGTGAGCTGGAGCAGGAGTGCCGGATCGTCGAAGGGACGGGTCGAGGCGTACACGACGTGGCCGCGAATACCGCCGTTCTCGCCGGGTGCGAATGGTTGCTTGCCGAATTCAAGTAGCTGGTTCTGCCCCATAAAGCTCTGCCAGCCATAGCTGGTTGCCCATGCGGGATCGATTCGGCCGGTAGAGCCGCCGGGACCTCCGTCCGCAGGGCGAGCCGCAATCGAGAACCCAGCGCAGTCCGCGTTATCGCAATAGACCGCCCCCGGAACTCGTAGGTTCGTGGGCAGAGAGAAGTCCTCCTTAGTGCGGGCCATATTGGCCAAAAGACCGGAGGTGCCGCACTCTGGGAATCCGTTGCCGCAAGCACTCGAGTTGTCCGCCGGTCCACCCGCATCGTTGATCACGTGTGTTCCGGTGTTCTTATAGCGATTGGAATCGGTTTCCAGAACATACCAGTTGAAAATGGGGAAGACTTCGTTGAAACCTGCGAAACCCTCCAAGTCGGTGCTGTTCAGGTTGGAAATGCTGCCATCGCGATACCTTATGTTGGTCGGCACCAGCGCCAGCCCCAGTTCGTTGTCCTGAGAGACACCGTCCCCGTTCGTATCGAAGAACGTGCGGGTATAGAGATTGTTCTTCCAGCCATTAATTCCGATCTCTCCCATATCGCAGGTCGTGCCATTGGAACCCGACCCGTGGCACAAAGTGGCGTTGGTACCACCGCCCACGCGCACAGGCGTCGAGATTCCATCAACGATTTCATCATTCCACTGGTCGAAGATGGTCAGGCGCCAGTCACCGGCGGGGACGTTGCTCAAAGTAAAGTTGCCCTGGTCGTCGCATTTCGCGAAGGAGAAGTCAGCGCCCTCCGGGCTACCCAGGCTGGCAAAACACTGTGTATAACTGAAAATATCGTTCGAACCGCTGCCGTAGAGTCTCTCATCGGCCGGGTGGCTCATGCGTGCGGCAGTCACATGGCCTTTTACTACCTCGCCACAAGGCAGCCCACCCCCATTCGGAGCCGGATCGCACAGGCCGCTTCCAGAGCTATTTCTGGCGTGGTCGTTGATGAACTTGGGATTGGCGAAGCCGATGGACACGTGGAATCCCGCCGGCCCGAATTCCTGGAAGTAAGCCGGTTCGCCCGCCTTCAGGAATGCTTCGTGGTCCTTGCCGCCATCGAGAGTATTGGTTTGGAGCCACTCTTCACCTTGGGCGATCCGATCAGCGGCGGGAGTGGCAATGATGCCGTACCGGCCGGGCGGCATGTTGGCGACGACCGCCTGACCCGCCAGCGGTGATAGGGTGACTCCGTCTGCTTCGTACTTCGGGCAGACCGGGATCACGCCTGTAATGCCATTCGGGCTGGTAGCACCATCGAATCCAGTTGTCGGATTCGCCGTGATCGGACATGCGTCCGCCTTCGTCACCGGATCAATTGTTCCCGCAAGCGCGTTTGAAAGGGGCTGTCCGAACTCGTCATAAGTGAGTTGTCCAGCAGAATCGCCTGACATGCCGACCAGATCGATAATTGTGATGTTGAACCCGCCAAGACCAGGTTCGTTTGGAGCCAAGATGTCGATTCCGCCACTGGCATCGTGCTCACCATTTAGCGGATGATCATCCTCGAACACGAACACAGAGACTTTCGATGGTGGTTGCTGCTGGGGTTCCACAAGAATTGTTACGTCAGTCTGCCCCGGAGCGATTTCCGCTCCTCCCATCATATGTCCCGGATCCATGGCGTCGCCGGGCAGCACCGAGATGTAGTAGTGCTTGGTTGGATCCAGGGCAACATTCGAGGGATCCAATTGGTTCTTTGTGGCAGCAGCCCGGCATACGCCGTTGCCGATGTCGCAGGCCGCATTCACGTGATTCCCGGTACTGGGATCCAGTACCATCTGGCCTTGTTCGCAGGAGACTGTCCCCACGCAGCCCTGGGCTACGATGGGCATGTAACTGGTGTGGAAGTTAGTCCCAAACACGGCGGGCATCCCCTGGCTCGTAACCGTCGGGCAGCCTGCAGGCGCAGGGTTTTTCTGGCAATTTGGATCAACGTAGAATGTGCGATCTTCTTCGATAATCCAGCGATAATCTTGCGGGTCAAGTGCAGTCTTCGTTATGCCGTCCATGAGCGTAACGTGAAGATTGCTAGGGGAAGGAAAAACGACCGTCGCGGTTGCCATGGCGCCATTGGTTCCCTGCGAGTTCTGCGGTGTAAACGTCAAGCTGTGCGCGCCAGAGGAAGCAACGTTCGCGATGAACCCGCCATCCGGACCCATGGAGACTGTTCCCCCCGCTAACACTGGAGCGGGCGATGAAGCGACCGTTAGTGGATAACCTGCTGCATCCTTACAAAACGCCAGCACTCCCGGAGGCTTGATACTCAGCGTCGTCGCCACATTCGAAGTGAATGGTGTCGGAAACGTGCAGGTGATACCTCCGGCACTCTCGATGGTGGCCGCGGCAAGAGTGACTTGAGCGCAAGCCGCGCCTGAAGTCGCACCGTTGCCGCAATACGTAAAGCTAGTGGGAGTCCCCCCTGTATAGACGAATGTTCCGTCCAGGTTAAGAGTCAGTCCGGCGGGCGTTGCGCCTACCACTTTGACGCCCAGCACATTTACGTCATTACCGATTACGCCTTTAGCCGGGTCCGAAACAGTAAGGTTCTTCCCCGAGACTACTGAGTTATAAACATCGGGATTCGCGACCGCGTCGGCAAATGCTGGACTGCCGGGAAGCGTACCACCGTTAATGCCGAGGTAAGCGATCATGCCAGCATCGCGCGCCGTCGCGTTGCCCGACAAACCCAATGCACGATCGAAGATCGCAAGAGCTTCTGGATTGGCTATGCCCGTTCCCACCGGAACGTTCAACATTACGTCATAGGTTTTGCCTGGGGCGAGGAAGACCTCATTTTGAACGCGGCGCACTCCAGGCAGCACGTTTCCGTCTTCCGCGATCAGTGAGAAGCCGGATGCAACCGGTGCAGTTCCGGTTTGTGCCCCCACGATTGACGGAATGTGCATGTGCAAACCCGCATTTACCATGCGTATCAAAGCCGTCTTACCAGCCGGCGAAGTTACAGTTGTGGGGTTAGATGGGAACAATGATGCTGCAGCGTTAGCTCTGTTGAATCCGACACCGTTGATAAGGTAATAGCGTGGCGAATAGTTCACTGCTGGTGGATAACAGGTCTGATAGTCCGTGGAGGACGGATTGCCGCAATGATCCGGCTGGCCAGACCAGACTTTTGTCTCGCTGAAACCAGTCTTGTTGACTGCGATGTTTACGGCATTATTTTGGACCGGATCGATTTCACTGAAGAGCACCCGGACATCCGCATCGTAAGGTACTCCAGCGTATCCGATGGCGGGAGAGGACGCTCCTGTTACCACCACCATGCCATAGAGTCCCATCGGCCCCTGAATCGAAGGATGTGTACCAGACTCAAGTAAGTAGGTGCCTTCACGGGGAGTGGTCCACGTCAGACTGGTCGTGGCTCCTGCGGCAACTTCTGTAGAAAACGATTGCACGCGAGGTCCTTGGGGCGGCGGAGTATTCGCTCCATCGGCGGGGTCGGTACTCGAGGCGGGCCATGTGAGCGTCTGCGGAGGATGCGCCGGGCTGGGCTTAGAGGTCGCTCCTGTGCCGAGACCACCCCCGAGTTGGCCAACGATCGTCAGCGATGTAGGGAGGCTATTTGCACCAAAGATCAGATTATTGGTCAGATTGATCCGCAGGCTTTGACCGGTGGGAACCGTGATCACCACGGGTGACCACGTGGTACCGGCGGCAGGATTCAAACTCGCGCAGCTTGCTGTGGAACCACTCACAGCCGCGCCGCAGCTGTAGCCCCACATGGGCACCGAGGAGCCATCAGGCAAAGTAATAGCCGTAGGACCCGCGGTCAGGTTTACCTGCTGCTGTGCAACGGCCCAACTTGCTCCAAGGAGGAGGATATATACCGCCACTAACACAGTTCTTACTGTAACGTTGGAATGATTGAATCGCATGTCTATCTCCTCAGTATCCTTAGTAAGTTAGTTGGACTCGTTGATTACAAACTCCCGGGAGTCCACTAACATCATCATCATCATTCCGCCCGGGAAAATATTGTTGGTGGTGATCTCGCGCTCGTTGTGAGAGTGCCACATGAAGGCAAATCCGGCCTCACCGGTTGGCGAGTTGGCCACAGTGCCTGACGGCGGCGTCGTGCCCGTAGAACCAACAGCCCGCACCGTAGCGTCTACTCCCAAGTAGGGACTACCGCCGTACCAGGCTCCGTTCGCAAAGATATTGGGATCCGGCAGAGTCGCTGGACCGCCGCCCGCAACATCGCCGACCGGAGTGGCCTGCAGTGGTTTGTTATGGTCTTGGCACCACTCGAAATAGTTAATCGCCTGGTACGCAGTGCCGGCGGTGTTGTAGCCGTTCGCATCCGGCGTACACGGGAGAGTTGAACCGGACGCCGCGTTGTGCCCGTAGGGATCCCAGTTCAGGCCCTTGCCAGTCCAGTAGTAGATTCCGTCGATCGTTTGTCCTGGAGTCGTGGTGGTCGTGAAGAGAAGCGGGCCCGCAAGATTGGGATCGGCCGGATTAGGCGTGCTGAGAATCAGGTTCCCGTCACGCGCAAGAACACGCACGTGATTTCCGTGCTCGTGAAATGGATGTTGCCAGCGCCCCTGGCCGATAATGCGCAGCAGCACCAACTCGCCTGGATGCATATGAGGATTCCCGTTGTAAGGCTGGTGTGGATATTGAGGTGCGTAATTAGGATCCATATCGTCGGGCATCGAGCGCCCGTTGATCATGAAGTACCCGGGGATGTAAGGCTCGGTGGCTACGGTCATGCACCCAGTGCAGGCTCTGGAGGACTGTTGCTCAGCTTCTCTGTGAATCCTTGGGTCCATCTCGGAGAACTGGAAGAGATATTCGCGGTCATAACAGGCGCCAGCGTGGTTGTAAGCCGCCGCGGCAAGCCGAAAATCACCTTCTCCGTGAATACCCTGCGCCAGCAGATTCGAACTGTGGACGCTAGCCGTGCAATCCGGAGGAATGGTTGAAGGTATGACAATGACAGCGCCGTAAAGGCCCATTTCGACCTGCAAGTCTTCTTGCGTTCCGCTGTAATAGGAGCGTGTGCCTGGTGTCGTGGCGGTAAATGTATAAGTCACGGTGCCACCCGGCGTTGCCTCTTGCGTCAGAAGGCCGCGCGCGGAGCCCGCTCCGGTCGACGACGTCACATTGAATCCGGGGAATAGGATCGATGTGTTTCCAGCTGCGCCAGGCAGATTGTTAGTCAAATTGACGGTGACGGTTGCTCCTTGTGCCACGATCAACGTCGGACCTGGCACCTGCATGTTGTTGCAGAAGTTGCCGGAGATTGCCGACGGTGCAAAGCCTGTTGGCGCACCGTTGCAGCCGTAACCCCACGAATAGACCGACGAGCCATCGGGCTGGGTAATGTATTCAGCTCGCGCTGTTAGGTTGAAGGTCGGCCCCGTTATCCCAGGAGCGGCAGCGAATGCCGCCGGCGCAAGCAACAGCGCTGTTAGCATGGCCGCGAGAAGCAGTTGCGTTTGTGAGATTGCTTTCTTCATGTTCATCACTCTCATTGCTGCGCTCCTAATTGATCCGAACTTCCGTCATGAGTCCGCCGAAATTCTCAGCATCGTTTGATAGGTGATCGAGGTTCGGCGTGTAGAGGTAATACACGTCACCCGCGTGGTACTTGTTGGTGTCGCTGGCATCCAAAATCACGTCCAGAGACTCGCCGCCAGCCAACGTGATCGAATTGGTTTTGTAGTAGAGGTTATTGCCTGCCTGATCTCGCAGTAACTTGGCATTCAACCCGACGACTGTCATTGGAATACCGAGCGAGGCCAGGGTTTGGTACTCGGTCACATCCAGATCCGCAATTCGCAACAATGCTCTTCCACCAACCGGAATATTGATGATTGAGGGTAGCGGCTGCGAGAAGTGCATCACGCCATCGGTGGTTTGGGTTGCGAGAGGGCCGGGCGTAACGGTGTCGGGATAACTGCGGCCGTTCAGCAAGAAGTACTTGTCTTTCATGTCGATGAACCCTTCTGGATTGAAGGTCATGCCCACGAAATGGAAGTTGGGATCGAAGCCGTGGATCTGAAGCGGGTACTCGGCGTCGTAACAGGTCGACCCGTCACCATCGTTATAGGCGTACTTGGGAACTGAGTCGCCGCTCAGCGCTGCCGAGCCACTGCACAACGTCCCCGCCGCCAATCGATTGGCCGGATTCGCGGGTGGAACCGGATTGCTGCAGAGGATGTCAGAGCGGTCACATTTCGTGCGTGGATCCCCCTGCTGTGCGACCAGTGCATCGTGGAGAGAACCACCGGAGATCACCCGATTTTGCCGCGGTCTCACATAGATTTGTCCCACCATCCCCATCTGCAGGTGCTCCGGGGGGGTAATGTGGCAGTGCCAGAAGTAGGTGCCAGCTTCCGGAGCAAGATAGTAGTAAGTAAAGCTCCCGCCGATGTTGATTGCGACCGACGCGTCCGGTACACCGTCATAAAACGCCGAGGCGTTGGGATAACCGTGAAAGTGAACAGTATGCTGCTCGAACAGATCTGGGCGCATCACTTGGCCCACATTGGTCAAGGTCAGAAAGAACTCGTCATCCTCGTCAATTGCCATTAACGGAGCAGGCATGTTGCCGTTCATTACGGCGACATCCATGATCGGACGGGGGTCGACGTGGCCATCTAAACAAGGAGCTGCACACGTGCCGGCAGCAATTGCGTCGGTGTCGGGGACCAGTCCTACTGCTCCGTTGTATGTGAACGCGCTGGTCGAAATTGGGAACCCCGGCCACGTGCCGGCAGTCAATCCGTTGACGGTGGCCGGATCGCCAGGCATGAATGAGCCAGGAGCCATCGTGTTAAACACGTTTGGGAACTGCGTGCCCGGCTTGCCGTCTGCCATATCTTTCAAGCCCGATAGAGGACCAAATGCGAAGAGATATGTCTGAGAACCATCTCCCATCGTTGCGAAACCGTCACCCCCCGAAATCTGCTGACACTTGATTGCGCCGTTCACATTCGCAGTGGGCTCAAAATATCCCTTGGCGCCAACAGCGAAGGCAGTTGGGCCGTTATAGTCTGGCTCCGAGTTGTTACGCGCGGCCGTCGGGTGCGTGATGGTGCTGGCGGGACACTGAACCTGGAACGACTGGCCGCTTGCGGCGACCGTCATGCCGATGACCAGAACAAGCGAAGAACAGAATGGTGACATCTTCCTCATGACCGTGTAGCCTCCTGGCTTTCCTGCAGGCGCAAACTGCGCCGGGATGGTAAGTGATGCTGCTGCCGCGGAGCCCTGACCGCTGTGTGATCCGCGGTGGAGCACATAGGGTCGGCGATAGCTCGGACATGTCTGACTTGAGCTAACTGTCCAGCCCACTTACCCGCACAATGCTTTGTTAGTGATCCCCAAAACGTCGCGTCAGCATCTAGGGGGAGTGCTGAATACCGCCGCTACTTACGACCTACCACAGCAGTCGTGAAGTGAGCTGAGCTTAAGCGTGTTAGCAGGTCCTGATTTTGTTCAACAGCAAATATCTCGGTCCGCCTGCACTGATTTTGCTTAACTTTAACTAACTTAACGATGTGACGCGTGCGTGAGTGAATGTAAAGATTGTGAACTCAGCACGCAAACAGTCGAGCACATGGCGTGGCCATCAAAAGCAGTACTTCAAGCGAGGGACTGGGTTAAGTCCAAGCATAGATTGAGCCGCGCGGAGGATGTTACATCATTGTGCGAAGGGTTGGCGATAACGCCGTGTGCCCAATGATTGTTAGATTTGTTAATTCAGTGCAAAATCATGGCAATGCCTATCTAAATTCCATCCGGCCACTGCTATTCTCACGGAACGTCCTCTGATGAAGAGGGTATTGTTGTAGTCGTTGACATTGATATTACAGCGGACAAATCGATCCACTTATATGGGGGTTATACATGAGTACGCCTCGGGTACAACTTCGGCCAAACTCAAAGCAAGCGAGAAAAGGTATTCGTAAGGGGTATCCTGAACTAACAGTGGAGTGCCCTGTGTGTCATTCACCGGCCGGTCGGACATGTTTGATGGGGCCTGGGTATTGGGGAATTACACACTTGACCCGCAAAGCCCGGTACAGGGAGTTGTTAATGGCGGGGGCAGGATCCGTTACCATGCCATCCTAGGCTCAGCATGGGCGCAGTCCGCGATGAAGCACGGAGTGGTAGTTAGCGAACTCCGTGCCCGCAGAAGACGGACTGGTCAAGCAGTGACATTCTCGCCACGATTTCCCAAGGCCTCTCTGTATGGCTTCATGCCGGCTCTTCTGTTTCTAGCTCTTGCCCTCGGGATATGAATATCACATGCCCATAGTTCCGGGCAGGATACTAGAAACCGATTTGTAACGGTCCTCAAAGTTTCTTACTTGGGATAGCGCGTTCTTCTCCTCTGGGCTCGAATCATTAGGTGTTCTACTCCGTACGCGATCGCCAAAGTCGTTCCCAGCGGTGCCACATTCCGCGCGGTGGGGCGGACCGGTTGGTCGTCCCCGTCAGATCGTATGTATCGGTTTGAACTTTTACGATCACGCACGTGAATCCGGGATGGAGATTCCGAAGGAGCCGATCCTGTTTCTCAAGGCTACGAACACAGTCGTTGGCCCGAACGATGATCTTCTGATTCCACGCCGCAGTGAAAAGACCGACTGGGAAATTGAACTGGGAGTCATCCTTCGGAAGGAAGCAAGATATCCACGGTCACTCGACGAGGCCGCTACATGTGTCGGTGGGTATTGCATTTCTCACGATGTTTCCGGGCGGGAGTTTCAATTGGAGCGCGGCGGCCAATGGAGCAAAGGAAAAAGTTGTGACACGTTTAACCCTTTGGGCCCCTTTCTCGCCCACGCCCGATGAGTTTCTCGGCAAAATGAGACTCGCGATGAAGCTGGGTCAATAGTGAACTTCGTCAGAATGGCAATACCGGAACGATGATATTTGGACCTGCGCACCTCATCCATTACATTTCGCAGTTCACTCGAGCCCGGAGATCTGATCTCTACCGGGACTCCTCCCGGCGTAGGCCTCGGAATGAAGCCACCTCGGTATCTTAAAGTGGGAGACCTCGTCGAACTGGAGATCGACAACTTGGGTCGGCAAAGGCAACTCTGTGTGCAAGCCTGAGGGCGTTGGCATAACTCAAGGGTTGCCCCGACGGAGCGAACTCGAGTCATTACCTCAGTTTGCGTTCTTGCTATCCCACACAATAGTGGTCAAAAGCATGATGGGCCAATAGGAAGGCACGCCCGACGGTGCGCTGCGCGGAAAGAAGAGATTGAGTCCGAAGCGCATTGTTGCGGCTGTAGTAAATAAAGCCCGAGCCGATGCGCCGCCGATTCCAGACATCGATAGAAAAAAACTCAGCGCCAAAAATCGACTTTCGAAAGCCAAAATGACGTTTTTCCCAATACGAGATTCGATTGGCACAACATCCCCACAAAAATGCCGAGCAATCGGGGGGGATCGCTCGGCAAGAACTGCTTGGTTGATAACAATCTACTTGGGGTTGGTCTTGTCTTCGACTTTTTTCGCACCTTGCCGCGTCTTTTCCGCGGATTTGTTAACTGCTCTCTTCGTCTCCTGCCTCACCTGACGCCCTGTGTTCTTGGCAGTTTTCTTGGTTGCGCGCCCTACGTCCCTGGCGGCGTCCTTGATGGATTGACCCGCGTCTTTCATATCCTGTTTCGGGCTCTGCCTATCTTGCGCGAAAGCAATGCCGCTGCTCATCAGGGCGAGCAGCAAAGAAGCTGCGAGAATACCGCGTGGATTCATGGAGCTCCTTCCAGTTGGATTTGAACGAAAAAACTGAAGGCAGCCGAAAACCTGATTCGGCCCGCCTTTATGCATTATGTTATCGCAACATGTTAGGGCAACGAAACTAGCGGACGTCTGTGCCCGTCGCGTAACCTTCGGCGCGTCCTCTTACTTTGTCGCTGATGTTCTGCACTTTGTCGCTGATGCTGCTTCGCAGTTCCGCACCGCTCGATGGCGCCAGCAACAGTCCCGCCGCGACCCCAACCCCGATGCCTGCTGCGAAACTAACGATATTTCGAACAGTGTGCCCTTCGCTCGGATAGATCACGCTGCGTGTGTTCGAGGCGAGTTGCGACGCTCGATCCGATACACGATCCACTCGATCGGCTGTCTCGTCCATGATGTAAACAACTGACTTCAGGATCGATTTCACAAACTTGTCTATTTTCATCGCTGTTTCATCCTTTCCATTCTTCAAGGAGCCTAAGCGTCGCTGTGCGGGCTGTCATTCCGGAAAACCTTGTAGTTGGCGGCCTAGGTGCGGGTAGCTGGTCCTTCCGTGCGGCCGCCTAGGCGAGTCGAAGTCGCTGCCGCGATACAATAAAAGTTCGGTTCAGTCTGTCTGATGTCCCAAAAGAGGCTCCAATGACGACTACTCACGCTCCCCGTCCCCAGGCTGCTGCGGAAGTTCCAGCTGTGCCTTTGACCACGGAAGGCTACAGTGTTTTGCACCAGATGCTCCGCCTCCGCTGGCCGGACTGGCGTGCGCTGCCTGCTTCCGAGAAATCCTCGGTCGCCCAGGAAGCCTCGGATGCGTTGATCGCGATGGAGAAACATTCCCCCGGACAATCCGCCCTCTACTCGCTCATAGGGCACAAGGGCGACCTCATGCTAATCCATTTCCGCGACTCCTTCGCTGATTTGAACCGCGCTGAACTCCAACTGGCCAATCTGCGCCTCAGCGACTACCTGGAGCCGACAACTTCCTATCTCTCCATCATCGAATTGGGGCTGTACGAGTCCACCTTGAAGATTTACAAAGAGCTGATGGACCAGGGTATCGAGCCCCATTCGGACCAGTGGAAGGCAGAGATCGAGTGCAAGCTCGAGCGTCACAAAGAGGCGATGAAGCCTCGCCTTTATCCGGACATTCCGCCAAACCGTTACGCCTGCTTCTATCCGATGGACCGCCGGCGAGGAGAAGACAAAAACTGGTACAAGCTTCCCATCGAAGAGCGTGCCCGTCAGATGAACGACCACGGATTGGTCGGCCGCCGCTATGCCGGAGAAGTCAAACAAATCATCACTGGCTCGATCGGCTTCGACGACTGGGAGTGGGGAGTCGACCTTTTTGCGGACAATCCGATGGTCTTCAAGAAGCTGATCTACGAAATGCGTTTCGATGAAGTTAGTGCAGTCTATGCGCTGTTCGGGCATTTCTACGTAGGTGTACGAGTCCCTGCAGCGTCGCTCGCAAAGCTGCTAAGTGGCGAACTCCCGTAGGACGTTCCTTGCCGACCGGGACGGCGAACTGGCGTTTCTCCGCGATCTCAGCGGATTTTCTCAGCGCCCTCTGCGACAAGCTTTTTCGCTTTTGAAGTCGACTTCATTCCGGAGACTCTGATGTCCACGCTAGGCCTAATTGAATACAAAGACGCCTCTCCCGAAGTGCGAGCGATCTATGACGACATCATGGCGACCCGCAAGACGGACTGGATCAACAACTTCTGGAAAGCGATTGCCCACGATCCCGCCACCCTCAAACGCACCTGGGAAGATATCAAACAGATTATGGCCCCCGGTGCCCTCGATCCGCTCACCAAAGAACTGATCTATGTCGCGGTCAGCGTGACAAACCAGTGCCACTACTGCATCGCTTCGCACACAGCGTCTGCCCAAAAAAAAGGTATGACGGACGCCATGTTCAAGGAGTTGATGGCAGTGATCGGCATGGCAAACGAAACCAACAAAATGGTGACGGGATATCAGGTGGAAATCGATGAGCAGTTTAAGCCGCGCCGCTAGGCCTACTAGGGATCGAAAGAGAAATTCAACTAGTTCGTCCCAGATTAAGCACTTTTCGTTTCCCGTAAGGCTTCCACTCGCAAGCCTTCATGTCCACCTTCCGTCCCCTGAACCGAACACCGTCAGCTTCCAGGCGAAGCCGCTGCTCAATCGCCGAATCTCCAGTTAGTTTGATCTCTCCGCCGGATCCAAGCACACGCTGCCATGGTAATCCAAAACCCCGGCGCAGCACCCTCGCCACCATCCGCGCGGCTCCAGGATAACCCGCGGCCTTCGCAACTCCACCATACGTTGAGACCTTTCCACGCGGAATCGCTCGAATCGCTCGCTCAATCTGCAGCCGCATCGTTCCCGTCTGGTCGGTTTTCTTCTTCGCTTTCTGCATTTCTCAGAACAGCAGGCCGGCTCGAGAACGAGCCGGCCCGCAAAGGTGAATCCCGGATTTGAGCGCTCTTCTGCCGTCTCGCGACCGAGCCAATTCCCATGGCTGGAACAGCGGCGGATCAAGCCGCCGTTCGGAACGCCTCCAACGCGTCATACTCGGAGTCATGCACCTCAAACACCGTCAGCAGCTTGGTCACTTGTAGTAAGTCTCCGACCCTCCGGGTCAGACTCGCCAGCTTGATCGTTCCACCGGCGTTATGTGCCGTGGTGTGCAGCGCCACGAGTGTTCCCAACCCGCCCGAATCGATATAGCTGATCTCGCCTAGGTTCAGGACAATGCGTTTGTTGCCGTCAGCGATCGCCTTCTTTACTTCGTCCCGTATCAGTGACGACTCGTCGCCAAACACAATTCGTCCGCTACATCCAAACGCCAGAATCCCGTCAACTGTTCTCTTGGTAAGTTTCAATTGCATCTAAGACCCTCCTCCGCGGCTATTAGGCACTTGCCCCAGCCGCATCCGTCATAATTGGTGTCGCACCAGCCTATCGTGTGCCCCGCGCCTTCGCAAGGGCTGCGATTACCGCGTCTCTGCGGCATTGACAGCCTGTAGACTTAGCGCACGCACGTTTCTAGTCCGCCAGAATCAACTTACGGTCGCGACCGATCTGATCTTCCATTTCTGACCGCCTCAGTTTCTGACCGTGTCAGCTCTGCGCTTGACTTGATGCTGGTTCGAGATGGTCCCTGATTGTTTTCGGAGTACGCGGTGCCCTCTGCGGTTTTGCTTTCAACCGGTCCCACGTATAATCGACTCTTCCGCATGAGTTACACTGTCCTGGCCCGCAAATATCGTCCGCAGAAGTTCTCCGAGGTCATCGGACAAGAGCACGTCACCCGGACACTCCAGAACGCCATTGAACAGGGAAGAACCGCCCACGGCTACATTTTCAGTGGCCATCGTGGGATCGGCAAAACCACCGTTGCCCGCATCCTGGCGGCCGCTCTGAATTGTCGCTCCAAAGATCATCCGGTCCCCGAGCCTTGCGGAATCTGCGAATCTTGCACGGAAATCCGCGCCGGAAATGCCGTTGACGTCATTGAAATCGATGCTGCGACCAACCGCGGTATCGACGAGATCCGTGAGCTCCGTGAAGCTGCTCGCTACCGGCCGGCCCGCGACCGCTTCAAGATTTACATTCTCGACGAAGCTCACCAGATTACTGATGCCGCCTTCAATGCACTGCTAAAGACGCTCGAAGAACCCCCAGATCACATCGTATTCATGCTCGCGACCACGCAGCCCGAGGACATTCCGCAGACCATCCGCTCTCGCTGCCAGCACTTCAGCTTCCGCGCTGTGAAGTTCGATGACATCGTCGGCCAACTCCGCGATCTGCTCACGCATGAAAAGATTCAGGCCGACGACGATGCGCTAGCGCTCTTAGCCGAAGCGGGTGATGGCTCCATGCGCGATGCCCTCTCGATCCTCGATCAGGCGATCGCGTCGTCTACTGGCAAGCTCACTGCAGACTCAGTCCGCAATTTGGTCGGCGCCGCCCCTGCTCATATCCTCGAGCAGGTCATGCAGGCCGTCTCCGAGTCGAGGAGCGAAGAGATCCTTCGGCAGGTCGACTATCTCATCAGTGAGGGTCATAGCCCCACTCATTTCGCGCGTCAGATGGTGCGATTCCTGCGCAACGCCACCGTTGCAAAGATCGCGGGCAAGGATTCTGCCCTTTTGCAGATTTCCAATGAAGAGCGCGAACGCGTCGCACGAGTCGCAGATCTTTTTGGGGAAGAAGACCTCACCCGCCATCTCCAGATCATGCTGCGCACTCATGGTGAGCTCGGATACAAGCAGGAACAGAGATTCCATCTCGAACTCGGACTTCTCAAGATGGCCCACGCGCAGAAATTGCTCCCGATCGAGCAATTGCTGAGCGACGCCTCTGCCGTCCCACCGGCCAGCGCACAAAAGCCTTTGGCGAGGCCGTCAATCGTTGGCAGTCAACCGTCTGCGGGAACCCGAACAGAGCAGGCCGCGCGCCCGAACTACGTGAGCCCCTTTGCCGCGGACTCTGCACGCAAAGGTACCCCACGCCAGGAGGATTCCGGTTCTTCCGTTCCGCCGCCGGGCCCACGCATCGTAGCGCAGGCGAGCCAACAAGAACCCGTAATCATGGGTTCAGCTGCGCCGGCACCGCAGCCAGATGAAGAGGCGGTATCAGACAGTAGAGACGTAGCCAGCTACGTCTCTGCCGACGCCGTCACACCTGCAGTTCAAGCTCCTAAGCCAGCAGAGCAACCTCAACCGTCGTTTGCAACCGAGACTCTGGACGACCAAATCGAAAAACTTCGTGCCGCAGTCTTGCGCGCGCTGGCCGACGGCAATCAAAACTTCCTCGGCTCCCTGCTCTCTGGTGGCGAGTGGAGCGTTCAGGGCAACGAACTCGTCATTAAAATCGCCGAATCGCAGACCGTGCTCGACATGTCGCTGAGCAACGATGCTAAACGCTTGGCCATCGCTTCGGCCAGTGGCGTGCTGGGCCGAGCCGTCAAGTTAAAAGTCGTTCCTGGAGCGAGCGTTGTGTCTCAACCCAAACGAAATGGCGGACCCCCATCGTCGTCCGGCGTAGGAGGCCGCGGTCGGGCCGAACAGGACCCAATCGTGCGCCGTATGCGGGAAAAGTTCGGGGCGGAAATTCGAACTGTGATTGATTACCGAGACAAGCGGTAAGCGGGTTTTGGAATCAAAAAGGGATAAAGAACGCACCGGTCAGTTCGTCGAGATCATGAAATTGACGGTGATGCTGGCCCGGGTCTCAACCGGTTGTGCACCCACATAGTGCGGTTTGAAATGCCATTGCCGCACGGCTTCCTGCGCCGCACTTGCCAGGATGGGTGGCCCGCTGAGAACGCGCAGGTCTTGAATCATGCCGTCCCGCCCTATTAAGGCCTGCAAGATAACAGAACCCTGAACTCTCATTTGCCGCGCGAGCATCGGATACTCGGGTTGCACCGACCGGATCACCATGCTCGATGCCGTATCAGGCGAGACGCTGGTACGTTCGGCAGCAGGAGTCGCTACCCTGGATACAGTTTGATTTACATCGCTGGCCACAGTCGCCGAGTCCTGCCTTGATGGCGCACGCTCTAGATCGACGTGTACCGCATTACTGCCGGCGCGCACGGTCCGGTGGGCGTCGCCGGCTACCACCTCCACTTCCAGAGGGGGAAGGACGGTCCTGGTAGTCGTTACGGCCGGCCCGGCATTCGAAGAATTGTTGTTATTTTGCGAGGCCTTCCTCACAGCCTCTCGTACGTGTGGCTTCTTGGGTGATGCTGGCGCGGCGGCAGGCGGAGCGGGGGATACGCTGGGTGGAGTATCTTGAGCAACCGAAGACGACAGGGGTCGCGTGTCAGCCTCCTCTGTGTCAGGGAACCAGAAGTCGCGGTCTCGATACAGAACCAAAGACAAAGAGATCAGCAGTAACCCTAACGCCGCGAGCATCAGGCGCTGCTGCCGGGGCGAATTCGTTGACGATGCCCCGGGTAGGAGATGCTGGCCGGTTTTTGGAACTCCCGTCTTCTGGTCGACCATAGAGGCAA
Organism: Candidatus Sulfotelmatobacter sp.; assembly: GCA_035279505.1. Taxonomy (GTDB): domain Bacteria; phylum Acidobacteriota; class Terriglobia; order Terriglobales; family Acidobacteriaceae; genus Sulfotelmatobacter. The sequence continues at coordinate 30,016 of DATEHP010000029.1, read as the reverse complement.
GCTAACCTAGTCTCCGCCTAGTATCCCCGCTTTAAGCCGCAAAGACCAGCGATATTCTACTTTCGCGGGTACGCCTCCAGCGGTCGCGAAGTTTCTGGACGGGGATAAGCCTTTGACGTAACTTTGTGGGACTTTCCGAATCCCATAGTGAGGGTGTCCGTCGCTAAAAGAGATCATGGATCAAGAAAACGGGAAAAACGACCGCATTGAAGAAACGGAAAAAGCCGAGAAATCGTCGAGCGCAGACGGCGATTTGAAGCCTCCTGACGCGGTTTCTGCTGCTCCGAAGCTAGAGGGGAGCACGCCAGAGCAAAGACTTACTCGGACTAGTGTGAGTGAGGCCGGCTTCTCTCGCCTCTCTCGCAGGGAACTTCTGAAGGTTGCACCTGTGCTTGTGCTGGGAGCTTTTGCCGTTCCAAGCGTGCAAGAGTCGCTCCTCAAACGCGGACTTGGCTTTAGTGACTGGGCTTCAAAGCAGTTTTTTCGTCGTGGGCATTTTGCGCCCACATTTCAAGACTCTGAACTCACACCGTTTGAGAAATTTCCGATCAATGACTACGACATCGATGACCCAGGAGTGATCTTCGAAAACTGGACTCTCACCGTCAGCGGAGCCGTACAGAAGCCAGGGGAGTACCGGCTGGCGCAGGTTCAGGCGCTGCCGCGGATCCGGCAGAACACGCGTCATGTGTGCGTCGAAGGCTGGGATGTCATCGGGCGTTTCGGCGGAGCGCGGCTCTCCGACTTTCTTGCGATGGTCGGCGCTGATACCGCTGCTCGATTTGTCACCGTGGCCTGCGCCGATGACTATTACGAGTCCCTCGATATGGAGACAGCTCTCCATCCCCAGACTCTGCTCTGTTATGAAATGTACGATCAACCGCTGACACGCGAGCATGGCGCGCCCTTGCGGTTGAATGTCCCAACGAAGGTTGGGTATAAGCAGGCAAAGTATATGACCGACCTGAAAGTAACGAACGTCCTCGACAAGATTGGGTATTGGGAAGATCAAGGATATTCGTCGTTTTACGGGCTGTAACTGAGGAATTGTTGAATGCTGATTCTTAATTGAAATCGAGGGCTGGGTCCTTTGGTTTTCAATCGACAATCATCAATCAACAACCATCAATGTCTTTTGGAGATTGCATGAGCAGCACCGTAGTGGAAATCATCCGCCCGACCGGCGAAGAGACGGAGATCGTTGGCCGCGCGGTGTATGAGCATCCGCTGGTCGTCCGCTTGTGTCACTGGCTGAATGCGATTGCGCTGTTCGTGATGGTGGGCAGCGGTCTGCAAATATTCCGCGCATTTCCCAGCTTCGGCTCGAAGATTCCGCAAAAGGATTTGCTGCATTGGCCCAAGGCCTTTGCGATAGGAGGCTGGCTTGGCGGAGCGCTGCAGTGGCACTTGACCTTTATGTGGATCTACATCGCGACCGGACTGGTCTATCTCGGGTATCAGCTTTTCAGCGGCAACTATCGGCAGGTCCTGTTCACGTATCGCGACGTCCCCGGCGCCTGGCCCATGGTGAAGCATTACTTTTTCTTTGGGCCCAAGCCGGAGCAGCACGAAGCCTACAACCCGTTGCAGAAGCATGCCTACACGACCGTGATCATCCTGGGGGTGCTTTCTGTTCTTACCGGGTTCGCCGTTTGGAAGCCGGTGCAGTTCTCGTGGCTGGCCTGGATGATGGGCGGCTTCCACTGGGCCCGCCTGCTGCACTTCCTTGTGATGTGGGCGATTTTGGCATTCGTCTTCGGCCATCTTGTGATGGTGCTTTTGCATGGGTGGAACAACTTCGTCTCGATGTTGACGGGTTGGAAGAAAGATCCAGAATACTGACTGCAACGGAGCAGGATGGCAGAGTTGAACGTTGTCTTGAGCAATCCGGAGCAAGGCACGACGCGCGAGCAGGAGTTGATCGCGCAGGTGCAGCGCGGCCAGACCGGGCTTTTCTATGAACTCGTCCGCCCTTATGAACGGCGGGTGTATGCCGCTGCGCTAGCAATCTTGCGCAACGAGGCCGACGCCGAGGATGCGGCGCAGGAAGCGATGCTGAAGGCCCTGGCCAACATCCGGCAGTTTCGCGCGGAGGCGAGGTTTAGTACCTGGCTGATCCAGATCACAGTCAACGAGGCGCTCATGCGGCGGCGAAGGGAGCGAACGCGGATGACGGAAGGAATCGAGGACCACCGCGACGAAGAGGGCGAATACACGCCCCGCGACTTCGCCGACTGGCGGGAAATTCCCTCCGAAGCTCTGGAGCGCAAAGAAGTGCGACAGAAGCTGGCAGAAGCTTTAGCTTCTCTGGACCGAAAATATCGCGAAGTATTTGTGCTGAGAGATATGGAACAGTTGAACATTCAGGAAACGGCCGAGGCGCTCGGAATCTCTGTGGCCTCGGTGAAGACGCGGTTGCTGCGGGCGCGCCTCATGTTACGGGACCTGCTTGCCGGAGGGTGGGACCAAGGCTGGTTCAGCCGCCTGCCCTTCGAGAAGGGAACCAAGCCATGGTAGTCAATTGCCAACAGGTGTGGAAGGAGATCTCAAATTACATCGAAGGCGATGTGGATGCTGGGTTGCGCATGGCGATGGACGAACACTTCGGCACTTGCACGCGATGCAAGTCGCTGCTGGAAGGAACTCGCAATGTAGTCCAGTTGTATAGCGACGAGCGCATGATAGAGCTGCCCACCGGGTTCGGACGCAGGCTGGAACGTAAGTTGGCGCAGGGCGCGCGAATCCGCAGGAGTACTTGGTCCACCTGGTCGGCATGGCTGGTTCCGATTGCTGCCCTTGCCTTGATTGCCGGCGGATTGCGATGGGCCAATTCACTCACGGTGCCGCATCCCCTTCAATCGGAACACGCTCAACCTGGACGCAACATACCTCCTGATATGGTGGTCGTCGTCTCGGCCGGGGCCAAGGATTTCCACGTCCCCGGATGTGACGCGATTCATAACAAAGATAAGATTCGGACGCTGACGGCGAAAGAAGCGATCCGCGAAGGCTACGTCCCCTGCGTGAGATGCATGCGGAAGTACTTGTTGACTGCCAATATCCCGTCTGTTTCATCGGGCTTTGAAGCCGGGAATTTGGATAACGGGTGGGATGTCCGTCGCCGCTGATTAGAGATAAGCTGAAAAATTGTCTGAAACGGGGGGCGCGGGCTCGGAACCCGCGCCTCGAACTCCCCTCTTAGTTGCTCTTCATTTCGTCTTTCTTGGAGTCATCTTTCTTCATGTCGTCGTGCTTCATGTTGTCTTGCTTCATCTCGTCGTTCTTCATGTGATCTTTTTTTGCCGCCTTCTTGCCCTTCTTGTCCTTCTTCATCTCGTCGTTCTTCATGGAATCGTGCTGGGCATCGTCTTTCTTCATGCTGTCTTGTTTCATCTGATCCTGGGCGAAGGCCCCCATGGAGGCCATCAAGGCACACGCCAACGTCAAACTGCCGAAAATCTTTTTCATGTTTTCTCCTTAATTGAATCTCGATCTTGTCAGCAGGTTCTTACCTGCGGGTCGGAAATGAGATGTAGAACGCTGAAAGAAGTTACAACTGGCATTTCAAAGCGGTATAAAGGCCTCAGCAGGCAAGCTGATCGCGCGTAAGCTTCAAGCCGTTAAGGTTCCCCAGAGCTGTGACGGCGACTGATTCGGGCTTGAAGAATTCATTTGCCAGCCTGGAGAGGTCCTCGGCGGTGACCGCTTCGATTCTTGCGATCAGTTCATCTAGATCGTAGTAGCGGTCAAAATACATCTCCTGACGCGCCAGGTTCGACATGCGCGAAGTGCTCGATTCGAGCGAGAGCATCAGGCTTCCCTTCAATTGCGCCTTGGAGCGGCTTAGCTCCTCTTCGGGGACAGGGTCGGTCTTCAGTTTGTGAAACTCACTGACCACCGACTGCACGACTTTTGAAGCAGAAGCTAGTGAGGTTCCCGCGTAGACTGCCAAACATCCGGTGTCGCGGTACGGATTCAAATCGCTGTAGATCGAGTAAGCCAGTCCCTGCCGCTCGCGAATGTTCTGAAAAAGACGCGAACTCATACCTCCGCCAAGCAGGGTGTTCAGCACATAGCCCGCATGACGCTTCTCGTGCGCAATGGGGTGCGCCGGCACGCCGATGCAGAGTTGCACCTGTTCCAGCGCTTTTTTATTTCGCAGAATGATTCGCGACGAGATTTTTGGAGTCGACGAATGGAAGCCATTGGTCATCGGCGTCATGTGCTCGAAGTGACCGCGCACAAGCTCGACAAAACGGTCGTGATCGAGATTGCCCGCAGCCGAGACAATAATGTTCCCCGGCGCAAAGCGATGGGCATAAGCGTCGAGGACGGCGTTACGTTCGAAGCGCTTGACTGTCTCTTTCGTTCCCAGAATCGGCTTGCCTAGGGGATGGTCCTTCCAGAAGTTCTGCGTGAAGATCTCATGGACGAGGTAGTCGGGATTGTCCTCATCCATCTTGATTTCTTCCATGATCACGCCGCGTTCGCGGGCAATGTCAGAGCCGTCGAATACTGGATTCAGCACCAGGTCGCTGAGGACGTCGAGCGCCACCGGTACGTGCTCGTCGAGAACCTTGACGTTGAAGCAGATGCATTCCTTGGCAGTGAAAGCATCCATGTTGCCGCCAATGGAATCAACTTGGCGCGCAATTTCCTCGGCCGTACGGAGTTTCGTCCCCTTGAAGACCATGTGCTCGATAAAGTGCGAGATTCCGTTCCATTCGGGATCTTCATCGCGCGAACCGGTCTGCAGCCACACTCCAATCGACGCCGACCGGATGTGCTGCATCTGCTCGGTAATCACCGTCAGGCCGTTCGTCAGCTTCTGACGGCGAATGTTGCGGACTTCCTGGGCCATGAGATACTTCCTGCTGAAATCTCCTCCGGGATCTCCGATAGCTGCGCGCCAGAAAAGGACTGTAACTATTCTGACATAGGGTAGGCAAGCGTGCGAAAATAACTTTAACTCTTTATAATCAACAGTTTGTAGCTGTCTTCTAAAGTAAGGTATGCTCCGAGAGCATGATCGATCTTTGGCATCTACACATCATATAGATGCAGGGCGTATATGACTCATCCAGCGCACAATTTGTTGCTCGGATTGGATCGCGGGGAGCTGGTCTCTTTGGTTGCAGGCCTCGATGAGCCCGCTTACCGAGCTCAGCAGCTTCTCGATGCCATCTATCGAAAGCGCCCGGAGTCCTTCGACCAAATCTCAACCTTGCCGCAAGCCCTTCGGAGCAAGCTCCTGTTTGATGGTTATTCGATCGGCATGCCCATAATCGAAAACCGATTCGTTTCCAAGGATGGAACGGTTCGATATTTGATCGCACTCACAGACGGCCAGACTGTGGAAACCGTTTGGATGCCAGAAGGAGACGGCGGGGAGGCAGGAGATGGTACCGAGGCTGGCGATTCCGCGCAAAACAATCCCCGCGGTTGGGACCGGGCTACGATCTGTGTTTCGAGTCAGGTGGGGTGTGCTGTAGATTGCCGGTTCTGCCTCACCGCTCTCTTGGGCGTGAAGAGAAATCTTACCGCCGGGGAGATTGTCGGCCAGGTAGTAAGGGTCCTCACGGATCAGAACGTTTCCCCACCTCAGGACAGGGTAAACCTGGTCTTTATGGGGATGGGAGAACCGTTCCTGAACTACGACAATTTCATCAAAGCTGTGCGATTACTTGTCGAAGAGGTCGGTATTGCAGAGTCGCGCATGACTGTGTCGACGGCAGGCATTGTCCCGCGGATTCGCGATTTCGGTCTAGAGTCTATTCGCCCGAAGTTGGCCATTTCGCTGAATGCATCGAACGACGAGACCCGCACGCGGCTGATGCCGATTAATCGAAAGTGGAACTTAGATACCTTGATCGAAGCCGCCCGCAACTTTCCGCTACGAAATCGCGAGCGCATCACGTTTGAATATGTGCTTCTCGACGGTGTGAACGATGACACCGCGAATGCCGAAGAGGTTGTCATCTTGCTGCGCGGATTGCCGAGCAAAGTGAATCTGATCGCCCTGAATCCCGGTCCCGGGATCGATTTTTCCACTCCAGCAGCCGACCGAGTATCGGCTTTTCGGAATGTCCTGATAAGGTCTGGCATCCCAACCTTTGTGCGACGGCCTCGTGGTCGGGACATCTTCGCCGCCTGTGGTCAGCTTAAGCGTACGGTTGAGATTGCCACATCGCAGGCGTTGTAGGTACCTTCTCAGCCTCTGGGGCGAGAGCAGCCACCGGTAGCTCCATGCACAGCAACAGCGAACCGTCTTCCCGGCGTTCCCGAAAAACGCGGCCGCGGTGTTCTTGGAGAATTCCCTGGCACGCGCTCATACCCAAGGCATCTTCCGGATCCAGAGGCGAGCTAACGGCCTGCTGTTCTGTATCCGCGGCAGGCAGAGCCTGGGTGACAATCTGAAGCACGCAGGTGCCGCCATTCTGCTCCGTGCCCACCTTTAATACGCTACCGCGTCGTTCACTCGATACGTGTAAGCAGTTGCCGATAAGTTGAAGGCAGACCTGAAGCAGCTGATTAGAGTCCCCCAAGACTTTAGGAAGGGCCGCGTCGAAATGGGTTTCGATGTCAAATTCCAACGCCTTCCAGTGAGGTTCAGTAAGCTTAACCGCGGTTCGCGCAAGAGTATTGAGGTCGAGAGGCCCCTTCGGAGCCGGCGCCTGGCGGGCAAAACTGATGAGGCTGGCGACCAGAGACTTGGTCCGCCGAACATACTGTCCAATCTTTGCCGCCATTGGTTGCTGCTCCTCATTTAGGGGAGTGTTGAGGAGTAGATCGGAATACCCCAGCATCGCCGTGATCGGGTTGTTGAGCTCGTGAGCCGCACCTCCGACCAACTGTCCAATGGACGCCAGCTTTTCAGACTGCAGGACCTGTGCTTGCAGGCGCTTCAACTGTTCGATTGCGGCGCGCGAGTGCTCGAGAAGGCGTACGAGTTCACGGTCAAGAATTCTCTGGCGGACAAGAATGATTACCCCCATCGAAAACGCTGCCATGAGGGTCAGAGACACGCGGAACATACGGACCTTCGAGGGAACACCTTCGTCCGACATTGCCCAGACTGCAAATAGTGGCAATGAAAATACGGCGATCATACTGCAACGAGCAACCCAGACACCGTACGCCGTAGAGCCCCCATATGCATCGGACTCGAGATTCTCAGCCTTGGTTCTGAGAGCGATCCAGGTCAAAGAAGCCATTGCTGCAAACAGAGGAATGTCGAAAAAACTGCCGGTATAGTAAGTTTTCCGCGCGATTGCCCAGTTGCACAGGGTAGAAGCCCCTGAATAGCAGAAGCTCATACCGAATAGCCAGGCGTATATCCTTCTCCACTCGCCCTTGCTCGCAATCCAGGAGCCTAGCAACGCGGTTAGCAACACCAGTTTCTCAGCAACGTAGACGACGTTGAGATGACGATTGTAGGCTGGCACATCGGGTACAACGTACTGCCACGGCATCACAATCAAAACGTATAGATAAAACCACCACACCAACAGCAGAGCGAAATCCAGACGGCCCACACGAGCAGAGTACTCATCGCGCGAAAACTGAGGGCGAATGCCAAGAGCCGCCATGAGCGGCACCATGTGCAGGAAGAGAACGATGTCCCATGCGCACAGATCGGGAACATCGCGGCGCAGCCAGACCTCGTAGTAGGTCCAGAACATCTGATACGCCAGCCAGAACGTCACTCCCATGGCGATGAGTGACCAGAATAGGCGGACCTTTCCACGAGAGCGTAAAGCAATCGGCACAAACGCCAGCGCGCCGGACAACAAAAGCAGCGACTGGATGATGTCGCTAAACGCGGTCAACCCAAAGGATCGTCGAAGAAACGAAGCGGCCAGGATCGCGGTCACCATCAAGGCCGCCACCGCCGCCAACCATACTCTGGAACCCTTGCTCAAAGACACTCCTCCCGCAGCTATTCTAGATGGCAACATCGTTTGCAGACCGGTTACTGTAGTAACCTAGGGAAGCAGAATCCGGAGTGCTGTTGCCTCTTCCGTCAACTAGTTGAACTTGCCGGTATCCTTTTTTATCAATAATATGCAGCAGTGATCGCGTCAGGGCGCGTGAACATTTGAATTTCCGCATCGACCGCTATCGCCAGTCCTGGAGAATGAGAATTCCCCAGGATCCGGGTGAGACGCGCCGTATCGAACGGTGGCTCGCGACCGCCCGCGTGTTTCTGGCGGTGTCGACCTTGGTCGCGATCCGAATGGACCCAACAGAGTTGGGACACTCCTGGGCAGCCTATGGCCTGTTCGTCTTCTACATGGCGAATGGGATCCTCATCATGATGCTGCTGCGACGGAGGCAGCAGTCGACCTCGGCCTTTCGAGTCTTGGTACACGCGGGCGATATCGCATGGCCGGCGTTGATTTCGATTTTTGCCGAGGGGCCAAGGACTCCATTTTTTCTCTTTTTCTTCTTTGCTCTTGCCGCCGCGGCGTACCGCTGGGGCTTGTGGGAAACTCTCGGTACGGCGGCTGCCGAAGTGGCCTTGTTATGGTTCGAAAACCTGGTGATCGTCCACATATGGCTGGGGGCAGGAGGCCCGCAGAGGTTGCGCGAGCTGACTGGGTTGAATGTCAGTATCAGGGATTTGGGGGATCCGCAGCGCCTTTTCATGCTCTCGATTTACCTGCTCGTGATGGGATTGCTTCTGGGATATCTGGCGGAGCAGCAAAAACATCTTCGCGCCGAGAAAGCTGTGGTTACAGGGACATTGTCCCAGGTACGCGTAGAGGCAGGACTGACTGGCACCATCGAGCAGATCTTCAACGAGATTATGTCAATGTACGGCCCTTCCCGAGTGATGATTGCTTCCCAGGAAACCCACAGTCATCGAGTTTTTGCAGGCGAAATGAGCAAGCCCAACGGAAGCTCGCCGGCGGAATTTCACTGGCTCGAGTCGGGGATCCGCGATGCCAAGACCTACCTCGACAATTTCCCCGGGGAAGTGTGCTACGCGTCGGTCGACAAAGATGAGTGGAAGACTTTGGCACTAGATGAGACAGGACACCAGGTGCCAGTGACTAGTCTGGCTTCGCTCTCGCAATTGCGGCAAGTGCAATCCTTCGACTCTCTGGTGACCGTACCTTTCTTGTTCGGGGGAGACTGGAGAGGGCGCGTATTTTTGTTCAATCCATCGTGGCGTGGCGAAAGACAAGAGGAGCTCCGGTTTCTTCAAGACCTGGTTCGTCAGGTGGGCCCGGCGGTCTACAATGTTTATCTTCTCCACCGCCTGCGACGCCGAGCATCAGCCGCCGAACGTGCACGCTTTGCGCGCGAACTCCACGATGGCGCTGTGCAGTCACTGATTGCTGTCGAAATGCAGGTCGACGTTTTGCGGCGCCAGGCTGAAGCAAATCGCCCCATCGATGGAGAGCTAGGCCGAATTCAGAGTCTGCTGCGCGAAGAGGTCCTCAAACTGCGCGAGTTGATGCAGCAGATGAAGGCCATCGACGTTGACTCGCAGCGCCTCTTAGGCGTGCTAAAAGACACAGTCGAGCGCTTTCAACGCGAGACCGGCATTAGCGCCCGATTTGTCACCGATCTTGACGACCTCGATATGCGGCAACGCGTATGCCGCGAGTTTCTGCGCATCGTGCAAGAAGGCTTGGTCAACGTGCGAAAGCATAGCGCCGCTCGCCATGCCTTGGTGCGCTTAGCATCGGTCGGGGACCAGTGGGCCCTGACCATGGAAGATGACGGAAAGGGCTTTCCTTTCTCCGGTCGTTACAATGCTCAACAAATGAAAGAAGCTGGAAAAGTACCGATGATCATTCTGGAACGGGTGGGTTTGATCGGCGGGGAACTCACTGTAGAATCTAATCCCGGACAGGGAACGCGCTTGGAGATTATCGTGCCGAAGAACGGGGATTTGCCGCATGCATTTTAGAAAGCCACAACAGATTCGGCTGGTGATTGCCGATGATCACCCGATTTTCCGCGATGGCCTGCGGCGGCTGCTCGAGGCGGAAGCAGATCTCAAAGTCTTGGGTGAGGCATCGGACGGCGCCGAAGCGGTGAAATTGGCGCGCCAATTAAAACCCGACATTCTTCTGCTCGACTTAGCGATGCCGAGGCACCCAGGATTGGAAGCGTTGCGCGAGTTGAGTATGCCCGTCAACGCCACTCCGGTCAGGGTAATCCTGCTTACGGCGGCCGCGGAGAAGAGTCAGATTGTCGAGGCTCTGCAACTGGGAGCCAGAGGAGTCGTTCTCAAGGATTCAGCCACCCAGCTTTTACTTAAAGCTATACAAACTGTGATGGCCGGGGAGTATTGGGTGGGCCGGGAGAGCGTCTCGAACCTGGTGCAGTACTTGCGGACCCTCATGCAGTCGACGCACGACGAAGCGCGACAGAAGAAGTTCGGCCTTACTCCCCGCGAACTGGAAATCGTTTCGGCGGTGGTCGCCGGGTATTCCAACAAGGAAATCGCCGAATACTTCAAGATCAGCGAAGATACCGTGAAACACCACCTCAGCAATATCTTCGATAAGTTGGGTGTTTCCACGCGTTTAGAGCTGGCTCTGTTTGCCGTAAATCAGGCACTCCCACTCAAGCCCATTACGTGACCGACTTTACGTGACCGAAGTCACCTGCGAGTGGCACTTACGTGCCATTGGCTATGCGATTTGCGGCGACTATAGTTTTCCTTTAAGGACCAGATGTGAATGTGTGTGCTGGCACCCAAGTTTTCATCATCTTGGGACTTATAAGGGAGCCACCGTGGCAAAACTTCTACACCAGTTGTGGAATGATGAGCAGGGCCAGGATATTGCGGAATATGCGGTTATGTTAGCTGTGATTCTGGTCATCGTTGTAGGCACGATTCGACTCATCGGATCAAACGCCAACAACGTATTCTCCCAAGTCGGCAGCGCCATCCAGTAGATGTAAGCGAAGTACTCCAGCAGGTCCGCGCCCGGCGACTAGACCTCCAGCTCTGACGACATCCGTTCCGCGTCCCTTGACGTTTACTTCGGGGTCGTTTCTGCTGTTGGCGTAGTGGTTGTGAGCGCCATCTTCTCCGCGCCTCCAGTTGTCATCCGCGTGAGGTAAGGGAAGAACGGCGTGAGTTCGAATTCCATCTTCTCGCGCGCGGAAGTTAGTGGCACAGGCTTGGCTTTAGACAGTTCGACTTGGTCTGTCCACGGATCCACCTTAATCCGTCCGCCGAGCGGTAGTGCTGCGATCTGATCCACACGTTTCTCCTCGAGTGCGGGGGCAGAAGCAAGCAAGCTCGACATGCGGATGCTCTTGCCGCCAGCAAAACTGTTTCCCAGATGAGGCCGAATCAGCTTGGGTAGATCGGGAGAGTGCTGCTGCAGCGCCTTCAAGAACAGTCCTGCGTTCCCAAGCTTGTCCTTGTAGGGCGAGTTCTTCAGGAGCTCCAGCGCCTTGGTGTCGGCCGCTTCTTCGTCCGCGGAGGTTCGTTTGAAATCGAGACGCTGGAAGGACTCTTCATCCGGGAAGAAGAGCTTGTCGTTGAATGCCAGTTTCGTGTCGAAATGATGACCAAGCACGATGTGACTGAGTTCGTGCGCCATTACCATTGCCAATGACGCCTCATCTGGAAGCACGTCCAGAAGCCCGCGGCTTATTACGATCGTGTGGCCAATCGTGAATGACTCCAGTGGCGACGTGAGAAGTATGCGGCAGCGGTAGTCGCTCTGCAGATCGATATTGTTAGTCACCAGCAGATTGTTCACAACCGTCGCCAGAACCTTGTCGACCTCGCCCGGAGGAGCGAGCAGGCCGATCTTCTGGATGCGGTCTACGGCATTTTCTTCTGCCTGTTTCTCCCACATGCGCTCGGCCATGACCGGACTCGCGTCGGCGGCGGCATCGCTTTGATCTCTGACAGACTGGGGGGCGTCGACCAGAATCTGGGTGAACTCTTCGTTCTTGCCCAGGCCCTTCAAGTCATAGCCCCAGAGCCTAGTTTGAGCCTTAAAGTGAAGGGTCTTCGTCAGTCCGGTCTTCAGGTTCGACTCCTCTGTGTACACATACGCGGGAAGCCAAGTCCCCGGCCGCATGTTCAGGCGCCAACTGTCGAAATGGAAGAAGAAATTGATTTTGGGCGCGGGAAAGTAGGTTCCGTTGAAGCGAACGATGTTGTAGTCCTGATCTTCGACCCAGATTCTGCCCAGGAAGCGCGCCGTCTTTTCCCCTTCGCGTGGCTGAACATCGATCACCAGACACCGAACTTCTCCCAGAAATTCACGGCGAACAAAATTGAACTTGTAGTAGCGCTTCTGGAAATCGCTATCGAGCACCACCATCTGTGCGAATCCCATCGGCAGATAGTGCAGGGAATAGACGCCGGTCAGCTTGCTCAACATCCGGTGTCCGAAACCCGGCTGTCCCACAAACGAGACGTCATCGGGCCCATCGCTCATGTCCAGCCGACCCAGAAAGTACTGATCCTTGACCGGAGAAGGGTTGCCATTGGCGTCGTTCTTCAGGTCTTGCAGGTACGTTTCGACCAAGGGATGCATGTGTCGCATTTGCGCCATGAAATAGTGTTCGCGCTGTACAACGCGGTCGATGACGTCGTTGAGCGTCAGCGCTGCAGAAGGCAGTCCCTCCATTGGCGCAGGCGCCGTGGAAGGCGGTGCCGTCGTTGGCTTGCTATCCATTGACGAGGGTGGGGGTGAGGAAACAGAATCCTGCCCCACAGCGAACAGACAAGCCAGGAAAATAACCGCCAATGCCGAGCCCGAACGAACCATGTGCATAAGAACCTTCTGGGAGTCGATCACGCTAGTTGAAAAATGATATGGACGACTGCTGTCGAGTCCGAGGGCTGGCCGTCCTTCAAGGCGGGCTTGAAGCGAATCTGTTCGGCCGCACGGACTGCAGAATCATCCAAACCGTGACCGAGACCGCGAACGATCTTGACCACCCGCAGCTTGCCGCTCGCTTCAAAAACTACTTCGAGAAGTACCTCGCCCTCAATTCGCTTGGTCCGAGCCTCATCGGTGTAGATGGGCGTTGGCTTGGAAAGGATTTCCGCCGGTACGACTTTTGCGGGCGCCGCCTGGGCCGGGCGAGATTGCACCGTGGGTGGAGCAGGAACATCCGCGCCGCCAAATCCCGCCTGTTTTACTGTGCCAGAAGAGGAGGTACGGGCATTGCCGGTAGCCACGCCATTGCCAAATCCAGTGCTGGCGACGACTCCGCGAGCGCCGTTCGCGCCTCCCGTTCCATTTCCATAGCCTGGGCCGGTGGGCATATCAAAGCCGCCTGCTTGGGCGATATTCACCGCTTGAGTTTGAGTGGTGCGGGAAGGTACTCCGTTCGGATCACCGAATCCACCGGTCTGTACGTGCTGTGGCGCGCGCTCAATGGTCTGCGGCGCCGAACTTCCCGTCGAAAATACGTTCGTTTTGATCGTCCGTGGAATTACAGGTGCACTCGTGACCGGAACCGGGTCAGGTTTTTTGGCGTCGATTTTGACTTCCGGAGCCGGTGCATCTTCCACTTTCGGCTTGGGCTTCGGTGCTGGAGCGGGCAGACGCAGCGCCGACTGTGGAGGGTCAATCGGATCCAGTTTCGCCAGCACTGGTCTAGGAAGCTGCCGCTGAGGCGTGTGATTTACCGGAACGGGAGTCGGAACCAGTGCGATCGCGTGATAGTCTTTCTTCGGCGATTCCAGAATTTCGGGATGCAAAACCGGGATCCAGACTAGGATTCCAATAATAACCACCTGCGCCCCGTAGCTGAGGAAGAACTCAGACCACGGTGCTTGCCACTTGGGCAATGAAGAAAACAACATGGACTCTTGCGACGACCGACTCATAGTCACACGAATGCTCAGGTTCTAAAACCCTAAAGACACCCTAAAAGTTCTCCCCTGCCTCGTAAAAGAGGAAACTTGGGGAGGCAGGCCTACCAAAACGAAAGTGTACTCTTTCAATCTACAGTATGCACGGGAGAGGCCATTTCACGCGGCTCTCCGAGGTCTGTAACTTATTGAAATAGCGTAATTTGTTGCGATCGTTGCTGTACCTGAGGAAGCTTTCTAGGGGCAGGCACGCAAAAAACTACACTACTCACGGGATAGATTTCACCAGGAAGCTGACTCATAACCCGTTTTCGCATCAGCAGCGTACGATCTTCGGACTCTGTATTCCCCGCGTCGCATTTCTGCTATCCACAACGAGTTGCGCCTGCTGGACAATGTGTTTGTAGTCGTAATCGGAATGGTCCGTCACGATTAAGACGCAGTCGTACTGTCCCAGATCCTTTAATTCTGAGCGTGTCATCTGCAGGTCATACTTCCGTCCCTTGCCAATAAAGGGGAAATAGGGGTCGTGATAACTGACCTGTGCGCCATCCTTTTGCAGGAGTTCAATGATGGTGAGCGAAGGTGATTCGCGCAGATCATCGATGTCCTTCTTATAAGCCACGCCCAGCACAAGCACCTTTGCCCCATTCACGGATTTCTTCCGAGTGTTCAATGCACCACTCACGGAGGCGAGCACGTGATAAGGCATGTTCGTATTGATCTCACCGGCGAGTTCGATGAAACGCGTGCGGAAATCCCACTCCTTCGCCTTCCACGAAAGATAGAAGGGGTCCACCGGGATGCAGTGCCCGCCGAGACCAGGCCCAGGATAAAAGGGATGAAATCCGAAGGGCTTCGTGGAGGCCGCCTCGATCACCTCCCAGATATCGATGCCCATGCGCAGGGATAGAAGTTTCAGTTCATTCACTAGCGCGATATTCACGCAGCGATAAATATTCTCAAGCAGTTTGGTCATTTCCGCCGCTGCGGGAGAGGAAACGGGCACCGTGCGGTTGAAGATCGAGCCATACAGTGCACGGGCGATTTCCGAAGCCTGAGGGTCGAGTCCGCCGACCACCTTGGGGATGTCCGGACGCGCCACCGTTGTATTGCCCGGGTCTTCACGTTCGGGCGAAAAAGCCACAAAAAATTCCTTCCCGGTGTACACTCCGTTTCGCGCCGCTTTCAGCCCCGCTTTGTTCTCATTCTCTAAGATCGGGATCATGACTTCTTCGGTCGTGCCCGGGTACGTGGTGCTCTCCAGGACCACTAGTTGTCCGGCCCGCAGATGAGGCGCGATGGAATGCGTAGTGCTGGTAATGAAGCTAAGATCAGGCTCGTGATATTCGTCCAATGGTGTGGGGACGCAGATGATGATGGCGTCCATTTCTGTCAGACGCGAGTAGTCGGCGGTAGCGCCGAAACCGTTGCTTTGAGCCGCCTGGATTTCTTCCGGGGCAATGCGATAAATGTATGAGCCGCCCTTCGCCAGAGTGTCAATCTTTCGCGAATCAATATCGAAGCCTGTGACCTTGAACTTCTTTTCGCTGTACAAGAGGGCCAAAGGGAGCCCGACGTAACCGAGGCCAATGATCCCAACACGCGCTTCTCGCTGCTGAATCTTTTTCTTTAGTTGATCAACCGATGCATCTGCGGCAGAGTAGGTCGTCATGAGGCCTCCGGGACTGCACGGAATGAAAGGTAGGAAACCTTCAATTCTAGCACCCACTCTTCAAGGCCTATCCGCCACGAAAGTGGGGGACCATTCAAAATTCTGAACATTATGGATGAGGTTCGATCATTGAATAAGAACTGGACGGGAAGAGGTCGTGTGCGTTTCGCAATCGGGGTTGTTGCTGCTCTACTGCTGATCACCTTCGTGCTCAACGCCGGCCGGATACTCGTCGTCGATGATCCCCAGCCTTCCGACCTGATTCTTGTGCTCGCTGGGGAAACGGATCATCGTCCCGCGCATGCCCTGGAACTGCTGCATCAAGGTTATGGGAAGCGCGTACTGATCGATGTTCCGGTCGAAGCCAAGATCTACGAGGTCTCTCAACTGGACCTGGCGCAGAAGTACGTGCGCGATCTTCCGGATTCAGCTTCAGTGAGCATCTGTCCAATCCGTGGCTTATCAACGCGAGAGGAGACGCATGATGTTGAAAAATGTCTCACTGCCGAAAACGGCACCAGCATTCTGATCGTGACCTCCGACTTTCATACGCGCCGGGCACTCAGCATCTTTCGGCATGAGATCCCAGGCAAGTCCTTCTCCGTCGCCGCCGCTCTCAACTCCACAGAATTTGGACCACGTTGGTGGACACACCGGCAGTGGGCAAAGACCTGCATGGATGAGTGGCTGCGAACCATCTGGTGGAACGTTGTTGAACGATGGAAGTGAGCAGGAAGCTTGTCCAGAGCCGAAACTCGTCTTGTCTCAATCATAAGTTTTCCACCGAAAACTGAAGCGGCTAGCACAAAAGCCATTGACGGGCAACTCCTTACGAGGGTACGATTCCCCAAACGGTCATCAACATAGTTATTAACGGAGTGTGGGAATGGGCGGGTCCGCGTTTCGCGGTATGGTTATTTGTGTGCTAGCGGTTCTGTTCCCCTTTTCGTTGTTCGCGGCCGATTCCAATGCGGCCATGCTTTATACCAGCGGACCGGCATGGGTGAACGGTGCTCACGTACCGCGTCCGTCTTCGGCAATTTTCTCGGGCGATCTTCTCCAAACGCGCTTCGACTCTGTCGCCAACATCAACCAACCTGGCTCCACGGTCCGAGTCCTATCCGATTCCCTGGTTCAATTTGAAGGAAGTTCAGTCAAAATTGATCATGGCGGGGTTACGGTTTCCACCTCCAAAGGAATGGCAACTACAGCCGGCGACGTCAAGGTAGAGCCGGCCTCGAGTGCCTGGACCGAGTTCAATGTCACGGATGTCGACGGAACCGTGCGGATTGCAGCTCGCAAAGGCGATGTGATGGTCAGTGACGGAAAGGGAACCGTCACGCTCGCTCAGGGTCAGGAGACCACACGCGACGAGTCCTCGGACAACTCAACCGACAAAAGTAAGCGGAAGAATCGCAAGCGCGAGGCTGGCGCGACTCCGGGTGCATATGGTGGAGCTCTTAATTCGCCCATTGCGATTGGAGTTGCCGGCGCAGCCGCGCTCGGCATCACCACATGGGTGCTGATTAAAGACGACGACCCAGCCAGCCCCGCCAAGCCGAAATAGGGTCGCGGCGCCTTTCAAATCAACAAAGATTCGATCGAGAAACCCACTCTTCTCGTTCGTCCAGCCTTGTAGAGAAGTCCGCAGAATGGATCTGAAAAAGCCCTGGTTCCTGTAATCAGTCCAAACCTCACCCGGCGCCATTTATAATCTCCCTTCCTCGCAAGGCATAAAGGACCCCTTTGGCACTGGACGAAAACATCTACGAGCTACGGCTTGAGAAGCTGAAGAAAATAGAAGCGCTCGGTCAGCCGACTTACCGTACCAAGTTCGACTTCACCCACACCGTCGAGCAAATCCTTGCCGACTACACTTCCAAGTCGGCGGAGGAACTTGAGCAGACACGGATTATCGTCCGTGTTGCAGGACGCATCATGGCGATCCGCCTCATGGGCAAAGCGGGATTCGCACATATCCAGCAGGGCGGAAAGAAGCTGCAGATTTACGTTAGGAAAGACGCCGTCGGCGAAAATGCATTCGAACTCTACAAACTGCTCGATCTCGGCGATCACGTCGGCGTCAGCGGATATCTCTTCCGCACACGTACCGGAGAACTTTCCGTTCACGTCGAACAACTCGAGTTTCTGAGCAAAGATCTGTTGCCGCTTCCCGAAAAATGGCACGGCCTCACCGATGTCGAACTGCGTTACCGCCAGCGCTACGTTGACCTTGTGATGAATCCCGAGGTACGGGAAGTCTTTCTCAAGCGCACCAAACTCGTGCAGTCGGTCCGCGAAACGCTCAACCGCCACGGCTTCATTGAAGTCGAGACGCCCATGATGCAGCCCATCGCCGGCGGCGCCGTCGCACGTCCCTTCGTGACGCATCACAATACGCTCGACATGGATCTCTACCTGCGCATCGCGCCTGAGCTCTACCTGAAGCGCCTTGTTGTGGGCGGGCTCGACCGCGTCTACGAGATCAATCGCAACTTCCGCAATGAAGGCCTGGGGTGGCGCTGGAATCCAGAGTTCACCATGATGGAGGCTTATCAGGCTTACACCGACTACCAGGGCATCATGAACGTCACACAGGAAGTCATCACCGAGGCGGCGAAGGCTGTCAATGACAGCACGAAATCGAATTGGACCGTCTCCAAAGATGGAAATGACGCCGTTCACGAACTCGACTGGGCAAACTGGCAGCGCCTCACTATGCGCGAAGCAATTATCAAATTTTGGCCTGAACACGCCGGATCGAAGCCCGAGATGAGCGACTTCTTCACCCACGAAGGTGTGAAGAAATTGGTCGAGCGTTTCAACGCCGGACACTCGCACATGCCTTACGACCCGAACGCCCCGGCAGGGAAGACAATTGCGGCACTGTTTGAAGCATCAGCCGAAGAACATCTAATCCAGCCGACGATCATCTACGAATTCCCGACTGCCGTCTCACCACTCTCGAAGCAGAAGCCCGACGAGCCTGACTGGACCGAGCGCTTCGAAATTTTCGCCGGACAAATGGAAATCTCCAACGGGTTCAGCGAACTTAACGACCCTGAAGACCAGCGCCGCCGCTTCGAAGCGCAGTTGAAAGAACGCGAGCGCGGCGACGAAGAAGCCCACCAGATGGACGAAGATTACATCCGCGCGCTCTCCTACGGGATGCCCCCGGCAGGCGGAGTCGGCCTCGGTATCGACCGCCTGTGCATGCTCCTCACCGACCAGCACACCATCCGCGACGTGATTCTGTTTCCGCTGCTGCGTCCGGAAAAGGCTCTCAACACAGAGGGCGCAGATGGCACCGAGGAGACAGAGCCCTAGAGATTGCTCGCATTCGCGCTTTAAAGGAGACGGCGCTATCGCAGTGTCCAGAGGCCCTGCAGGACACTGCGGTAGCGCTTTGTTTTTCCCCCTAGGAAATCATTTTCGTCCTGCGCTCTTGCCCGATGTCTTCTCTCGCAATGTACGCGGAGGGTTGTACGCGGGCTGATCAGGACCGAAGTTCGTGCTGAGATAATCGATCAGTGCATCGCGATCATTCGCATCAACGACCGCTCCCCACTTCACCATCTTGTCGACTTCCTTCGTCCAAGATGCCTTACCCAAGCGTTGCTGCAGGATGATGCGCGCCTCGTGACATTCCAGGCAGGAGGTGGTGGCTTTCTGCTGCATGGCCCCGGCGGGCAGGTCTTCATTCAGCTTCGGGCCGCTCTGAGCCGCGACGAGGGACAGTGCGCTCAGCCCAACCAGCAGGGAAACGAGTATGCAGATTCTGCTATGCGACATGAATCTTCACCTGATCAACGGCGTTATAAAGATATCCGCTGGGATTCCACGCGGCTTCAATGGGCTGCACACGCCCTTGGCTGTCAGTCGCGCGAGACTGAATCATGTAGTCCCCTCGTCGTGCACTCCACTCAAAGTTCCACAACCGCCAGGCGTACTTTGACTGCTCACGCCCAAGCCTCGCTGCATTCCAGGTTGCGCCGCCGTCGGTAGAGACTTCTACCTTGACGACATCGGCCTCGCCCGCCCACGCGGCGCCATGAATAGCCACGTGGCCGGGTTTTGAGGTTGATCCGTCGACAGGCCCGGAGATTACCGATTTCACGTTCAATCCCGTGACCACGTGCGTATCCTCCGGCTTCACCGAATCCCCAGGCTTGACCGGTTGGTTCGGAAAACGATAACCCGGACTCATGAAGTTGCCCACGAACTCCGACTCCAGGATCTTGATCTCAGCCAGCCATTTACACGAAGCGGCGCCAATCCAGCCTGGCACCAGCGCGCGAGCAGGGAAGCCGTGGTGCTTGGTCAGAGGCGCGCCGTTCATGTGGGTTGCAATCAGCGTGTCGGAATCGAGCGCTTTTTCGATCGGGATGCTGCGAATGAACGGTGGAACCTTTCCGGGGACTTCGTCGAGTCCGCGGAACATTACATGCTTGCCGGTGGATTTGATGCTCGCGCTTTGAAGGATATCGCGCAGGCGAGGGCCCGTGAATCTGGCCGTGCTCACGGCGCCCTTGCCCCATTGAACGCCGGGGACCTGCGGCCGGTGAAGACTCCGTCCGTTGCCCGCGCATTCCAAAGTGTTGACGACCGAGTGGGTCTGCAATTTCTCGAGATCGGCCAGTGTGAATGTCAGTGGCTTGTCGACTTCGCCGCCGAGCGTTAGTCGCCAGTTCTCCGCGCTGAGTTCGCTGGGTTCGTGCATGTGGTTGCGCACGAAAAAGTGCGGGACCGGTGTCAGCCAGGTATTGAGGAACTCGACTGGAGTTTCGAGATCGAAGAAGCGGGCGGAGCGGACGATCATTTCGTCTTCGCCAGCGAGTGGAATGGAACTTTGTCCGGATGTGGCCCACAGTGGAAATGCGGATGCAGCGGTGAAGGCCACGGTCGCACTGGAGATCTGCTGCAGGAATTTGCGTCTGGAAGTCATAAACGTCTCGCGGGTCAGAGCCGGTCTATTATTACTCAAATCCGTATCACTCAAATCCATACGTCTGAAATCTGTCGGTCTCGAATCTATATGTCCGAGCGTTCAATCGCCGGTCCGGGTAAAAGGAGAGCTAAACCGGACCGGCGATGTTCTGAAGATGAGTTCTCTCCAGAAGGTTCAATGCAGTTTGCGAACTAGAAGATGTAAACCGAGTCAAACTGCAAACGTGTGAGCCACGGTTCGGTCGAGGCCAGCGGACGTCCGACCAGGGCGGTGAAGCCCAGCTGCACGTTCCTGTCGAATTGATAAAACATGTCGACGCGGTGCTGAGTGACGTTGGTGCCCTGACGGATGTCGCTGTAGTTGAAGTTGCCCAGCACGGCCTCGCGCTCGATGTTCATGTGCGTGTAGCCGATCTGGAAATCGTGTTTCTCCTGCAGGCGACCGACTCTGCCTTCGGCCCAGTAGCCTCGGCGTTGGTTGGAGGCGCAGGAGGCGTTGAGCGCCTTCTTATAGGTCGTGGTAGCCGTGTTCGCGGGGGCGGCAATGATGTTCGCGAGATTGGAGCAGGCTTCGGTGTTCTGCACGTAGTCGCCGACGAAGGAGATCGGCAGGCGGGCATTGCCCGTGTCGATGTCGATCTTGGCAAGGTTGTCGAACAGGCCGAACTTGGAAGCGAATTGCGCGCTTGTGACCGAAGAGACGCCGGTCGGATACGCCGTGCCGGCTATCGTGATGATCGTGGTTGCGGTGGTGACATACGTGGAATCCTGAACGGCGTTGCCTGTTCCCAACGGGAGCAAGCCGGTCAAAGGAGTCTGCGGATTTTTCGAGTTGGCGCGCGCCAGAGCGAGCGCGATCGAGTCGGTGCCCCGGTAATTGTAGTATCCGGAAAACGCGCTCAGCTTGATGTGAGGACCAAGCTGCCATCCGGTTTGGAGCTGACCGCCGTAAGTGATCTGCTGGGCAATGCGCTTATCGGTGGAACTCGTTCCCGCTACCTCGGCGAAGGGCAGCTGGAATCCTACCAGTGCGATGCGCTTGAGGATGGGCGTGTTGATCTTAAATCCGAGAGTTTCAGCTGCGCCTTCGGGGTTCAGATCTTTGTCCCACGTGAGTTCGGTGTTGAACCACGGATAGCGGAACTTTCCACCGACAAGCGTCAGGTTCTTGAACTGGTCGGGAGTGAATTCGATGAAGGCTTGGTCGAGCGCGACAGCCTTGCGAGTGTAGAACCCAGTCAGGGTCTGGTTCGTGGTGGTGGGATCGTTGATGTCGCCGCTGGCCAGCGTGAGACCGGCCCGGAACTGTGAACCCAGCGTGGCGAGCGCGTTGAATCGTACACGAACACGGGCGCGGGCGCGATCCATCGACTGATCGCGGGGGCCTCCGAAGAAAGGCTCGCCGCGGAGGCGTATGTCGCCGCTGAACGAGATCGGACCGAGGCCCTTGATCTGGCGTTCGAGGTTGCGGATGCGTTCATCGGAGCTTCCGGCTTGGACGGTCTGGGCCTGCGACGGATTTTGCGGTTGCGTGTCGGTTTGCTGCGGAGCGTTCGCGGTGGGCTCCACCTTGGGCGCGGCAACTGGAGCGGCGGAGGCGACTACTGCCGTCGTTACAGCTTCGGATATGCGTCCCGTCTCAAGGGCGTCAATGCGCTGTTGTTGCTGACGAACGAGTTGTTTCAGTTGTTCAAGTTCTGAGCGGAGTTGCTGGTCTGGGGTAGGGGATGCCGGAGCCTCGGCAGCGGGTGGTGTCGGGGCCACGTTTGCGGCGGTCTGGGTCTGCGCCCAGGCTCCCGCCGTCAGGGCGGCAAGGGTCAGAGCTGTTCGAAGGTTGTGGATAGTTGCTTTCATGGTCGTACGGTCCTCTCCTTTTGAGTTGTACTGCGTGTATTTTTCGAGGGAGACAATTTGGGGAACTCTTCGGCGCTCAACAGGCGCGAAGAGGATCCACTTGCTTACAACAGCAGCCCGGAATTGATTCGAGGCTCACGTTAGGTAGTATTACTATAAACATAGTAGACATTATTTGAAAAGCACTTTTGTCGAATTCGCAAAGTTAGTTTTTTAGAGCAATTGCTCGGTTACCTTAGTTCGCCGGAGCCAGACCCCACTTATTCTGAAGATGGCGCTCCATCGATTTGAATACGACGCCGTCAATGATGTAGCCGATAGCGATGATCAGCACCATGACGGCGATCACAGCGCTCATGTCATTCAGATCCCGCCCCATCATCAGAACCTGCCCCAAGCCGAGGCTCAAGTAAAGCATCTCAGCTGTGATCAGCGAGCGCCAGGCGAAGGCCCATCCTTGCTTCAATCCCGAAACAATAAAGGGCAAGCTAGCCGGCAGCAGGACATACCAAAAGAGCTTGAATCCCTTGGCGCCAAGATTGCGTCCAGCTTGCCCGAAGATCTTCGGCATCTGCTTGCGGCCATCTTCCATCGCCAGCGTCACGGAAAGCAGCGATCCCATAATCACGACGAAGAGAATCGCATTCTGATTGAGCCCGAACCACAGCAGCGCCAGTGGCCACCAGCAGATGCTGGGCAGGCTCTGCAGGCTGACCAGCAGGCCTCCCATGGTCTCTTCGAGGAACTTGTTGCTGGCCACTCCGAGGCCGAGAATCATGCCGAGTACGACGGAGATCCCATAGCCAATGATGACGCGCTGCATGCTGACGCGAATCGCGATCCAATACGTGTGATCCTGAAATCCGGCGTACAGCGATTCAGCCACTCCCCATGGAGTCGGGAACAAATATGGCGGCCAGATTTTCAATTCAGCGAGAAGCGTCCACAAGCCAAACAGAGCGCCGTAAAAAATGATATAGCGGGCTGCGCGTTTCATCGGTCCTCTCCCGGTTCGATGTGCGGCTTTATGCCGACCTTGTATTCGTCTTCGAGGGAGCGGTTAATTTCATCGCGGAGTTCGTCGAGAACCTCGCGGGCCGCCAGCGCGACCTCGGGATCTTCCAGGCTCCGGGGCCGCGGCAGGTACACGGGGAACTCGCTTTTCACGCGGCCTGGCCGGAATGTCAGAAGAACCACACGATCGCCAAGGCGAACGGCTTCGCGCACGTTATGGGTGACAAAAATGATGGTGCGTCCCGTTTTGCTCCAGATGCGCTCCAGTTCATCGTGCAGCAGATCGCGAGTCTGGGCGTCGAGAGCCGCGAAAGGTTCATCCATCAAAAGCACATCGGGCTCTGTGGCCAGCGCTCGGGCAATCGCAACGCGCTGCTTCATGCCGCCGGAAAGCTGGTGGATGTAACTGTTTTCGAACTTCCCAAGGTGCACCAGGCGGAGGTAGTGCCTCATCTTCTCCTTGCGCTCGGCCTTTGGAACGCCCTTCATCTTCATGCCGAACTCAACGTTCTCGGCGACCGTCAGCCAGGGGAACAGCCCGTGCTCCTGGAAGATCAGGATGCGGTCGGTGCCCGTTCCCTGCACAGGATTCCCATCCACCAGCACCTGGCCCGAGGTCTGCGAATGCAGCCCGGCGATCAAATGCAGCAGGGTCGATTTTCCGCAACCCGACGGACCGACGATGCAGACGAACTCTCCGGCCTTGACCTGCAGATTGATGTGGTCGAGCGCCAGAAGGCGTTCGCCACTTTGCGCGCGATAGCTCAGGCAAATCTCGCTCAGGCCCACTTTCGATACCTGTGTGGACGGAGCGTGATCCGGATGGCCGACCGAAACAGGCCCGATTTTGTTGCTACGCGCAGGCTGACGCGGTTCGGGTACGGGATAACGGCGCGGAACCGCTTGTGCGTTGGTACTCATTGAATCGCCTTCCGCTTCTTTTCTGCGAGGACCTGATTGAGGAGCGTCAAGTCGTAGAGGTTGGAAAGATCCGGCATCTGCCGCCCGAGGAATCCGTCTTCGAACGCCTGCTGCGCCGCGGTGCTGAGAGCTCCATGCAACGGGTCGTATGTAATCTGCAGCCGTGAGAAAGCTTCGTTCAGGACGTCGGCCGGCAGAGCTTTGCTGGTCTCACGCTGAATCTGCTCGTTCACCAGCTTCTTGGCTTCCGGTTGGTGAGCATTGATCCAGTCTGTCAATTCGATGTGGGCGCGAATCCAGTTTTTGACAAGATCCGGATGCTCTTTGAGGAACTTGTTATTTACAACGAGCAGTCCGATCACGAACTGGCCGTTCGGCCAAAGCGAGCGCTCGTCGACGAAGAGGCGTCCATTGCCCTCATGGATCAGGCGCGTAGCCCAGGGCTCCGGAGCCCACGCCGCATCGAGATCCTTCTTCAGGAACAGCGTCAGCTGATCGGGATTGGCCATGGGAACGATTTGCACGTCTCCGCCTTTATCGTTCGTCTTCAGACCGTTCTTCTTCAGCCAATTCCTCAGCGCCACATCCTGCGTATTGCCGAATTGCGGAGAGGCGATGCGCTTGCCGTGAAAATCTTCCGGCTTGTTGATGCCGGCATCATTGCGGACGACGAGAGAAGCTCCGCCGCTGGCTGCGCCTGCAACCACGCGAAGCGCCTCGCCGTTGGAGCGGACATAGCCGTTAATCGCCGGATTCGGACCGACATACGTCATATCAATCGCGCCCGCAAACAGCGCTTCAATCGCAGAAGGGCCTGCGTTGAAACTGGTCCACTGGACCTTGACCGTAGGTCCCATCGCCCTATCGAACCAGCCGTTGGCTTTTCCTACCATCGCTTGCGCGTGTGTGATGTTCGGGAAAGCTCCGACACGGATGGTTGTAACTTTTTCTTGCGCCCATCCTGAGATCGACAGCCCCAGCACAAACAGAGAGAGAAGAGCCAGTCTCTGCAGCGCCCATGAATATTTCTCAGCGATCTTCATTGTGGCAGATTATCCTATAAATATAATTAAATTAATAGACATTATCAACGTAGAGGGTAAGGCAATCAATATGCCACTCGCCCCAGGCAACTGACTGGGCAACAGGCTGCTAAATCAGCAACTTAAAAAGAGGGCGCCATTCGGGGAGAAGCCGATGTGCAAATCGTTGCAGTTTTTCTGTCCCCGGCTGCGTGGCCTTTGTAGAAAATCCGGCTAGTACATTCTTTGCCACGCTCGCGGGACTCTGCCCCTCAATTGCGAGCGACGCGGAGAATGATGACCGTGACGTTGTCGGGACCGCCACGCTCCAATGCTGCATTCACCAGCTTCAGGCAGGCTTCGGCCGGCGGTTCGGCTAGTGCGATCCGTGTAAGGTCAGCCTCCCCCACCACGCTCCAGAGCCCATCAGTGCAAAGGACAAGAACATCGCCTTCTTCGAGAGGCACGGGCTGCTCGGGAGTATGAGGGATCACCTCGTGGCCGGAACCAAGCGCGGCGGTCAGGATGTGCCGCTGCGGGTGTGATTCGGCATCTTCAGAGCGGACGATACCGCTCTCCACTAGACGGCCAACGTAGGAATGATCGCGCGTAAGCCGCGAAGTTGCCCCGGCGCGAAGAAGATAAAGACGGCTGTCTCCAATGTGGGCGAAACACAGTTGACGTTCGACGATGGAAAGGGCGGTGCAGGTTGTGCCCATCCCAGCAAATTGAGGATGTTGCGCTGCATAGCGCTGAATCGTGTCGTGCGCCGAGCGAAGGCCGCTCACCAGCGTATTCTGTGGATCATCGTCAAAACCCTCGTCATACACGAAGCGCACGGTTTCGACCGCGAGGCGGCTCGCCTCCTGCCCGCCTTCGTAACCGCCCATCCCGTCGGCGATCACAGCCAGCCGGCCTTTCCGCGAGAATTCTTCGTCGGAATCCGGCTCCCAGTAGAGGCACGAGTCTTCGTTGTTGATGCGCAGGCGCCCGATGTCAGTCAAGCTCGCGACTTCGAGTCCGGGTTTAGGATTGATGCAATCAACCGGCATAAGAACGAAGCGAGAGCGGCAGGGCCCGGCATGAGTTGACGATCGGTTGTAGCCCCATGGAATTCCTCGTTATTATAGAGGAGCCCCTCAACGCGACTCTCCACTCATTTCAAGATCCTGGGCAAGAATTGTGTAGCCTATCACTTTCAGCAGTGGTTTGGACACCAAGACCATCCTTCTCCGGAAAAGAAAAAAGCCGCGAATGCTCCGGTTCTCTCCATTACCGCTTCGAAAACTGGAGCAGCTAGTCGGTCTTCGCGTTGTGTTTGTCCTTGATTTGGCAAGGGACCGCAGAACGAGTTAACATCGTCCACTTCCGAGGACCTGTTCATGAGAGTTTGGTTTGCTGTCCGGGCGGTGTGTCTTCTCAGTCTTCTGCTTGCCGCTTTACTCCCAATCGCGGCGCAACAAGCCGCCTCTTTGCCGAGTGAAACGCCCGAGAAATTTTCGCCGGTCACCGACAGCTTCGATTACGTGAAGCGTGATGTCATGATCCCGATGCGTGACGGAGTCAAGCTGCACACCGTCATCGTGATTCCAAAGGGCGCTAAGAACGCTCCCATTCTCCTGACCCGTACCCCCTACAGTGCGAGGGCGCAGACAAGTCACGCACAGAGTTCGCATCTTGGCCCGATTCTCAACGGATATGACAACGCCTTGGAAGTGATCCTGGAAGGGGGATACATACGGGTCGTGCAGGATGTCCGCGGCAAGTACGGCTCGGAAGGAGACTATGTAATGACGCGCCCACTGCATGGCCCTCTGAATCCGACGCCGGTCGATCACTCGACCGATACCTACGACTCCATCGACTGGCTGGTGAAGAATGTTCCCGAGAGTAACGGGAAGGTGGGCATCCTCGGTATTTCCTACGACGGATTTCTCCCTTTGATGGCGCTGGTGAATCCGCATCCCGCACTCAAAGTCGCGGTCCCGATGAATCCCATGGTCGATGGATGGATGGGCGACGACTGGTTCCACAACGGAGCATTTCGTGAACAGAACATGCCCTACATCTACGAACAGGAGGCGACTCGCTCGAACTCCGAACACTGGTGGACAGATCACTTTGACGATTACGACGTCTACATGGAGGCTGGTTCGGCGGGCGAGTTAGGACGGCGGCACGGTCTCGAGCAGGTCGGATTCTGGCGCAAGCTGCTCGATCATCCGAGTTACGACTCGTGGTGGCAGCAGCAGGCGATGGACAAAATCCTCGCGGCCCACCCCCTCAAGGTCCCGACCATGCTGGTCGACAGCCTCTGGGACCAGGAAGATATTTACGGCGCACCCGCCGTATACAAGGCGCTTAAGCCCAAGGATACTGCCAACGACAAAATATTTCTGGTGATGGGTCCATGGCATCACGGGCAAGAGATTGAAGACGCCAGTTCGCTGGGCGCGCTGAAGTTCGGCCGCGATACCGGTCGATATTTCCGCCTGAACATTCTGAAGCCATTTCTGGATCAATACTTGAAAGACGGTGCGCCGAAAGCCGACGTAGCCACAGTGACGGCCTTTGAAACCGGAACGAATACCTGGCGCCGTTTGCCCTCCTGGCCCGCCGGATGTGAGTCAGGGTGCGCTGTCCGCGCCAAGCCGTTATATCTCGGTGCAGGACTCAAGCTGAGTTTTGACACTCCCCAAGCCGGCGACGCTGCGTTCGACGAGTACGTTTCCGATCCCGCGAAGCCTGTGCCCTATCGTGCGCGACCGAGCCAACCGGTCGGATATAGCGGCCGTTTGACCTGGCCACAGTGGCTGGTGGACGATCAGCGCGAAGCCTCCGGGCGTCCTGACGTCCTCGCCTTTGCATCTGACGTGTTGAAGGACCCGGTGAAGATCAGCGGGCAACCGGTGGTGAATCTGATTGCTTCCACCAGCGGAACGGATTCGGATTGGGTGGTGAAGGTGATTGACGTTTATCCCGATGAGGTTGCGGGCCAGGAAGAGATGGGCGGATATCAGTTGATGGTTTCGGCGGATATTTTCCGCGGCCGCTATCGTGAGAGCCTGGAGACGCCAAAGCCGATCGCACCCGACAAGCCGCTGCTCTATCGGTGGACCTTGCCGACGGCCAATCACGTATTTCTTCCGGGACATCGCATCATGGTGCAGGTCCAATCAACCTGGTTCCCGCTCTATGACCGCAATCCGCAGACATTTGTGCCAAACATCTTCTGGGCCAAGCCGGCAGATTATAAGAAAGCCGTACAGCGCGTGTTCCATTCCCCCGAGCAGACGAGTTTCATCGAACTACCGGTGCCGGATACGAAGTAGTCAGCGGGGGCGGGAATTGCGCGGGAAGAGGCATCTGCACAAATTGTTTACGGCATGATTGCATGCGCAAGCCCGATAGCCGTGAAGCGGCGAAAGAATACAGCCCCCGGCGTAAGCCGGGGGTAAGAGTTCTCAACTGAGCAAGCCCCGAAGGGGCGAAAGAGATGTTTCGGCAGTGAACGTTGACTCGAGCCCAACTGATACGCGCTTTCCCCATATGCACTTCTCCGCACTAACACTTTTGCGGATTATTCTCGTGGTCCTCATCATGTCCGCGTCATCATTTGCCCAGACTAAGCGTCTCTGGGTCCTGCAATCGTCCGGCGAACTGATCGAATACGATCCCACGACCTTCGCCCTTAAGCAGCGCGTCAAAGTTCCGCCGGAGGCGGTGAAATCACCGTCGAACATTTCCGTCAATCCCCCGGGCCAGATTCTATTTGCGCCGACCATTTCACTACCCTTATCCGAGGCAGACGCCACCGACCCGCACAAAATATGGACCTCGAATGGGCATACGGCAACTTCGATCGATCGGGCTGTGGAGCACAAGTCGGAAGACCGTGGTTCGAATCAAGCGGTGACCGAATCCGCGCCATTCCCGTATCTCTCGGCGGACGGAAATCATCTGTTTTGGTTCGCCAACGAGTCGCGTCGCTTGCAACGTGAAGAGGTTGATCTGTCCACCATCGTCACTTTCCAAGCATGGCGGACTGATGTGGAAGGCAAGGCGCGAGAGGAAGTGACCTCCACGAAATTGCCGGAGTGCCGTTGTCCCACCGGATCATGCGACGAGAGTTGTCCATCAGTTTCCGTTTGGGCTCCGGATTGTGGAATCCAGAATTTCTTCCTGACGACGCAGGTCGTGGCTGGGCAGACCGCAACCACGTATAAGGACAGCACCCGATATCAACTCGAGGGCAGTAAGTGGACCGCAAACACCCTCCCCGAACCGCTGCAGCGAGTGCTCGATGCCAACCCGAGTGGGAGGGTGATTGTGGAGGCAATTCCCGACACCGGCTGTTGCGGATGGTCAAACCAGAGCAATGATCAAACCCTGGTGCTCGTTGATGGGAAGGCTAGCACCATCTTTGACGAACAGGCGACCTACAAGAACGCCGACTACGACGTTAGTTTCTATACCCCGAACGCGCGCTTGTCTCCCGACGCGGAGCGGGTTGCGGTTACGATAACGGCCACCACCCAGGGCAACAAGGCGATTCAATTGTCAGAACAGGGACAGGCAAATCCCGAAGAGTCGCAGCTTATCCGCAAAGTCTTGCTCGAATTGCCGGCCGTCGAAGTTAAGCGTCTAGATGACACTCCCAGGCGGCTAGCCTTCATTCCCCACGCATCACTGGTCGGATGGATCGACGACAAGGAATTGCTGATCATCGAAAATCATCTGCTCGTCGCATACAACGTAGCAACGGGC
>DATEHP010000028.1:0-10773 GCA_035279505.1 Candidatus Sulfotelmatobacter sp. | reverse complement strand
AGTGGAAGTGTTGGCGCTAGAGGATTGCCAGCATTCGGCGCACAGGGATCAGGGGGAGAAGGTGCTGGAGGCGATTGCCGTGTTTGTGCGCAGAATCGGCTAACGCGCTCGTTGGCAAAACTATTGAGCTCAAGAGTTCTCGAGTTGACCGTTCTACATATACGGGATGGCTCTCACCAGTTTGAATGGAGGTCCCCGATGGTGCGACTTTTATCGGCGTGCAGTACTTTGATGATCTTTGTGGCATTCGCTGCATCGCAAAACACGCCACAAGCTCCGATTCAAGTTCCGGCGAATTCCGTCCCAACATTCCTCGTG
The DNA here is from genome assembly GCA_035279505.1 of Candidatus Sulfotelmatobacter sp. GTDB lineage: Bacteria > Acidobacteriota > Terriglobia > Terriglobales > Acidobacteriaceae > Sulfotelmatobacter. The sequence goes on along the minus strand of DATEHP010000028.1, from coordinate 10,455 downwards.
CGGAAAGTTGCGCCCGTTTATCCTCCGTTGGCGCGGCAGGCGCGGATTCAAGGCACGGTCGTACTCAGAATTGTGATCGACAAGGAGGGAGGGGTGCGCAATCCGGAAATTGTGAGCGGGCATCCGATGCTGTCTCCGGCAGCGATCGAAGCGGTCAAGCAGTGGAGGTACGGGCGGTACATTTCAGACGACAAGCCGGTTGAGGTTGAGACGGTTGTTCGGGTCAGCTTCAAAGTAGCCGATGGTCCCGAGGTTAGCACTCCGGTAGGGTCACGGCAGAGTTCGTCTCCGCGAGAGGGCATCCCACACCTGACGCGGGTTTCGGCGGGGATCATGGAGGAATTGCTCGAGCATAAAGTCGATCCGGGGTATCCGGGGGATGCGAAGGAGAAACATATCGAGGGGACGGTGCTGTTGAACGTTGACATTGATTCTGAAGGAAGTGTCGGCCGGGTTGAACTTCTCAGTGGGCATCCGATGCTGGCGCCGGCGGCGATGGATGCGGTTCTCGAGTGGAGGTATCGGCCATTTATGTTGAATGGCGAGGTGGTACCGGTGGAGACGACGGTGGAAGTGAAGTTTGCGCTGTCGGAATGAGACGTGTTGAGTGGTCACCGGCGAAGAAAGTCAAAATCCCCACCCTGTCTCGCCAAGAAAGCGAGACAAGGATGGGGCACCCTGATTTAACGAATCGAAAACAAAGTTGCTAGTCCGCGGCCCGGCTGCTTCCTTTGAATGCCTTTTGCACGAGCGTGTAGCGGGCGGCGCCGATCAGGCCGCAGTCGTCGTTTGCGATGATCTGCACGGGCATGTCTTTGAGGATCGATGCCATCCGGCCTTTGTCGCGGAAGGCCTGCATAAAAGTGCCGTCCTGCATTTTGAGGGCGATCTTTGCGGCGATGACTCCGCCGATGTAGATGCCTCCGGTCGTCATGTAGCGCAAGGCGCAGTTTCCGGCTTCAGCTCCAAATACACTCACGAAAATTGAAAGCGTCTGCTCGCAGATCGGGGACTTGCCCTCGAGCGCGAGGCGCGAGATCAGGGGCGAAGCATCGGCAGCGGCGTTTAGTTGTTCACGCAGATCGACAGGCTCTTCCGCTTTTCTTGTGTCGCGAAGGAAGTCGTAGATGTGGCGGATGCCGGGCCCGGAGAGAATGCGTTCACAGCTCACGCGTCCGTATTGTTTCTGCAAGTACGCAAGCAATTCGGTTTGCACTACGTCCCTGGGAGCAAAGTCGGCGTGGCCGCCTTCGCAGGCGAAAGGATGGTGACGGAATCCGTCCCAGAAGAGGCCGGCCATGCCGAGCCCGGTCTTGGCGGAGATCACGGCGCGGTTGCCTTCAGCATCTTCGGAACCCGGGCTGATGGTGATGAAGTCTTTAGACTCGAGAGCATCGATCCCATAGGCGTAGGCTTCAAGATCGTTGAGCAATCCGACCGTCGGCAGTTTAAGTTGGGCCGCGAGTTCTTTGGCATCGATCGTCCAGGGAAGGTTGGAAATTTTGCTGCGCCCGGCGCGCACCGGACCCGCAACCCCGAAGCAAGCACTATGAACGGGGATGCCCTCAGTGCGCGTGAACTGCGGCAGAATCTGGCCCAGGCCGCTGTGCTCCTGGCTCTTGTAGGTTTTTTCGACCACACATTGCAGGCGGTTGCCCTCGGTTTCAAAGGCAGCCAGGCGCGTGCGGGTGGCGCCGATTTCTCCGGCGAGGATCATGGCTCGATTTTCCTCCATTGACGGTTGTCGGCTTCGAGCAGGTGGTCGGACTCCACGGGTCCCCAGGTGCCAGAGGCGTAGTTCGGAAACTTGCGCGGCGGAAGCGCCTTCCACACATCGAGAACCGGGTCGATGACGGTCCATCCGGCTTCGACCATGTCGGCGCGCTGAAAAAGTGTCGCGTCTCCGATCATGCAGTCGTAGAGCAGGACTTCATACCCGGTATAGGCATCGGCGCCGAAATATTTCGAATACTCGAAACTCATGTCGACCGAACCCACCCGCAGCACGGGGCCGGGAATCTTCGCGCCGAAACTTAGCGAGATTCCTTCCACGGGTTGGATTTGAATTACGAGTGTGTTCGTGTGTCCTTTGTGGAAGGGCGCGTTACGGAACAGTTCAAACGGCATGCGCTTGAACTGGATGGCAATTTCGGTGTGGCGCTGCTCGAGGCGTTTACCGGTGCGGAAATAGAAGGGAACACCCGCCCATCGCCAGTTATCGATGTTGAGCTTGAGGGCGACGAAAGTCTCAGTGCGCGATTCGGGATTGACGCCAGGCTCGGAGCGGTAGCGCGGGACTCGTTCGTCGCCGATCGTGCCGTCGCCGTACTGGCCGCGGACACTGTTCTCGAGCACATCTTCGGAGTTCAGCGGTTGCAGCGAATGCAATACTTTGGCCTGTTCGTTTCTAACGGCGTCGGCGGAGAACGATACGGGAGACTCCATCGCAGTCAGGCTCAGCAGTTGCATGACGTGGTTGGGCACCATGTCGCGGAGGGTGCCGGCGTTGTCGAAGTAGGCGCCGCGGCGCTCCACGCCGACTGTTTCAGCGTTGGTGATCTGCACGTGATCGATGTAGCGGCGATTCCAGATGGGTTCGAAGATCGCGTTGTCGAAGCGGAAGACCATGATGTTTTGCACGGTCTCTTTGCCCAGGTAGTGATCGATGCGGTAGATCTGGTTTTCCTGCAGGACGCTCTTGATGTCCCGGTTCAGGGCCTTGGCGGATTCGAGGTCGGTTCCGAAGGGCTTTTCGATGACGACGCGGCGCCAGCGCCCGTTGTCCTGCGTGGAGAGTCCGGCGCGGCCCAGCTGTTGGACGATCGACGCGAAGAACTTCGGGGCGGTCGCCATGTAGAAGAGGTAATTTCCTTCGGTGTTCCATTCGGCATCGATGGCGGCGAGGCGATCGCGGAGTTTCGCGAAAGTGTTGGGATCACCGAAGTCGCCGCGCTCGTAGAAGAGACGACTGCGGAGCCAGTCCATCGCCTTGGGATCGTTCGTGGGCAAGAACTCGCTGACCTGCTTGCGGAAGCCTTCGACATCGAGATCGTCGACCGAGACGCCCACCACGGCGAAGGTGTCGGGCAGAAGCTTCGCTTGCACCAGATTGAACAGGGCGGGGATCAGCTTGCGCTTTGTGAGATCGCCCGAGGCTCCGAAGAGCACGAAAACGCAAGGTCCGGCGACTTTGCCGGCGAATTCAGCGGGAGCTTCGGAATTGGCCGGGAGTGTGGCAGGCATGCTGGACGCTCAGTGATTCCCTAGAGCTGAGTGGAAAGCATTGTAGGCTAAGTGTGCGCGATTTCACCAGCGAGCGTGCACGATGGCGTTATAGATTCTCGTCCCTTTCCAGAACAGTGCAATGGATGGGGCACACTGCGAGCGGATTTGCAACAATGACAATTCTGCATTCAACACCACCACGTTCCCGGCATTCCTGAGGGAGAAGCTTGCATGGTTTCTAGCGAATCACCCGGTCTGTCGTTGTCTGAAGCGACAGACTTGGCTGTCAGACCCCGGCGCGGGCTGGAATTATTCTGTCTGTCCTTTGTGGCTCTTTTTCTCGAGTTAATGGTGATTCGCTGGGAGCCTGCGGTTGTACGACTGATCGCTTTCTACGCCAACCTGATGTTGATCAGGACAAGTACGTTGCTTGACCAGAGCAGCTTGTAGTGATACTGTTCCTCGCGGCGACTCACGGAACGAGCCCTTAGTTTTTAGATTCTGGAAGAATCTTCCCCACCCTTTCGGCCCCTGTTCGAATCAGCCAAGTTAGATCGAGAAGAGTGATCCAGGCGAAAAATTGTGGCATTCAATTGCCAACAGGAGAGAGTTATGCGATGTGAGATTCAGCGGTATCTGACCGCCACGACCAAGGTATTTTCGGGCTCTGCCCTGGCTTTAGTCATCTGCGTTACAGCGATTGGACTCGTCGCCGCACGCTCGGTAAGCGGCCAGATCGCGGCAAAATCAGCCGCCCATTCCGATAGAAAAGCAGTCGTAGTGATGGATCGTGCAACCTTAAATCAGCATTTCCGAGCCCTGGGCTACAAAGCCCGAGGAAAAGTCGGACGGGAGAAAGCCGAGAGTGACGACCCACGGTTTCGAACCTTCCCGCACTTTTCATCCTCGTTCGCGGTAAACGGCGTGACCTACCCTTTCACCATGCTGGGCTATCCGCCGAAGTCGGGCCGTAGCGCAACCTTCCGCTCTGTGGTGATTCCATTGCGGATGAACTTCATTGGCTTTGGGGCAAATGGGGATATTGCAGTTACCTTCGATGCCGGTGCCGCCGTTACCAACGTCGTTCACTCTCCGATGTATCGAAACGCGAGCTTCGTCAATGGCTACGGGCAATTCGGAGAGATGATGCAACGCGCAGCCTTCTGGAACAAGATGGATAAGGATCGCGAGTGGAGCGTCAAGATGCGGACGCCGCGCATCCTGCAGCCGATTGACGTCGAGGTTACTCCCGAAACTGGAGTTTTGTTCCAGGATGCAAACGGCAACTACTTCGGCGACGTTTTGTTCAGCTTAATCGATTCTCTGGCGCAAGTGATTATTCAGGTGGACCATCTTGATCCGGATGAGCTGCCAGTCTTCGTCACGCAGAACGTGACCGCGGAGGCGCTAGGGTATCACAACGCATATCCCGTTACGAACCGCGACAACAGCGTGACACTCCAGACGTTCATCTACACGAGCTGGCTCGATCCCGCCCTGGTCGATCCGATCATTGCCGACGTGAGTACCTTCAACCACGAAAACCTGGAGTGGATGAACGATCCATTCGCCACCAATGTTGTTCCGGTCTGGATGTACCCACCGATCACCGATCCTCGGACCGTTTGCTCTTTCAACAATTTGCTCGAGGTGGGTGATCCGCAGGGGAATGGCCCGACTTTCGATGATTTCCCCACGGTGGTGATCCCCATCGATGGCGTGCAGTATCACCTGCAGCAGTTGGTGCTGTTCCAATGGTTCACCGACGAGACCCCTTCTTCGGCCGAAAACGGCTGGTACTCGTTTCCAGACCCGACCTCGATAACAACACCGGCTACCTATTGTCCGTAAGCTGTCGGCTAAGTATGACCTGAAAGGCGAGGCTTGCCCGCCCCGCCTTTCTTTTGCTTATGGGAAATGTGGCTGATCAGATACCCGCGGGCGGCCCATCCTTTGTGGGTTTCTGCAAAGTGTGGACATTCGATGCTCTCTCCCATAACGCTTTACAGCGAAGCGACAGCCCAAATCTTCATCCCCAGAAATCGTTCGATACGACATTTTCCTGTCGTGTTCTCTTTCCCGTTTCCGATATCACAAGTAGAGCCGAGTGATTCCGGTCTCTGATTCGGGAACTGGCGGGTAGCGGAAGCTTGGGGGGCTTTCGCTACTCCGCCTTCCTCGTTCCAAAATCATTGAACAGGTAAAGAGGAGTTCAAGCATGAAAACCTATGGGTCAATCTTTGTCCTTACACTTGCCCTGACCATGACGAATGCCATCCAAGCCCAAGCGCAAGTGGCCATGAACGAGAGTCCGAGCGCAACCAAAGGCACCCGCCCGCAGGTGTTACCACCCGCTGGCTGCTGGTACAGCTTCAATTCCGGCACCGGGAACACCAATCTGTCTTATTGTGTGTCGGTGAATGGGAACATCCTCTACCTTCTGACACCTCAAGGCCACGAACAGATCACTCCGTTCGGGGCCGAAGGGTATGGCGTGTGTGACGCAACCGCAGTCGTTGAGTACCACGACTATGCGTATGGGGGCGACACCGGAAACTGGAATTCGCCAACCTTGCTGAGTCAAACCGCAAGTTCGCTCAAGATTGCTCGCACCACCAGCGACGGCATCTGGACACTCACGCAAACCATCACCCAGGTCGCGGCAAGTTCGTCGATCAAAGTTGCAATGACACTTAAGAACAATACCGCCGCTGCCAGAGACGTCTACCTCGTGCGCTACGCGGATGTAAGTGCCGACCAAAAACAATTCAACAATTTCACTGCAACGCAGAACAGCGTGGCAGCATGGAATTTACATGGATTAAACGATTTTTCCTATGGATTGCAGCTGCAGAACGTGGGCACGCCGAAATTCGCTTATTGGAATGGATTTGCGCAGAACATTCCGAATGGACCAAATGCTTGCGCCTTCGCGAACAACTCTCCCGAGGCAGTGATCACTGAAACCGACGGGTCGATGGTCATGGCATATGTCGATACCATGCCCGCGCATGGGTCGAAGACCGTGACTCTGAGCTACAAAGGCTTTTAGAAGCGCGCGTCAGGCGTGGGTACGCACTCATGCGCGAAGGTCCAGTTCGATGGCATCGATCAGGGGCACGAGCCACGCAAGCAGCGCCTGATGTGCGGGATGTTGCACATAAGCGTCAAGCGAGGCCTTGTCCTTGAATTGCATGATGCCGCCAAACGTATAGCCTTTTCCACGCGGGGAAATGTTTGGGCCTACATGAGTCTGAAGAAGTCCCGGGATTACCCCTTGGAAAGCGGCAATCTCTTTCGCGGCCCTGACTTTTTGGGCTTCGGAGGTTCCTGGCTTCCATTGAAATGCGAACACATGAAAAACGCCAACTGACTCACTTTCCGCCCTCGCTCCTTCCGGCGCAGTGAAAGAGAGAAGAGTGGCAGTTCCGGCGGCGAGACAGCCATCTCGCAGCAGGGCACGCCGTGTTGACTTTGCCATTTGCAGTTCCTCCGTTACGACGGGGATCAACTTTGGGTACCCACCTTTCGCAAAAGAAGCGAAAGATGGGGCACCCTCTTCAGGGATAGGATCGATAGAAATTAACAGCAATAAACGGCCAGCCGCAGACAGACACAACGTTTCGATTGAAAGCCCCACGTCTCGCGCACAGAACCCACGAAAAATGGGGACGCGAGAATCAGGTTGTCGAAGCAATCTCGTATAGATATTCGACAAACGATCGCACGGCGCCGTCCATGCCTTGCACCTTTTCGTTCTTTGACTCAATGACGTAGTACTCGTCGGGTGCGTGGGCTCCACTGCCGTGACCGAATCCGAAATGGCCGGCTGCGAGGTGCAGAGGGTCGTTGGTGAACACATAACCGGGCCACGAACCTGCGCTGCGGGGGAGAAGAATGGGATCGATGTGGTTGCGCTTGTAGACAGCTGTCTGGGCGCGAATGAGAGCGGCGTCTGCAGAGGTGCTGTTGGGATCGTATCCGCCCGTCATGTTCACTTCGATGTCGCCGAAGCCATGCTTGGCCAGATGAGCCTTGAGCGCGGCGAGAGCTTCGGTGGCCTTCATATCGGGGACGAGGCGCATATCGATTTTTGCGACCGCTCGATGGGGAAGAATGGTTTTGCCGCCGGGGCCGGTGTATCCGCCGACCAGGCCTTCAATGTTCACAGTCGGGCGTGACTCCAGCAGTTCGAGAGCTTCCCGCCAGCTTACGTCGTGGACCCAATGTTCGACCCCCATTTGCTTCTTGGCTACGGCTTCGTCGAGTCGTTGGGCGGCGGTGGCGATCATGCCTTTTTCAGCTGCCGAGAGCGGTCGAGCCTTGTCGGCGAAGCCTTCGATGGCCGGGTCGTTGCCGTCGGGTGAGACCAGCGTGGCCAGGGCTTCGACGAGATGCCACGCAGGACTATCGACTCGCGCCTTGTTGCTGGAGTGAATGTCGCGGCGCGGGCCGCGTCCCCAGCGCTCTCCACTCGACACGAGTTCCAATTCGACGACGCCTTTTGCGCCGAGAGTCATGGTGACTTTGCCATCCAACTCCTGCTCAGCGGAAGGCATGAAGATTCCCATGCACGGGCGAAGCGCGGCCATCACTTCGGGGCGATTCACGATCTGCGGAAAGTGCGGCGAGCCGATCTCCTCTTCCCCTTCAGCCACCAGGACGAGGTTCACAGGGAGTTTGCGGCCGGCGGCGCGCATCGCATGGAGCGCGGCGATGAAAGAGGACTCCGGGCCCTTCTGGTTGACGGCGCCGCGGCCGACGACCACGGTTCCGAGGCCGGGCTTCTCGACCAGTGACGCAGCCCACGGTGGCGAAGACCATTCTGCCGGATCCGCTTGCTTGACGTCGTACATGAAGTAGAGTGCGAGGGTCTTCGGAGCTCCAGCATCGAGCTTGGCAAAGATTCCCGGTTGGCCGTCAGTGGGAATCTTTGTGACGCCAGTGAATCCCGCGTCGCGAAGGAAGCGCATGGTGAGGTCGCAACCTTCGTTGACTCCGCGGTTCTCGGCGGCGATCGATGGTTGCTTGATCCATTCCTGCAATCGCAGGACGGCTTCATCGTGATGCTTCTCGATCTGATTCCAGACAGGAGTAAGGTCCGCCTCAGCGGCAGCTCGGTGGGGAATTGCCAAGGTGGCGGCGCCCGCGAGGGTGCCCTGAAGGAAGGTTCGCCGGTCCATGACCGGAGAGAATAGTCTTTAGAGAGGGTTCTCGTCTAGCACCGAGTGGGCAAGCAGAAGACCGAATCGTCAAGATGCGCAGCTGTTCCTACAGTTGATGTTGGAGAATCGTTTTCCGCGGATCTGGGGTGCCTGACGCCGAGAATCGCGATCTGCTGCAACTGCTATCGCGCCGCTCGCCTTCGGCTGAAGCCGGAGGAAGAGCCCGACTCAAGCTAAAATCGGGCTTGAGTGGGCCACCTGTTCATCACTATTGGTGGGGCGGAAGTCGAGCTAACTTTCCGAGCGCGGTGGCGTCCATTCTGAATCAGCAGACTTCTCTGAATTACAAGGGGGCGGCATGAATCAGCACAGGCCCGGTAACGGACAGAGCGTGTCGGTCGGCTCTTCGATTGTGTCATCCGAAAATATCTTACGCGACGTTCGCTTTGCTGTGCGATCTCTGCGGAAGGCTCCAGGATTCACGGTGGTCGCGATTCTTGTGATTGCGGTCGGGATTGGATCGAATACGGCCGTCTTTTCCGTCATTAATACGGTTCTACTTAAGCCGCTGACTTATCCCGATCCGCAGTCGCTGGTGCATCTGATGAACACCGGCGATCAAGGTTCCTTCCCTGGTGCGAACGTGCCCAAGTTCAATATCTGGCGGCAACAGACGGGGATTTTTCAGAAGGTCGCTGCCTACGACACCGGCGGCGCCGGACTGAACCTGACCGGTAACGATCAGCCGGAGCAGGTGCAAGGCGTACACGTGAGCGCTGACTATTTTGCGGTTCTGGGCGCGCCTGTGATTGCGGGGCGGACTTTTACCGCAGCGGAAGATAGCCCGCACGGCGGAAATGTGGTGGTGCTGAGTTACGGTCTGTGGAAGCGACGATATGGCGGAGATCGCGGCATTGTCGGCAACAATATTCAGCTCAGCGGACAGCCCTATCAAGTGGTAGGCGTAATCGGCCGCGATTTTGTTACGGACAATCCCGCCGATCTCTGGCTGCCGTTTCAGTTTGAAATGACTTCGGCCGACCAGGCGCACTACTTCGAGGTGATTGCCCGGTTGAGACCGGGCATAACTGTACCGATGGCCGACGCACAGTTGAAGCTGGCCGCCGACCAATATCGCGCGATGTATCCCGGCCGGATGGGGCCGAGCAACCACAACAGCTTCGGTGTGATTCTGCTGCAGGAACTGATGGTCCACGATGCGCGATCGTCACTCTACGTTCTTCTCGGCAGCGTCGGACTCGTGCTGTTGATTGCCTGCGCCAACGTTGCGAATCTGCTGCTGATTCGCGCCACCGCGCGCAAGCGGGAACTCGCCACGCGCTCTGCGCTAGGCGCTGGACGCTGGCACATCATTCGTCAGTTGCTCACTGAGAGCCTGATGGTGTCGCTCACCGGCGGAATTCTCGGACTCCTTCTTGGATTCGCCGGCGTTCGGTTTTTGCTCGCCATAAATCCCGGAAGCATCCCGCGGATCGGTGAAGATGGCTCGGCGGTCAAGGTCGATTTGAATGTGCTCTTATTCACCCTTGCCGTTTCGCTTCTCACCGGAGTTTTGTTTGGGCTCGTGCCCGCAATCAGCGCCTCCCGCAAGAATCTTGCAGCCGCTTTGAACGAAAGCAGTAACCGTGCAGGAACAGGCTTTCGCAGCGGCAAAGTGCGCTCTGTTCTGGTGATCAGCGAGATGGCGCTTGCTCTCGTGTTGGTGATCGGAGCGGCGCTCCTCATTCGCACGTTTATGAAGCTGCAGGCGGTCGATCCTGGCTTCGACACGCATAACGTGCTCACCATGGCTATGTCGATCAGCGGCGACCGGTTTCTGAGGACCAGTGGCGTCGCGCAGGTCATTCACGACGGCACTGAGCGGATTAACGCGGTTCCCGGCGTTACGGCCGCTGCCGCCGCGTGCTGCCTGCCGCTGCAAGGCGGCTTTGGATTGCCTTTCAATATTGTCGGGCGCTCAAACGGCAACAATCCGACCACAGGCGGAGCGGAGATCATCTGGGTCTCGTGGAGGTATTTTGAAGTATTCAAGGTGCCTGTGTTG
>DATEHP010000027.1:0-25593 GCA_035279505.1 Candidatus Sulfotelmatobacter sp. | reverse complement strand
GAAGAGTCCAAATATACCGCCCACGATTTCAATTGGCGTCATAAGCCACCTCGGCTGAGTCGACCTGCAGCGGCTTCCTCTTCGTGATTACGGGGCATGCAGTACCCCGAAACCACTCCGGGGGAAGGCCCTAACGGCACGATTATAGCCCCGTTGGCAAGACCCGGCGATGAATAAATCCCGATGCTGAGCCCTGTTACGGAATCCGGAACTGTGCGACTTCCACCGGGAATTTGGCATCAAAAATGGTGAGTAATTCGTTACTCTCGGGGCCGATCCCGCTATGACGGCAAATACATTTGCTATAATCGAACAGCTTTAAAGCCAAGGAGATACGAATGGCCACAACAACCGTCCCCGAAGTCAAGAAAGTCGCACCCGTTAACCTGACTGCCAATGCCGTAGCCAAAGTGAAAGAGATCATGGCACAGCAGAACCCTGTGCCCGCTGGCTTGCGCATTGGAGTCGTGGGCGGCGGATGCTCCGGCTTCTCCTACTCGATGCAATTCGAAAATGGCGCCGGGATGATGGACAAGACCTTCGACGTGGATGGTCTTAAGGTTTACGTCGACGCTACGTCGGTAATGTATCTGAACGGCTGCATCGTCGATTACGTCGAGACGCTCGAGGGAGCAGGCTTCAAGTTCGAGAATCCGAACGTGAAGAGTACCTGCGGCTGCGGATCGTCATTTAGCGTCTAAGAATCTGAATGTGGGGACAGCCGCCATCGGCTGCCCACGGCGCGAAGCGCGCCAGCCCTGTTCGCGAATCATCAAAAGGCCTCGTCAAGAAACGAGGCCTTTTGACTTGAGCTTCCGTTTGCTACTGCTGCACTGGTGTATCCGTTGGCTGGTTGGGATTTCCTGGAGTAGGTGTGTTCGGTGCTCCGGCATTTCCACCAGTTCCCGGCGCTGAAGTCCCCATACCTGGCGTTGGACTCGGCCCCTGCCCATTGAGATTCTGCGGACCCGTCCCAAACATCTGCAGTTGCGGCTGATACGGCGTCGTAATCAACAAGCCGCGCTCCATGTTTGGATCGTAAACGAACTGCCACTCATTGTATTTCTTCTTCTTATCGAATTCCCGGATGGTGGGATCTTTGCTTGTGCTGGCTACTCCTACAATAGGCAAACCGCCAAAGGTCTGCGCCGGTTGATCGGAAGAGCCGTGATCGCTGGCGTCAGTATTTGCGGTGGGAGAAACGCTCTGCGACGCGTTCGTGTCAGTTCCGGCTTGAGAGGAATCGGTGCCGCTCTTCTGAACAGTCGATTGGCCGAACGAGTTCGAATTCCCAAACGAACTGCTATTGCCGAACCCGGAGTTTGAGTTCGGAGTCAAAGTTCCATTTGGCCCGAGCGTGCTCGCCCCTGGAATGATCCCTCCGCCGCCCATTCCGGCCAGCCCCATCTTCGCTTCGCCGAAATGCAGCAGTTTGAAATCTTTCCCGGTCAGCGGGTCTTTGTACCGTTTGCGGAGAAACCGCATCTGGTTTGTATTTTCCAGATTCTCGATGGTAGCCGGATACCGGCCGAACTTCCTGTAATAGGCTCGAATGGCTCGCGAATACTGGACACCGCGGTGGATCATCTCTTCTTCGCGGTCCCGTTTAATATCGAACTTGATCGAGGTCACCAGCGTTGCCGCCATGATGCCCATAACTGCAATCATTAGCAGCAATGTGAGCAGGACGTAACCCTGCTCACCATTCCGACGAGTGCCCCGGGTTTGTGATCGAAAAGACATCGGTAACATCGTGAAATTGGGTAATTGTGTAATTGAGCAATTTAACAAAGCGACTGGAATTTAAATTACCCAATTACCAAATTTCCCAATTCCTAGCTTCCCTGCGTCAGCGCGATGATCTGCGCCGGACCGCTGTACACCATGTCCTGAATCTCAACCGAAGTGGCCGTAATCCGGGTCACCTTGTAGCGGCGGTCCACAATCTCGCCCTCGCCTGCTACAAAAACGTCATCACCGTTTTTCAGGAAGACCTTTTTCGGTTCGCCGGGAGAATTAGCGAATCCGTAGAACTTCAACGGAATCGGCGGCGGCGGCGCCACTACCGGCGGAACATAAGCTGGCGGACCGGGATCGGTGACCGCCGGAGCAATCGGCTGTTGAATCACCACTTCTTCCCTCTGCGACACAAAGATGTTCCGTCCGGCGCCCTCGTACTGTGTCTTCTCGCTGCTCGCCAACAAATCCAGCCGCAAGGTCGGATCGAGATTCTCGCCCGCCGGCTGCTTGCCAGGTTTGGCTGAACCCTTCGTTCCAGGCTTTGAAGCCGCAGGACGAGGCACCAGCGGGGATGCCGCTTGCGCGCTCGAATCCGTCGGAGATGATCCACCAATCAGCGGAATTAATTCATACGCGCACACGACCAGCGCAACGACTCCGAGGACGATCGCCCACGTCATTTGCTTCTTATTTTCGAGTCCCAGTTGCACTACGTTCCTACCTTCAAGTACACCTCGAGTTTCACGTTCAACTTCACTGCCCCCTGCGGCTCGCCGCCCAGAGTCACGCTGTTAATGACGAAAAACATTTCGTCGCGCTCGATCGCATTGATAAAGTGCGCCAGCGAGGCGTAGCTCCCTGACAGGTCAGCTTCCATCTCAATCGGCAACAAGCCGTTGCTCGTTGTGTCCGCGGGTTTGTATCGGAGCTGATCGATCTTCACGCCGTTTGCGGCCGCCACCTTGCCGAGCTCCGTGTAGATTTGTGAGTTCTGTGAGGCAAACCGGTTCCTGTAAAAATCGGAGATCTGGCCCCTGGCAATATTTATCTTCTGGGGCAAATCCTTGAGTGGAGCGACTAGTCGTGTCTTCGCCGTCAACTCAGCCTGAAGCTGGTTCATTTCCATCCGGCGGGATTCGACGGAGCCCACTACCGGCGAGAAATAAAGAACGGCGGCCAGCAGATCCACTCCGGCGAGCACGGCCAGCGTCAACTTCATCTTCTTCCGGGTTTGCCGTAGATCGGGCATCAGTTCTTAACCCCTTTCTTCGGCGATGGTTTCTGCGACGTTGTCTTCGGCTTGGCGTCACTAGCCGGTTTCGGACTTGCCGCAGCCGGCTCATTGGGCGGCTCAGGAATGTAAATCGCCGCCATTTCAAACTGCTCCGTGTCGCCGGTCTGCGATTCCACGTGTCTCTCGGTCTTAATTTCAGTTTGCACAAACCGCCGAGATTCTTCCATGCGCCGCACCAGTTCAATGGCTCGCTCTCGCGAGTCACCGGCCACCGTCATCTTCAGAGCGAGCTCTTTTTCGTCGTCCAGTTCCGGACTGATCGAGACCAGATGCACCCGTGGCGGCATCACTTTTTCCAGACTCTCCAGCACGCGCGTCCAGGAGAACGCCTTCCGCTCGATCAGTTCATTCAGATATCGGGACTGATCGCGAGTCGTGCGATTGTCAGGCAGACTGAGAGTTTTGTCGGCCTCCGCGCGAAGGCGGTCACGGTCAGCGATCATCGCATGTTTCTGCGCCATTACGACGCGGTCCTGGTGCGCACCCAACCATCCGGTAATGTCGAGCACGAGCAGAACCAGCGTCAGCAGTCCAAGTATCCCCAGGGCCGTGCCCCAGCGCGTCCAGAACTGCCGCGCATCCTCGTACGGCTGGCTCGCGAGATTGATATCAATACGCATAAATCAGTAGCCAGTGCCCAGTTGCCAGTTGTCAGTGGGTGTTGCCGGTCACTGACTACTAATCACTGATCACTGGTTTAAGAAATCAGTGCCCCCACCACTCCTGCCATTCTCCACCGCGGTACCGTGCCTCCGGCGCTGGTTCCCAACTGCGAAGATGAAACCAGTTCTTGTACATCGGCTTCCGTCTGCGTGCGCAGCGCCGCCGCCGCACCGCCTGACTCGGGAAGACCGGCTACGTAAATTCGCTCGATGTTCAGATGGTACGTGTCCTGAAAGAACACGATCGACGGATACACTTCCTCCGCCAGTTGCTCGCCGTTGATGGTTACTCCACGCGCATTCTCCAGCGTCCGGAACAGCTGCAATTGATCTTCATTCAAGATCGCGATGCTGGTGGTGTGCGCGTCGACCTTAATGACCATTGTCGGCTTCTTTCCATCGGCAGCGCCCAGCGCCGCCAGCGTTGAAGGCAGCACGATTCCCGGGCTGAAACCGGCATCGCGGAACGCCGCTTCATAGTCTTCAATGACGCTACCCAGTGCCACGGCGGCCACAACCTTTACTTCATCGCCAATCTTCTGCGCGTGATAAGAGACCTTCGCCTTCTCCACGTCGAAAGGCAGGGACTTTTTCAGACGGAACCGCACTACTCCCAGCGCTTCTTCATGATCGGAGGGCAGGGTGTCGAACTCGACCAACATGACACGCACGGCCGCGTCAGGGATGATGGCGATCACATCTTTTGAGCGTCCAGCGACTCCACCCAGCGCGCTTTCAATTCCCTCGCGGACAACACTGCGCTGCCGCAAATTGTTCTCGACAAGGTCAGGGACAACGCTGCCGGGTGCGAGTTCGTGCGCAGAACAAGCTTCGAGACCGTCTCCGTTGTCGACGACGCGGCCGGCCAGAACCCGGTCGGCTGAAATCTCACAAGCCAACCTCGGCTTAGCCGTATTTGTCGATGAACTCATACCCGAATACGCCTTTTGCTTCTATAAATCAGAAACCGTCCCGCCGAGAATTGCAATAGCTGAAAGAGAACTGGTGCTCGCTCGAGAAGGTTTGCTATGTCATCCTGAGCGAGGCGCTCTTTGTCTCGGGAAGGACCTGGGCGCGCCGCGCGAAGCGTCGCGGTTTTTGCGACGCACCAATCGCGGGTTTGGCGCGCATCCTTACCGCATGGCCTCAATAAACGTGACCTTGTTGATCTCCTTCAGCGTGGTCATTCCTAGCCGCACCTTATCCAACGCCGACTCGCGCAGGAAGCGCATACCCTCTTCGCGCGCCGCGCGCCGGATCTCTGACGTCGGCTTCTTGCCGAGAATCATCTCGCGGATGCGGTCGCTCAAATCCAGCAATTCGTGAATGGCGGTTCGACCGCGGAATCCTGTGCCCGCGCATTCAATACAGCCCGGACCTTCGTACAGCGGAACCTTGCCCCACTGCGCTGGATCAAGGCCGCTGGCCTCGAGCACCTCGGGGGCGTAGTGAACTTGGGTGCGACACGAATCGCAGATCAAACGAACCAGACGCTGCGCCAGGATGCAGTTCAGGGCCGAGACAAAGTTGTACGGTTCGACGCCCATGTTCAGAAACCGTCCGATCACATCGACCACGTTGTTGGCGTGGACCGTGGTGAATACGAGGTGACCGGTGAGTGCCGACTGAATCGCGATCTGCGCAGTCTCGGCGTCGCGGATTTCGCCGACCATGATCTTGTCCGGGTCGTGACGCAAGATCGAACGCAATCCGCGGGCAAACGTCAGGCCCTTCTTCTCGTTCACGGGAATCTGCGTGATCCCCCGCAACTGATACTCGACCGGATCTTCGATGGTGATGATCTTGTCTTCGTCGGTCTTGATTTCGTTGACCGCGGCATAAAGAGTTGTCGTCTTGCCGCTACCAGTGGGCCCCGTCACCAGCACCATGCCGTATGGCTCTTTGATGTAGCGCCGGAAGCGCCGCAGGTCATCTTCGTCGAAGCCAACCACGTCGAGAGTGAGCGTGCGGAACTTCTCGCTCATCGACTCTTTATCGAGCACGCGAAGCACGGCGTCCTCCCCGTGTATCGACGGCATGATCGATACGCGGAAGTCGATGGCGCGACCGTTGTACTTGACGCGGAAGCGTCCATCCTGGGGCACGCGCCGCTCGGAAATGTCTAACTCGCTCATGACCTTGATACGCGAGATCACGGTCGAGTGATGCTCTTTGCCGATCGGCGGCATAGCCTGCGTGAGCACGCCGTCAATGCGGAACTTGATCACGACGGAATCGTCGCGCGTTTCGATGTGAATGTCGGAAGCGCGCCTTTGCAGTGCGGTGAAAATCGTGGTATCGACCAGGCGGATGATCGGGCTCGTATCGCCCGTCGCCGTCAGCTTGTCGATGCTCAACGTTTCTTCCGCGCCGGTGTTCTCATCTTCGCGGATGATCTGGAAGCCTTCGCTGGCCTCCTCGAGCACGCGTTGCGACTGCTCGGTCTTCTTCAGGATGTCGGAGATTTGCTTGAGAGTCGAAACCTTGGTGATGATGCGCTGCTTCAGCAGCAGGCTAATCTCGTCGATCATCATCAGCTGGCTGGGATCGGCGATTGCGATCGCCAGCTTGCCGTCACCGGTCTCTTCCAGCGGCACGAAGTTGTAGCGGAACATCAGCTCAACTGGGATCTTCTTGAACAGTTCGTGGTGCAGCTCAAACCCGCTGAGATCGATGAACTCGCAACGATAGCGCCGCGCCACGTCTTGCGCCCGCTCCAGGTCCGAGACGGGGTTGCCGGTCGGGCTGATAGGTCCGCCGTTACCGCCGCCTACGAAGAGTGATTTCTTGTCTGCTGTTGCCATTTACCTAGTCCTGAGTGCTAACCGCCTTCATCCTTAAGTTGTGAGCTATCGCAGCCCATCGTTTCAAGCTCAATGCACTCCCAACGTAAAGATCGGCAAATACAACGAAATCAGCACGCCGCCCACAAAAATCGCCATAACAATCAGAATGATCGGCTCGATCAGAGCCATGGATGCTCCCAACGCCGTCTGCACGTCTTCCTCATAAAACTCGGCTACCGAGTTCAACATCTGGGGCAGCGCGCCGGTCGATTCGCCAACCTCGATCATCTCCACGGCAAGCTCGGGGAATATCTTCTGCTCTTCCAGACTCGGTGCCAGCCCTTGACCTTCTCTTACACGGGTACCGGCCCGCATTACACCTTTTAAGATGCGACGGCTGCTCATTGCGGACCCGGCCGTTTCCATCGCCGGAACCAGGGGCAATCCGCCCGACAGCAGGGTAGATAGCATCCGCGAGAAGCTCGCGACCTGGTGCTTGATCCGAATCTCCCCCAGCAGCGGAATGCTCAGAATGACCCGATCAATCCGGTCCGCACCACGATCCGTATCCTTCCACTTCCACAAAAAAATGCCGCCAACCACCAGGCCCACCAATATGAAAGGAGCATATTTTTGCGCGTTCAGCCCTACATTCAGCATGAAAACCGTGATCTCTGGCAGTTTGGCATCAAGGCTATTAAAGAGGTCAGCGAACTTGGGCACTACGTAGGTGAACAGGAACGTCACCATGATCAGCACGACTGAGACCAGCAGCGTGGGGTAAATGAGAGACACGAACAACTTCTTGCGGAAGGTCATCGCCAGGCGCTGGAAACTGATGTAACGCGACAAAACCTCATCAATATTGCCGCTCTTTTCGCCAGCCATCAGCGTGGTCGTATAGATCTTGGGAATGATCCCCTGGGCCGCGAACGAGTCCGACAACAACTCTCCGCCTTTGACCCGTTCGCGGACGTTTTCCAGAATCGTCTTCAGTTGCTGATCTTTTTGTCGCTTGATGAGCAGCTCGAGCGAATTCAGGATCGGCAGTCCGGCGCGGATCAGGGTTAGAAATTGCTGGTTGAAAACCAGAAACGTGTCCTGCTTGAGCTTCCTGCGGCGTCGCAGCGAGAAGCCGCCAGCCATCATGCCCTGCGGCTTGACCCAATAGACGAGGTATCCCTGGGATGAGAAGCGGTCGCGCACCTCAGCTTCCGAGTATCCTTGCTCAATGTGCTGATGGACGCGCCCGCGGTCGTCCGCGATTTTGACTACGAATTCCGCCATTTGCCCTTGTTTTTCAAGGAATTGTCGCCCGGAAACCTACCGCTCAGTCTACCATTCTAAGCCGTCGACCCACTCCAAAGCTCCCCTGTCAGGTACCGCAAGTAACCTCTGCTATTGCCCCAACTCTCCTTCGACGACCTCGGTGCCGGCCGGAACCCGGAAATCGAACCGTCCGTCGGCAATCCCCACATTCTCTTTCTGATCGATAAAGCGATATTCCGTCGACGCCCCATCCACTCCCTGCATCACCAGTCGAACAATCCTGCTGTCGGGCGTGATCTCCAGGATGATCTCGCTGACGCGGTCCGCCAAAGCGGTTGGCATTCCCCGCAGAACCGTGTTTCCGGGACTTAGAGGATCGATATCGGGAGCAATCGAGAGTCCCCGCAACTCCTTCTCCAGCTTTGTCTTACCAAGCAGGAACCCAAGCGGAGATCGAATATCCTCCAATTTCTTGGCCGCCTCCTTGCGCGCCTGCCGGTCGTCCGGGACATAAAACCACGCATCTTTCCCGTTGCTCACAAAGAGCTTCTCCTTGGGAGAACGGTACTCCCAACGCATCTTGCCGGGTTTTTTCAGCCACAGCGTGCCCGATTCTGTCCGGTCCATGCCTGAACCCCGGTACAGTTCTGTAAATCCAGCCTCCAGGGAGCGCAAATGGTTGTAATGCGCATCCACAGCGGCAGCCAAACTCTTAACATCCGGTTTTGGGTCCGCCGCGCAAAGAGGTACCGACAATAAAGACACCAGCACAGCTATGCGAAGCCCGTGGATTTGCGCGTGCAAGTTGTCACCGTGACTCGCCAGGCGTGTCATTACCGCTGTCCGTCTTCACGCCGACGGGAAGGGAACAGGGGGCAAGTTCCTTGGGGGGACTCCTTTTTGGAATTGTAAGCTGGTCATGGGGAGTTGTCACCCCCCTTCTCGAACGCTGTTAGCGACGTCGGATGAACGATGCTCCTCCAAGCGTCTTCGCGCAGCCAACGATGTCCTTCCTTAATTGGCGAAGCAAAATGGGTCGGCGAGATTCAGCCCTAGACTGGCGGCAGACATAGTATTTCCCGTTGTATTTCCCGTTACCCAAACTGGGCTGGAGCTGCCGTCATCCCCCGTTTTTATGCGCCGGGGCGCCCGACAGGCTCGTCAAGGGTCATTTGCGCATCGATAATATATCGTGATACGATATATGTTGTCAGGCACAGGAGGGCGAGAAAAAGAGATGCTGGGCATGAGACTGGTGAAGCTGATAGAGGCGCACTCGGGGGAGTTGTGTCGAGACTTGTCGGAGCAGATTGTCAAATCAGAGCGAACATCCGATTTCAGGAAGATCCCGGCTGAGGAATTGAGACTGGCAGCCAGCGAGGTCTATCGGAACCTGGGAGAGTGGCTGCTGCAGAAAACAGAGAGCGATATTGAGGCGCGCTTTCGTTCGGTAGCCGCGCGGCGCGAGGCTGAGGGAATCAGACTACATCAGTTCGTGTGGGCGCTCCTGCTTTCGCGGGACCGCCTCTGGCATTTTCTTCGTCATCAGTCATTCGCTGATAATGTCGTGGCTCTTTACGGCGAACTCGAATTGCAGCTTTTGCTGAACCAGTTCTTCGATCGGGCGATCTACTATGCTGTCTTAGGATACGAAGAAGCAGGCCACTGCAGTTCTAAAGGCGACTTGGCTCGAGTACGGGCCTTGGCGGCTTCCATAGGCCTGATATCCGACAAAGAACTCATAACATAACAGGATCCGATCTTCATGAACGGGCAGGTAGTGTAGACTAATTCGGTTATGCCGCAGTTTGTGATCGAGCGGGAGATTCCTGGTGCCGGGTCGCTGACCGAGGCGCAGATCCGAGAAGTATCTCTGCGCTCCCTGCAGACCCTTAAGGACATAGGACCGCAAATTCAATGGCTTCACAGCTACGTCACGGAAGACAAAGTCTACTGCGTCTATCTTGCTCCGGATGAGGAGACGGTCCGGGAACATGCCCGCAGGACCAACATTCCCGCCAATCGCGTGTCAGCCGTTCGGCGGCTGATTGATCCCAAGAACATCAGCTAGCAATCAATCCAACAAGGCATAGCGGATCGCGTTCTCTATGGTCATCGTGTAGCCATCCCTCCAGGCTTTCTTTCCTTCCAGTTCACCGAGTTGCTCCCATGCGCTCAGCAGCTTTTGATCGAGCTTGGATTGTTCGGCGGGCGGAAGCGGGGCGCTCACCATTTGCCGCAGATGGGAAGCGGCGGCTGCCACAGAGAGGGCTCGGCGCGCATCTCCCTTGGCTGATGCAAAACAGGCCAAACCTTCCAATACACGGGCAATCCCGCGCCGATGTTCGAGGCTGGTGAAGATATCCAGGCTTTCACGAAAGTTTGCAAACGCGGCGTCATGCTCATCCAATTCGCAGGCGATGGTGCCCAGGTCAGCCAGCGAGCGAGCCTGGCCCCAGCGATCTCCGGCGCTGCGAAACGCGAAGAGAGCTTGCTCGTAGAGTGCTCGAGCGCCGCCAAGATCGTCCTGCTCCCTGGCTACGTCGCCATGTTGGTTGAGGGCCCATGCGGCTCCGCTGTCATCGCCGAGTTCTTGAAAAATCTGCATGGCCTCCGTGAGTGCCATGCGAGCGCGGGCGTGGTCGCCGCTGATTTTCGAGACATTTCCGAGGTTGTGCAGACAGCGTGCGATCGCAACACGGTCACCGATCGTGCGCCAAAACGTCAGGCTTTTCTCAAGATTGCTCTGCGCCGTGGGGTAGTCTCCTTGATCGCGCGCCATGATGGCGGAAGCGTTCCACGATAGCGCAATGCCCCACGGATCATTGAGTTCCTCGAACAGCGAGCGACCCAGGTCTGCAATTTGAGCGGCAGCCCTATAATCCCCCTGCGTGGTTGTAAACGCTGCCAGGAACAGGCAGATTTTGGCACGCTCGCGGGTATAGTTCGTTCCTGCAAGTTCGAGGAGTTGTTCCAGCCGGGCTCGTCCCTCGGCGGAGTGTTCGCGCATATCCCAGAACCGAAACAGCGCGGTGCAGAAGCGGAACCCCCAGTCGAGGTCACGGGTCTGAAAGAGCCAGTCGAGGGCGGCGCGAAAATCATCATGTTCGATGTCACACCGCGTCAGCCAGGCCGCGCGCTCGGGTTCGTTCAACTCTGGATTGCCCTCCTCGGCCAGCACCAAGCAATAAGCAGCATGAGCCCGTTTGGTGTAAGCCTCTTCGCCGCTTTGCTGCAACCGTTCCAGCGAATATTCGCGGATAGTCTCAAGCATGCGAAACCTGGGTTCGTCATCGTTCAGCTGCCGCTGTTCAATCAGGCTCTTGTCAACCAGCGACGACATCAATTCAAAGATGTCTTTGCCAAGGTCATCTTTCGTGTTACATACAGCCTCGGCCCCTTCCAGCGTGCATCCGCCCCAGAAAACGCTCAGCCGGCGCAGGAGCTTCTGTTCAGCCTCATTCAGGAGATCGAAGCTCCAGTCGATCGTATTGCGCAACGTTTGTTGCCGCTCAGGAAGGTCGCGGGCCCCGGCGGTCAAGAGCTGCAGGCGGCTCTCAAGGCGGGTCAGAATTCCGCTGAGTGGCAGCATCTTGACGCGAGCCGCAGCAAGTTCGATGGCTAAGGGCAGACCATCCACTCGCGAGCAAATTTCGGCCACGACCATAGCATTCTCTGCCGTGAGCTGAAAATCAGGCTTCACCGCTTGCGCGCGCTGGGCAAACAGAGTGATGGATGGATTCTCCGCCAAAGCTGGGAGTGAATTCATCTGACGTAAGTTCGGCAGCGCCAGCGGCGGGACTGGAAACTCATACTCGCCATAGACGCGAAGCGGCGCCCGGCTGGTGACGAGTACCTTCAGGGATCGGGAGGTCTCGATCAGGTCCACAACGAAGGCGGACGCCGCCAGAATGTGCTCCATATTGTCGAGAAGCAGCAGGACCGGCGAGGGCTCGCTATCGCGAAGATAGTCCTTGAGAAGATCGAGAAACGGCCTGCCACCTGTCTCGCGAATGCCGACGGCTTCGGCGATCGCAGCAGGAACCATTCCCGGATCGCTGATCGACCCCAGGGCGACGAAAAACACTCGGGTCTCAAACGCGCCTGTTAGCTCGCGGCAGAGTTCCATGCCAAGTCGCGTCTTTCCCGATCCGCCGGCGCCGGTAAGGGTCACCATCCGAATCGCGGGGTCTCGCAGCAGCTGCTGGACTGCCTCAAGCTCGCGTTCGCGACCGACTAAAGGGGTGCGTGCAACCGGCAGCCGGTAATCTCCCGGAATGGTTTGGGGAAGAGCAGTTGCCGACGATGCAGAAGCAGGTGCCTCGTGATCGGCCGTGACCGTAGCCGCGAAGATATATCCGCGTCGTGGAACTGTTTTCAGAATTTCCTGGGAGCGATCGTCCAGCCCGCGGCGCAATTCCACCATGCACTGCACCAGCGAGTCATCGGTGACGAATGCCTCCGGCCACAGGGTTTGAATTAACTCCTCCTTGGGTACCAGTCTCCCGCGGTGTTCGATCAGGTATCGCAGGGCGTCGAAAACCTTCGGGCGCAGCCTGATCTCCCGGCCTGCCTTGACCAACGAGGCACGGTCGGGTTCAAGAATGAACTCGCCGAAGCGGTAATAGGTTGGATTCTTCGTAGTTTGCGGCTCGATCATGCAGGAAGCCCCAAGCTTCCCGGCGTTTCTAGCAGGGCTGAGCCCAAGTCACAGCAATTCTTTGGCGTTTCTTTGGTTTTCCTTCGTTACTTGTCATCAGGGCCTCAACTACCGTGCAAACAGCCCGGATCTAAAGTGGACCGATTATAGGCCAAACGCCGGGCCCACAGAGGAGTTCACGAATGATTGGACGGATCTCAACCCTGCTTTACGGGATCTTTTGCTATCTCGTATTTCTTGCCAGCTTTCTGTATGCCATTGCGTTCCTGGGGGACTTTGGCGTGCCCCGGACCATCGATTCCGGATTACAAGGATCGATCGGCCGCGCCCTGGCAATCAACGCTGGACTGCTTGCCCTATTTGCCCTCCAACATAGCATCATGGCGCGGTCATGGTTCAAGCGCGCGTGGACCCGCATCGTTCCGCCTGCAGCCGAACGCAGCACATACGTTCTTCTGTCGAGCCTTGCGCTGATCCTACTCTTCTGGCAGTGGAGGCCGATCGGGGGATCGGTCTGGCAGGTCGACAATGAATTCGGAACGATGGCGATCTACTGGGTTTATGCGGCGGGATGGATGCTGCTTCTGCTCGCAACATTCCTGATCAACCACTTCGACCTGTTCGGCCTGCGTCAGGTCTACCTGCGGTTTCGAGGGCAGGAATATACGGGCCTGCCGTTCCGCACGCCTGGTCTCTACCGCATGGTGCGTCATCCGATCTATCTCAGCTGGTTGTGCATTTTCTGGGCGACGCCCAGAATGACCATCGCCCATCTCGTATTTGCCCTGGGAACGACCGGCTACATGCTGATTGCGATTCAACTCGAGGAACGCGATTTGATCCGGGCTTACGGGGACGCGTATCGCCGATATAAGCGGCAGGTTCCGTCCCTTCTGCCCGTGCATTTCGGCCGTAAAACCACCGAAAACAAGCTCCCAGAATTGAATCCCGGTGCTGTATCACCAACTGTAGAATATCCCGGAAACTAAGGGGGAGAATTATGGAGCCAGTCACTAAGACGACCGCAATCGAGGAGAATGTCGGCGGGAATGGTCGTTCTCCTCAACACAACAATTCAACCGAATCTGCGCCCGTGAAGTCCGTACTGACCGAGGAAATGCTGGCGCGATTTGCATCGCGAGCTGCCAATTACGATCGCGAGAACCGGTTCTTCGAGGAAGATTTCGAGGAATTGCGAGCGGCGAAGTATCTGCTTATGCCGGTGCCGGTGAAATTTGGCGGGGCAGGGCTGTCGCTGGCGGAAGTCTGCCGGGAGCAGCGCCGACTCGCGTATTATGCGCCGGCAACAGCGCTCGCGCTTAACATGCATCTTTATTGGGCCGGCGTTGCGGCCGATCTGTGGCGCCGCGGCGACAACTCGTTGGAGTGGATTTTGAAAGATTGCGCTGCCGGCGAAGTTTTCGCCGCCGGCCACGCAGAAAGTGGGAACGATGTTCCGGTTCTCCTCTCGACCGCAAAAGCCGAGCGCGTCGAAGGCGGATATCGCTTCACTGGTCGAAAAATGTTCGGCAGCCTCACACCCGTATGGACGCGGTTCGGACTGCACGGAATGGATATGAGTGACCCGACCCAGCCGAAGGTCGTTCATGCGTTCCTGCCTCGCGGTACTCCCGGGTATACGGTCAAGCAGACATGGGATGTGCTGGGCATGCGTGCCACGCGCAGTGATGACACGGTAGTCGAGAATGCATTCGTGCCGGATCGATACGTGGTCCGCGTGCTGGCGCCCGGCGCGGCAGGAATCGATGCCTTCGTGCTCACGGTATTCGCCTGGGCCCTGACGGGTTTTGCCAACGTCTATTACGGACTTGCCCGGCGTGCACTCGACCTGGCAATCGTTTCGGCAAAGAGCAAGAGTTCGATGGCTCTGACGCGCTCCATGGCCTACCATCCGGAAATTCAGCACACGATCGCTGACATGGTCATCGAACTGGAATCCGTCGGGCCGCACCTCGACACGGTTGCGCGCGAATGGTCGCAGGGCGTCGATCACGGGGCGCAGTGGCCTTTGAAGATTTTTTCGGCCAAGTACCGCGCCGTGGAGGGATCGTGGCGCGTGGTCGATCTCGGACTCGAAGTCTGCGGAGGGGCAGGAATTTTCCGTTCCGTAGGATACGAGCGCTTGATCCGCGATGCGCGCCTGGGACGAATTCATCCTGCGAATTCGTTCCTCACGCACGAGGTTGTAGCGAAGACCGCGTTGGGCATCAGTCTGGATGAGCAACCGCGCTGGGGCTAAGGAGAAACCACTCCCGATCACGCAACCAGCACCGGTCGCGCACTACGGCGGAACCCTCGGGTTCCGCCAGATTTTTCACTCTTCGCGCAATACCTGCACCAATTCAATGCGTGAGGCGCGCCACGCGGGAATCAGCGATGCCGCGGTTGCCACGACAAGAATCAGAAGCAGAACACTCCCATAGGTCGCCGGATCCAGCGCCGAAACGCCGTAGAGCATGCTGTCGATCAGGCGCGTTGCAATCAGGCTGAGAACAAGGCCGGCTGTGCATCCGATACCCGTTACGCGAAGACCCTGCATGACGAATCTGGTGACGATCTGGCGCGGCAGTGCGCCTAATGCGAGCCGCATTCCTACTTCTCTCTGCCGCAAGCGACCGAGATAGTTCAGCGTTCCGTAAATCCCAATGCAGGCGAGAAAGACCGCAGAGGCGGCGAACAGAACCAGCAAGAATGTACGCAAGCGGTTCTCGAACGAGACTTCATCCAGATGAGCTTGCAGCGGCGTGATGCCATAGACCGAGCGGCTGGGCTCCAGTTCGTGAACCCGGCGGCGGATGGCCTCCGCCATTTCTGCGGGATTGCCGCGCGTGCGGACCAGATAATTTGGAAACGGATTGGGAGCCGTAAAACAGGAGTAGACGGTGGGTACCGGCTGCGTATTCAGCCCCTCCTCGCGAGCATCTGCCACCACTCCGCGAACCGCTCCCTGTGGCTGGAAGTCGTTATACGAAGCTCCCTGAAGTTGATGTCCAATGGGAGGCGTCCCGGAAAGGTAGCGATCCGCAAAACTGCGATTCACGACGACGTCGTTGGAACCGGCTCCCTGTTTACAAGTCTCTCCGACAAGAACAGGAATCTGCATGGTTTGGAAATATCCGGCCGACACGTAGCGGCTGTCGGCGAGTACTTTGCGATTCGGATCGAGACGCCCATCCACTTTGAACTCAAACTGGTAGAGAGCAGGAACGCCCGGAAGCATGCCCGAAGTGGCGGCCGCATCCACTCCCGGCAGTGATCGCAGACCATCAAGAGTGCGGTCGATACGCTGCACCAGCGTCTTCATCTCCGCGGTTTCGCCCCATGATCCGGTGATCTGGAACGCCAGCACATGACTTGGTTCGAATCCGGCAGATACGTGGCTTAACTCGTTCAGGCTCCGCAACAACAATCCCGCTCCGGTGAGCAGTGTGACGGCCAGCGTGATTTGGACTGCCACCAGAGGCCATTGCAGTAGACTCTGCCTGGAGACTTGCGTCCGGCTGGTTTGTGCCAGGGAATGTGCCAACTGTCGCCGAGTGCCGCGCAGTGCGGGGACCAGCCCACAAAGAATCGTGGTTCCGACGGCGCAGGCAAGCGAGTAGGCAACGATCCTCCAGTTGAGCGTGATTTCCTCAGCCCGGGGAAGTTGGTTTGAAAGCAAATGAAAAGCCCGTACTGCCCCAGCGGCAACCAGTAACCCCAGCAGGGAACCAACTGTGGCCAACGCAAGGACTTCAGCGAGTATTTGAGTCACGATGGCTGACCGCGACGCGCCCAACGAAAAACGGACTGAAATTTCATGCTCACGGTCCGCAGTGCGCGCGAGCAACAGAGCGGCGATGTTCGAACAAGCGATCAGTAATAGCAGTGAAACCGAGCCGTAGAGCAGCCACATCGAATCACGAACAGCGCTTACAACCGTTTCTTTCAGCGGAGTCGTCTGAACGATCAGGTCATGATCGGTCTTGGGAAATTGCGTGCCAAGCTGCGTTTGCACCGTGGCCAGATCGGAACTTGCCAGCGCGAGAGTTAGCCCTGGTTTTAACCTCCCGATTACCGTAAACCAGGTGGAATCCCGGCGCTGCGCAAAGGGAGCGTCCGGAGCGCTCGGCGACCACACATCGACATCTCTGTTCGGAAAGGCGAAACTGGCCGGCATCACTCCGATAATCGAACTGGAGAACTCCTGGAAGCGCACTTTCTGATTCAAGGCGTTCACGTCTCCATGAAAGCGCCGTTGCCAGTAGCGGTAGCTGATCAGTACGACGGAGGGGCCACCCCATCGTTCTTCTTCCGGTGTGAAGTTGCGTCCCAGAATTGGAGATACGGCCATGACGCGAAGAAAACGTGGGGCGACCATTGCCTCAGTCAGCTTCTCCGGCAGCGGTCCCGATGTCTCCGAGAGGTCGTCCATGTAATAGCCACTGATGGACTGAAACGTGGAATTCATCCGGTTCCAGTCTTCCAGTCGCACTGGAGCCACAAAGCGATTGGCATCCCGGTTCTTCACGTCGTGCTGGCCGAGCAGCATCAGTTCGTCGGCGTCCGGGAACGGGAGTGGCCGCAGGACAACCGCATCCATGGCGGAGAATACGGCGCTATTCGCTCCAATCGCGAATGCCAGGATAAGAACGATGGCGATAGAGAACGATGGAGAGCGCCGCGCAAACCGCCAGGCCGATTTCAAATTGAATCCCAGAGCTGTGAGTAATCGGGAACTGTGGACTTCGCGCAGTTGTTGCCTGACTTGCTCCCGCCCGCCAAATTCGAGAATTGCCTGACGGCGAGCTTCAGCTGGCTTCATCCCTTTCGCTACATTCGCCTGGGTGAGTTCGTCGATATGAAACGCGAGTTCTCTGTCAAAGTCTTCGTCTTTCCGCGGGCCACGAAATGGGTTCTTCCACCAGGGCATCTATGCCTCCTGACTGGCAGCGGAGCCCAGAATGAGGGTCACCGCTTCCGCCAGCCGTTGCCAGGTCTCTTCCTCGCGGCTCAGTTGTTTACGGCCTTCCCGCGAAAGCTGGTAAAACTTCGCCTGCCGCCCATTTTCTGAATCTCCCCACTGAGCGACGAGCCAGCCACGCTTCTCCAATCGATGCAGCGCCGGATACAGCGAACCTTGTTGCACATTCAAGACTTCCTTGGAAATCTGACGAATTCGCTGGGAGATCCCGTAGCCATGGACAGGACCCAGAGCGACGATTTTGAGGATGAGCATGTCGAGCGTGCCTTGCAGCAAGTCCGTTTTTTGCAGCGGGGTCATAAGCCGTCTCTCTCTCCTAGACGCTCGACATATTGAAAGGTCACCTGTAGATTGTCAAGGAGAGAGAAATTTGGACGCATGGATTGGGGAGGCGGAATCTTCGATCTGTGAAGGCAATCCGCTTGGTGCGCATTCAAGGAAGGGCTGCGCTCTCCTTTGCTTTCAATCACTTAGCTCCGTCTAATCCCCACATCTCCCGCTAAACCCCGATTTTGCACCGTTCATTGGGATGTTCATGGGGATTCCCCGGCTCTCCAATAGGATAGGTGGAGACACACATCCTAGGAAACGTGTAACAGTCGGAGGTCCCAAAACCAGTTTGGGGACCGAAGGAATTTCCAGGAAGCCACAGTTTTTGGGTGACAGTGGTTCTCAGGTTCATCCGAAGCGAAGGCCAAAGTTAGAAGCAGTCAGAGGGATAGCACTAGGTTTTGAAGTCGCCGGACTCCCACTGATAAGCAAGCTCGAAGCTCCGAGCCCAGTTCGGAGCCAAAAAAGCCAGGAGCCGATAGCAATCATGCGCAAGCCGATTAAGTACGTTGAGAAGGTCGCAGTCGCCGCCGCTAAGGCCACGTGGGTTGTGTTCGATCGTATGAACCGGATCAAACCGAACCCGTCGCCGACTCCCAAGTGGTCCGACAAGCCGCTGCTCAAGTCGTACGAGAAGACCAAGCCGCCGCTCGGCTGGCCTCGCAGCACGGACTCTCTCTGCCCCAAGTGTGTTCCAGAAATCCGCCAGCAGATTCTCGACGGCCACCTGCCGCATGAAGTGCTCATGAACGAGAAGGTGGGCGAGATCAAAGCGACCATCATCGAGCGCGATGGCAAGATTCTAATGGTGAAGGATTGCCCCAAGCACGGCCACTTCGAAGATGTGATGTCGATCGACACCGAATTCTCGAAGCATCTCGAAGATGTGTTTCCGGGGCGCGACATCGTCGCGCACAATGACGAGCACCTGCATCATCACGGATCGTCGACGGTGAAATATGGCCGCGGTTCCGTGCTGACCATCGACCTGACCAATCGCTGCAACATGATGTGCGATCCCTGCTTCATGGACGCGAATCAGGTCGGCTTCGTCCACGAACTGACGTGGGAAGAAATCAAAACGATGCTCGACAACGCCATCACCATCAAGCCGCGCCGTCAGATGTCGGTGCAGTTCTCCGGTGGCGAGCCAACGTTGTCGCCGTACTTCCTCGACGCAGTCCGCTACGCCCGCAAAGTTGGATATAACTCCGTGCAGGCTGCCACCAACGGAATTGAATTCGCGAAGAGTTTTGAATTTGCGCAGCAAGCCGTCGACGCCGGAATGCGCTACGCCTATCTGCAATTCGACGGCATCGGCAACGCGGCCAATGCGCACCGCATGGTGGGCAATTTGTTTGACGTGAAGCTGAAGGCGATTGAGAACCTGCACAAGGCAGGTTGCGAAATCGTCCCGGTGATTACGATCGTGAACGGCATCAACAACGAGCAGGTCGGACGCATCATCAAGTTCGCGCTCGACAATCCTAAGACGATCAGCTTCCTATCGTTTCAGCCGGTTAGTTTTACGGGCCGCGATGAAGCGGTCACCGATGAGCGCCGCCAGGCGCAGCGTTATACGTTGAGCCACCTGGCGCACGACGTAAAGAATCAGACCGGATTGGGTGAGCCGGCCCGCGATTGGTTCCCCATCAGCTTCATGGGAACATTCAGCGACTGGGCCGACCTGATGCACGCTCAGGACGCCAATAACGACTGGGGCCAGCTCTCCTGCGGATGCCATCCCAATTGCGGAACTGGCATGGCCGTGATGATCGACAAAGAGACGAAGGAAGCTGTGCCTGTCACAGCATTCCTGCATGGCGACCAGTTGGCGAAGGATATCGCCAGGGTGAACGATGCTTCCCGCGGAAAATTCCTGACAGGGTTGGGCATGGCACTCTGCCTGATGAAGAACTACGATCCGTACCAGTCACCGACGCACTTCAAGTTGACGGACCTTTTGAAGAAGTTCGACAAGAACTATCACGTGACCGGAAAGGACTACGGGAAAGTTGGTCCGGACCGCACGATCGATGACGTGATGAAGCGTCGCCAGACCGATCGCTGGAACTTTCTGTTCATCGCCGGCATGTGGTTCCAGGATCTGTTCAACTACGACTTCCGGCGCACCGAGCAGTGCATCATTCCGTATGCGACGCAGGAGGGCGAGATTTCCTTCTGCGCCTACAACACGGGCGTGGGATGGCGGAACATCATCGAGAAGATGCACATGACGGCCACACTCACCAAGTGGTACGAAGAGCACGGACGTCATGAGATTTTCGCCGGCGGCAAGAAAGTGAGAATGGATAAGCAGGAGACCGCCACAGAGTATCTGAAGTTGCGCGAAGAGATCGTGACCAACGAATTGCAGAACGATCTCGACAAGCTGGGCATCGCAAAGAACGCCCGCGAAGAGAAGAAGCGGGCGAGGGATGCGAAAGCTGCAGAGGCGCGCGGTCCGCAGAAGAACGACGAAGCCTACAATGCGCGCATGGCGTCGCTGTATCGCGAGGTCGTTCTGAAAGAGAAGCCGGTGCAATCGCAGGATGGCTTTATTCCGCTGGGCGCGCTGGCCAAGCCGAACGGCAACGGCAATGACACCCATGTGGCGAAGCCGGAGATTGCGGAGCCGGTGGCAGGCGATTAAGCTAGCTCATAGCTATGAGCACGAAAAGGCCGCCTGCGGGCGGCCTTTCTTATTTCTAAAATAACTCCGAGGGTGCCCCATTCAAGCCCGATTTTGGCTTGAGTTGGGGCAGTTGGCTGGCCTACCTGATTCCCAAAGTGGGGTTGCCTGACCCCCTTGTCGCGCTTTTTGCGACAGCGTGGTCCGGTGAAGCCTGCGCTGGCGGCGCGCCCTGAGGATCGGAAATGGAGCCAGCAGCTTTCTCCACTACGCGACGGGAGTCGAGGGCACCGTGGAGATTGAATCCGAGTTGGACTGCGCGGAGATGCGAACGCATGGAACTTATGCCCACGTTATCTACCGCCGACCCTCCCGCAAAAAACGCGGGAAGGGTGGGGCAACCGCGGCATTAGACTTTGCGCGGTGAATCGGATGGCCAGCCTCTGCCGCACGCGCTCCAGGGCATTCTCAAAGTCTGACAGCCGACATCGTATTGGAACTCGCGTCCAATACAAGCCGGGGGAAGGGCACGAGTTCAAGAGGCTGCGGAAAAACTCGAAACTCACTACACCGGGCAGGTGGAAGAAAAAGCCCGCGTCCTGCAGGGACGCCTGAACCCGCGCCCAGCCCGCCTTAGCGACCTCGCCCCTGAACGGCCGCCGCATCTTTGCCCTCACTGGTTTCTTTTAGTTTCTTGAGCGATTCTTCATACACAGCCATTCGGTTGCTCAGGTTGGAGGGTACGTTCTGCAAGACTATTTCCCAACTTGCAATCGCGTTCTTATTGTCCCCTACGGCTGTATAACCCCGCGCAAGTCCCAACGATGTCCAGAATTTGTCTTGCGGATGTTGTTGTCGATTGAAGGCAAAGATGGTCATCGCTTTATCTTTCTTGTCCTTGCGCAGCAACCCCATGCCATATGCGTAAAGCGAATAGGCGTCGGTCCCCGGAAAGTGCAATGCTTTCTCGATTAACGCATCTGCCTCAGATTGGCGTCCCATCGCTTCCAGCACCGCGGCTTTCGTGGAGAACGTGGCAAAATCCTCGTGGCCGATGGTGGCCCCTCGGAACGGACCGCTGATCGCCCTATCGGCCCATTGCAGCGCTTCCTCCAGATTGATCTTGTTGGCAGCGCAGAATTGCGCCGCATTTTGCCAGTTCTGGTAATTGAACCCTGCCCAAGACTGCAGATCCAGCCGCATCCTCTCAACATAAAGCCGGGTGACATCGGAGACTTCAATTTTGAGTGGAATGCGCTTCTTTTCCCATTGCAGGTAGGCCACTGCAGAGTCGGGACGGCGATCGTCAAACCCGTAGGTCAGAAATTCGGTAAACGGTGCTTCCTCGGGAATTACGGGTACGCGTAGCGCATCTTCCTGAGGATCATATTGATAACTTCCCCAACCGAGGTGATTAGAGAAAATCCAACTCCACCGCCCAGTCTTTTCGACGTCCAAAAAGAGAGCGTAGGTTCCGGCTTTCAGGGGTTTGCCTTCGATCTTCACCTCGTGAGAAAAGGTGATCGTCGTGCTCTCGTTGGCACCGGCTCGCCAGGGCGCGCCTTTTGTCGGTCCGAACCCTTCGTCAAAGAAGCCATAGTGAACGAGCTCCCCCCAGATGTGCCCGGTCCGATCGTTGTTGTCCGGGTTGTGGACCTTTGGACTGTGGTAATCGATGGAGATCTTCACGGGTCCGATCCACTGCGAGACTTCGGCATGCTCATTGTCGCCATTCGGAGGCGTGGAGAGTTCCGACGTTTCCTGACCTGCAACTGTTATGGAAAATCCTAGAAACAGAACTGCGGCGATTGCGTGTTTCACGAGGCCTCCTGCATGACTGGAAAACACACGCTGCGATTGAGTGGTTCCATCGTCGAGACTCGGGCAGTCCTCATGGGCGATCCAGTCCGTTGATGGTAGTTTTAGACTCTGCTAAATGCGAACGGTTAGCTTTTCGATCCATGTACGGTATTTACCGACACCATCACCAGTGTGGAAGTCCCGCTCTTAGCGTTGTGATCGGATTTTTTGAGGGTCTGCAAAATCTGGTATCGCGGGAAGCGTTCGCTAAAGAGGCGTTCTCCCGTTTCTTGGGCCTAAGTCACGGAGGCGTGGGATGAACTTGAGAGACTTTGCGCCGGTAAAGCAACGTTCGCTGAGGGTGGTTTCGTTCCAACGCAGCAGCCATCCATAGTTGGCGAAAAATCCCAAGCACGCATGGAATTGCGCTCCGCGCCGGACAAACACGGATCGGGCTGCAGTAGCCGCGCGGAGAGAGACGGCTACTGCAGGCACAACGCCTGGGCCGTGCGGGATAGATGCGCCCGCGACAGCCGGCAGGTTTAGCGGCTACGGCGGTGAAGGCGGAGCTCCTCACCGCCGCAGAGCCTAGTTAATCGTTACAGTGATGGTGTGATCGCCGTAGTTCCCCGACGTATCCCACGCGCGTACTAGAACTTTGTGTTTGCCGGTCGACACCTGCAGATTCGTGTTGATCGACTTGGTGGCACCACCGTGGTAGGTCGCCTTGCTATCCACATAGACCCACCATCCTGTCATCGTTTGTCCGCTTGAAGGTGTAGCTGAAGCGCGCAGATTCATCGGTGAGCCGGCAGTTGCATTGTTCGACGGCGTCACAACCTTCACCGCCGGTTTCGTAGCATTCACCGTGAGGTTAAGCGTCTGATCGCCGAAGTTCCCGGAGGAGTCCCATGCACGAACCACGACGTTGTGCGCCCCCGTGCTCATGGTGACTTTAGGGCTGATGGTTGAGACTGCGTCCGCGTGATATACGCCCACATGGTCGACATAGATCCACCATCCCGCAACGGAATGGCCGGGGCTGGCCTGCGCCGTGGCCTGAATCGGCACCGGAGAGCTCATCGTCGAGCCGCTTGCAGGATCGCTGACGATAACATGGGGCTTGATTCCGCCGGTGCTGAAAAAGTCAGACATATCGGAAGCCGTGGCCGAAGCGCCGGGATAGCTTCTGATTCCCAGACTATCGAGCATGGTGCGCAGCGCGTTCTCGTGTTTGTACGACGTTCCTGAAACCGTGTGCGGCGTGACTTTCGGTCCGATCAGCGCCGTATAGATCGACGCACCGCAACCGGCGTTGGTGCCGCCTCCGCATTCATCGAACGTGACGATCGCTAATCCGTCGCCTCCGGGCTGAAAGTCCGGCTTGGCCAGGATCGGGCCGAGGGTGCTGCTAAGAAATGCATCGACAGCCGCCAGCTTCTGGCCGGTGGTGCAACTCGACATGCCGACGGGACAATCATGTGCGTCATGATTCCCGTCAGGCACGATGATCATGAAGCGGGGGAGGGTGTTTTTCGCGAGATCGGTGGCGAGCTGCGAGAGATCGACGATGCGGTTCGCCGATCCGTTGGTGTTGCTCAGGATGTCGCTGTACCATGTTGCCCCATTGTGGCGGCGGTAGTAGGCGGTGCCGTGGTTATTGTCGGGAGTGGTGGGAGTTCCCCCGGCCGCAGCGTACGACTGCGCGTAGACCTTCCACGAGATGCCGTGTTTGTTCATTTCTCGGAAAATGTTGTCGTCGGTAATGGGGTCGGTGGTTGCTGTCCCGGGGTAATAGCAATCGTTTCCGCTGCAGTTGAAGTCGTGCGTGCCCGAGGGCAGGGTACAGTTCGCCTTCGAATGGCAACTGCCCGAAGCCAGCCATAGATAATCCAGGAGCGAGCCGCCGTTGTCCGACTGATAGTTTGTGGCATAGCCATGGGTATTGCCCTCGCCGGTAAGCCAGGGCATGTTGGCCAT
This sequence comes from Candidatus Sulfotelmatobacter sp., assembly GCA_035279505.1. Classification (GTDB taxonomy): domain Bacteria; phylum Acidobacteriota; class Terriglobia; order Terriglobales; family Acidobacteriaceae; genus Sulfotelmatobacter. The sequence goes on along the minus strand of DATEHP010000027.1, from coordinate 1,456 downwards.
TACATCGTTGTAGCTGGTGTTCTCATTGATCACCAGGATTACGTGCTTGGATATTGGAACTTGCGCGAATGCTGTTGCGACGAAGCACACCAGTGCCGCGGCAGCGAGCACACTTCTCCCTACCTTATGCAAAATCATGTAAAACGCCCCTCAAATTTATTTCTTGCGCTTGCTCCGCCTGCACGACACAGATGCACGACGGTCTTTCGGAAAGGAATTGTTTTCTTGCGGTGGAGGGAGTCTATACGAACTTCGATCGAATTGGGCTGTGAAAAACGACGACTCATTACCACCGTAACGAATAGTAGGTACTAAGCCCGCTTCGATGTGTGATCCGGGTTGCGCCGCGGGGCGCGGACTTTCGCGGCTACTCGTTCAGTGAACAGCTGCAATCAGCCGGGACAACGTGCGCCAGCAGGAAGTCGGCGACGCGCTTGTAGGCGTCGATCTGATTCTCGACGCGGGAGAAGCCGTGTCCTTCGTTTTCATAGACCTTGTAGTCGACGGTGCCGCCGATCTTCTTGAGGGCATCGACGACCTGCTGAGTCTCCGATTTCGGACAACGCGGATCGTGTCCGCCCGCCAGTAGCAGCAGCGGTGCTTTCACTTGATCGATGAAGTTGATCGGCGACCGGTCTTCGTACAGTGACTTGTTCTTTACGAGATCGCCCATGGTGGCCAGATCACTCTCGCGCAGCACAGGGTCTTCATTCTCGATTTCGGTGAACCAGTTGACGAAGGGCACTATGGGAACAGCTGCGGCCCAGACCTCCGGTGCCTTGGTGACAGCCATCATGCTCAGATAGCCGCCATAGCTACCTCCCATGACTGCAATCTTCTTAGGATCAAGATGGCCAGTTTGCCTGATCCAATCCACGCCAGCCAGCACGTCCTGCAGATCGCCACCACCCATGTCGAACAGGTTCGCCTGTTGAAATTCCTTGCCGTATCCGGTTGACCCGCGGTAGTTGGGCGCGAGCACCATGTATCCCTGGTTCACCGCGAACTGTATGAAGCGGTTGAAGGAATTCATGGTCTGTGACGTCGGGCCTCCATGGATGTAGACGACGGCTGCATTCTGCCCATTGCGCGCCATGTTGAACGGCATGTAGAGGAAAGCGGAGATCGTCCACTTGCCGTCGCGGCTGGGATAGTGAACGAGATAAGGCTCGACCATATCTTCGGAGCGAATGCCGCCGACGAGTGAATGAGTGATCTGCTGTGACTTGGCGTTAGCGAGGTGATAGACCCAGAGGTCGCCCGGCGCAGTCGGTCCGTTGTGATGGTAGAGAAGCCGGGAGCCGTCGGCGCTGAAGGCGGAATGCCCACCCGCAGGCTCATTCACGCCGTTAGGGATTGGAAGAGCAATCGATTTCCCAGTGACGAGATCGTACAGGTATATATCTTCGTTGCCGTCGACGTTGGCGCTGAAGGTGATGTGCCTGCCGTCGGGCGA
>DATEHP010000026.1:0-45854 GCA_035279505.1 Candidatus Sulfotelmatobacter sp. | reverse complement strand
GTGCGAGCGACGATCATCCCAAGCATCTCGGTGCCGCTTTCACTGGTGGGCACGTTCGGGGGGATGTATCTGCTGGGGTACAGCCTGGACAATTTGTCGCTGATGGCGCTGGCTATTTCGACGGGCTTCGTGGTCGACGATGCGATCGTTGTGCTGGAGAACATCACGAGGTATATCGAACACGGCATGGGAGTGGTGGAGGCGACGTTCAAGGGCGCTGCAGAGATTGGGTTCACAGTGATATCGATGAGCACGTCGCTGGTGGCCGTCTTCATTCCGCTGTTGATGATGGGCGGAATTGTCGGGCGGCTGTTTCGCGAGTTCGCGGTCACGCTGAGTGTTGCAATCGGAGTGTCACTGGTGGTTTCGTTGACCACGACCCCGACAATGTGCGCGAAGTTCCTGCGGCCACCGAAGAAAGACGAGAGGCACAACATCTTCTATCGAGCAAGCGAATGGATGTTCGATCGACTATTAGGGACTTATACGCGGATGCTGAAAGCTGTACTGGTATACCAACTGCCAGTATTCATCTTGACGCTGGTGATCGCCGGAGTCAGCGTGTATCTGTACATCGCCGTGCCGAAGGGCTTCTTCCCGCAGCAGGATACAGGACGCATTGGGGGCACGGTAATCGGGGCCCAGGACATGTCGTTCCAATCCATGGCTGAGAAGATGCGGCGTTATGTCAAGATCGTGATGGCGGATCCGGCGGTCGACACGATGGCCGGATTTACAGGCGGGAATACCGCGCTGAACCAAGGGCGCTTCTTCGTCAACCTGAAGCCGCTGGAGGAACGCGGGTTGTGCCAGAAACAACATTTCTGGGAGCCATGCCATTACGCCAGCGCCGACGATGTGATCAACCGTTTGCGCGGAAAGCTAGCAGTCGTACCCGGGGCGACCCTAATTCTGCAATCGCACCAGGAACTCACGATCGGCGGGCGGTATGGGAATGCGCAGTATCAGTACACACTGCAGAGCCCGAGCGTCAGTGAGCTAAATTCGTGGGCTCCGCGGCTGTTGCAGACGATGAGAGAACTGCCGGAGTTACGCGATCAGAATTCCGATCAGCAGGATAAAGGTCTGCAAGCCAAACTGGTGATTGACCGTGACACGGCGAGCCGGATGGGAATCACTCCGCAGACGCTAGATAACGCGCTCTATGACGCATTCGGCCAGCGACAGGTATCCACAATGTACCGTCCGCTGAATCAGTATCACGTGGTCATGGAGGTGGCGCCGGAGTTCCAGCAGACTCCGGAAGCGCTGCAGAACATTTATTTGAAATCCACCAACGGCGGAGCCATTCCGCTCGCGGCGTTCACTCACTTCGAGGCGTCGAACGCGCCGCTCGCGGTGAATCACCAAGGGCAGATGCCTTCCGCGACAATCTCTTTCAACCTGGCGCCGGGAGTATCTCTGGGACAGGCGACGGCTGCCATCGAAAGCGCCGAGCGCACGATTGGATTTCCTCCCACCATAACCGCGAGCTTCCAGGGGACAGCGGCAGCATTCCAGGACTCGCAGTCGAACATGCTGGTCCTGATCATTACGGCTCTGGCGGCGGTTTATATCGTGTTGGGGATGCTTTATGAAAGCTATATTCATCCGATTACGATTCTTTCGACGATTCCGTCGGCGGGCGTGGGAGCGCTGCTGGCGCTGCTTTTGACGCACAACGAATTGAACGTGATCGGGATGATTGGGATCATCCTGCTGATCGGGCTGGTGAAGAAGAACGCGATCATGATGATTGACGTGGCGCTGGAGGTGGAGCGCAACGAAGGGAAGAAGCCGGTGGAGGCCATTTATGATGCGTGCATCCTGCGCTTCCGGCCGATCATGATGACGACGATGGCGGCGCTTCTGGGAGGGTTGCCGCTGGCATTGGGAACGGGAATGGGATCGGAGTTGCATCGGCCGCTCGGCATCACGATTGTGGGCGGGCTGATTGTCAGCCAGATGCTCACACTGTTCACCACACCTGTGGTGTACGTATACCTGGATCGATTCAGGCTGTTCCTGAAGGGTGAAGCCGATCATGCTCTGCCAGATACGGCAGGGACGGCCCGACCCAGCCCCGCGCATTAGGCACGATCCGTGGCTTCTTGCAGGGAGGGGCTCGGCGGCAGGTACAACCTCGCCCGAGAAATCCTGCATCGCAGAGGAGAGAAACCCAACGGCTGCGCGCGGAACCGCTTGTCCCGTATGATAGGGGTTCACGAGTAGAGCCGCCTGGGAGCGACCGGTGTTCAAGGCCGCCGGGCAGGCCAGCGTTCCGAATTTCGTTTTCAACAAATTCCTCGAGGAGTTACGGATGCTAAAGAAAGCAGCGGCTCTTTTGCTTGTTTGCGCAAGCATAGGAGCGTGGTTGGGTTGCGGCAAGACGAGCAGTCGATTCCTGTACGCGGCGATCCCTAGTGGCGCCGGAGGAGGCCAGATTGTTGCGTATCGCGAAGATCCGAATGCGGGAGTACTGAACCAACTGTCAGGGAGTCCGATTGCAGCAGGATCCGCGGTTGAGGCGTTGGCGATTTCTTCAGGAAAGTATCTGTACGCGGCCAACTCCGGCAGTAACAACATTTCGCTGTACACGATTTCGAGCACAGGGGGACTGACGGAGGTGACACCGAGGCAGCCGACAGGGACATCACCCACGCTACTAGTGATGGACCCGCCGGGGAGTTTCTTGTACGTGGCCAACTCGCTATCGAATGACATTTCGGTGTTTTCGATCGGAACGGGAGGCGCGCTGACAACCGTCCAGCAAACGGGTGGCGCGACTGCACCCATCGGCCTGTCGGCCATGAACATGGCTTTGGCGCCTTCAGGACATTTCTTATACGTCACGGGACAGGAATCGCAGGGTTGGGTCGAAGCATTCCCCGTGAGTCAGGGCGTGCTTGGAACTCCGACGGTTACCTTGACTGGAAACAACCCGTTCGGGTTGGCAATTGACCCAGCAGGATCGCATTTGTACACGGCGAACAAGCTGGACAGCAGCATTTCGACATTCACGATCAATTCGGACGGATCGCTTACCCAGGTCGGCACCCCGATTGGCGAGACTTTTACCGGACCGGTGAGCTTGCTGATCGACAAGTCTGGCAAGTACCTGTACATGGCAAATCAGGGTTCCAGCAATCTGGCTGCCTATACGATCGGGTCGGATGGCGGGCTGACTCTGCTCACCGGTTCACCCTTCGCAACGGGCGCGCAGCCAAGTTTCATTGCCTCAGATTCGAGCGGCAAATATTTGTTTGTGGGAAACCAGGCCAGCTCGGCGATTCAATCGTTCAGCCTGAATACGGGCACTGGAGCGCTGACTTCGATAGGGACGTACTCGGTTCCGGCAACACCAACTTCAATTGTGATCACTCCTTAGTTTAAGGTCGCAGAAAAATGAGTACAGCAGTTCACGCGATTGAATCGGAACACGTGTCAGCGCGGTACGCGCGGCGTGTCAATCCACAATGGGTGCGTCTGCTCGGATTGCTGGAGATGGACGTCCGTTACGAGAAGTGCGTAGGAGCGGAGCTGTTCACCGCCGACGGCCGCAGGATCGTGGATTTCCTGTCGGGCTATTGCGTTCACAACGTCGGGCATAATCATCCGGATGTCGTAGAAGCGCTGCAACGAGAACTTACACGCTGTGGCCCGGCGATGATTCAGACCCACGTGACGGATCTGGCCGGGGAACTGGCGGAACGGCTGTGTACAAGAGCCGGGGGACGGTTGAACAAGGCTTTCTTTGCCTCGTCGGGAAGTGAGGGTGTGGAGGCGGCCATCAAGTTTGCGCGAGCGCACACCCGGCGGACAGGGATACTGGCGGCAGAGCATGCGTTTCACGGCCTAACCTGCGGAGCATTGTCGCTGATGAGCGACGAGTTCTGGAGAGAAGGCTTTGGACCGCTGTTGCCTGGAGCCAAGACCGTTCCATTTGGCTCGCTGGAGGCTCTGGAGCGTGAACTCAAGAGCAAACAGTTTGCGGCATTCATGGTGGAGCCGGTTCAGTCCGAAGCCGGAGTTCGCGTTCCTCACGCGGATTACTTGCGGAACGCCGAGGCCCTGTGCCGGCGCTATGGAACGCTGTTTGTGTTGGACGAAGTACAGACGGGGATGTATCGGACCGGAACGTTTCTGGCAGCGCATCAGTTCGGGGTCGAGCCGGACATGGTCGTACTCGCAAAAGCGTTGAGCGGGGGATTGGTGCCGGTGGGGGCCGTGTTGATGTCGGATGAGGTGTGCGATTCCGTTTACTCTTCTCTTCCCCGCGCGTTTGTACATACATCGACGTTCGGCGAGAACAGCCTGGCGATGCGGGCGGGATTAGCGACGCTCGAAGTTCTGGAACGTGAACGATTAGGGGGGCGTGCGGTCCAGAGAGGCAAGTATCTGCGTGAGCAACTGACGGGCGCGCTGCGGGAATTTGAGATGGTGAAAGAGGTTCGCGGTCTGGGACTGCTAATGGGAATCGAATTTCACGCACCGAAGCAGCTTCGACTGCGAATTCCGTACGAGGCATTCGGAGCGATACACGGCGGAATGTTTGGGCAGATTCTAGTGATGCGACTGTTTCGAGATTTCGGATTCCTGACCCAAGTCTGCGGGAATAATTTTATGGTGCTGAAAGTGGCTCCGCCGCTGGTGGTTGAAGAAGCGCAGATAGATGCTTTCGTCACGGCTGTGCGGAGCGTCGTGGAGATCGCGAATGCGCCCGGCGCCTTCTGGTCCGAGGCGCTTGGTCTCGCGCGACGGGCGTTCCGCAGCTAGTATCTGGGGTATGATCGTGTTCAATTTTCTTAACGACGGCCGCCAATTTTTGACGATCGTATGACAATTGGGGCTTGCAGGATCAGCACAATATAGCAACGGCAGGGAGTGCACGAGTACAACCCGTATTCCGCGCGCGGCCATCTAACTGCTTATTCACGACGTCCCGCGGGTGTACGGCGCTGACTCTTTGCCGGGACTGGGGATTCAGACCGACATGCAAATAGCCAGCGCCGCGAGCGCCTTCCCTAAACATTACTATCCTCAGAAATTCCTGCTGGAACAACTGCAACAGTACTGGGGTGATCAACTCAAGAATCCCCTGATGCTGGCGCGGTTGCACCGTAATGTTGCGGTTGAGGGACGGCACCTCGCGTTACCTTACGAAAAATATTACGACCTGAAGACCTGGGGCTGTGCCAACGACGCCTGGATTCAAGTCGCGCAGGAACTGGGGGAGCAAGCGCTGTGCCGTGCACTGCACCATGCAGGAGTCGACAAAAGCCAGCTGGGCGCACTGTTTTTCACGTCAGTCACCGGCATCTCGAGCCCTTCGATCGATGCGCTGCTGATAAATCGGATGGGCCTGCCTGCAAATATCAAGCGAGTGCCTATTTTTGGGCTGGGGTGCGTTGCGGGTGCGGCGGGAATCGCGCGAGCGGCTGACTATGTGCGCGCCTATCCATCACAGGCTGCGGCGCTGGTTTCAGTCGAGCTGTGCTCACTGACGATCCAGAAACAGGATCTGACGGTGGCCAACCTGATTTCTTCGGGACTGTTCGCGGACGGTTCAGCGGCGGTCGTCGTCACAGGAGGTGAGCTGAATGCGGCTGGGCCGGAGATTGTGGCGACGCGGTCAGTGTTTTATCCGGACACAGAAGAAATGATGGGCTGGAAGGTGAGTGAAAGAGGCTTCAACATCGTGCTGTCTCCGGAAGTCCCGGTGCTCATTCGCGAACATCTGGGGCACGATGTGGATTCATTTCTGGCAGATAACGGACATAGAAGAAGCGACATCGGGAGCTGGGTACTCCATACCGGGGGGCCGAAGGTTTTGGAAGCGACGGCTGCCGCTCTGGATCTGCATAACGGGCAGCTCGACGCTTCCTGGGATTGTTTGAAAAAGGTGGGAAATCTGTCGTCGGCTTCGGTTCTGGTCGTGCTGGAAGATGTCATGCGGAACCGGCGCCCAGAACCTGGAACGATTGGTGTGCTGGCGGCGATGGGACCGGGATTCTGCTCGGAACTTGTACTTTTGAAGTGGTGAGGATTTTGCTTTGGTGAACTCTACTGACGTTTTCGTGGTTGGCGGTGGACCCGCAGGATTAGCTATGGCCATCGCGGCGAGACAGCGAGGACTTCGCGTGGCCGTCGCGGATGGCAGGCAACCGCCGATCGATAAAGCGTGCGGAGAGGGTTTGATGCCGGACGGGCTGGCGGCGTTCGAACGGCTTGGGCTTCAGTTGCCGGTTGCGGAGGCGTATCCGTTTCGGGGCATCCGATTCTTGAGTCGCGAGTTGTCAACCGACGCTCTGTTCCCCGCAGACGGATTCGGGCTTGCCGCACGGCGGACGGTTTTGCACCGTGTAATGACGGAGCGCGCTGAGCAGGTGGGCACGGAGTTCCTTTGGGGCGCGGCAGTGACGGGCATCGGCACAGATGGAGTTCATGTCGGAAAGGACGTTGTCCGAACGCACTGGATTATTGGGGCGGATGGATCGAACTCGCGTGTGAGGCGGTGGGCGGGGCTGGAGGCAGGCTATCGGCCTCGACTGCGTTATGCCTTCCGGAGGCATTATCGCGTTGCGCCATGGACGGATCTGATGGAAGTACATTGGGGCAAGCGCTGTCAGGGTTACGCGACAGCGGTGTCCGACGAGCAGGTGTGCGTTGCGATGGCGTCGCAGGATCCCAGTTTTCGGCTGGAAGATGGCCTAAAGGAATTACCGTTGTTGAACTGGCAGCTGCAGGGAGCGGAGGCGGTGACCACGGAACGTGGGGCCGTGACAGGCAACCGGCGGCTCAAGCGCGTGTGGCGTGACAACGTGGCGCTGATCGGCGATGCGGCAGGGACGGTGGATGCGATCACCGGAGAAGGTCTTGGATTGGCCTTCAGTCAGGCAGTAGCGCTGGCCGCATGCATCGAAGCGGGGGATCTGAGTCCGTATCAAAAGATTCACGATCGACTGGCTCTGCGTCCGCTACTGATGGCGCGGCTGATGCTCACTCTGAATGGACGACCACGGCTGCAGCACCGAACACTGCAAGTTTTTCAGAAACGGCCGGAATTGTTTCGGCGACTGCTCGCTCTGCATGTGGGAGCGTTGCCGCCCCGAGATCTGGTGTGGGACGGATTGACGCTTGGATGGGGGCTGATCAGCGCTTAGCCAATGGATAGGATGCATAGCCAGGTTCGCAAACGAATTGTCTTGACGGCCTTGGTCTTGGCTGCTGGCGCTTTACTGGCTACGGCTCAGGATGCTGACTACAGGGTCGATCCGGCGCAGAGTTCAGTGAAGTTCACATTGGGGGACGTCCTTCATACCGTGCGCGGGACCTTCAAGTTGAAGCAGGGAGACCTTCAAGTCGAACCGGACGGAAAAGTCTCGGGACAGATTGTGGTGGACGCCGAGAGCGGGGATAGCGGCAGCGGGATGCGCGATCGAAAGATGCACAAAGAGGTGCTCGAAAGCACGCGCTACCCCGAGATTGCGTTTCGCCCTGATCGGATCGACGGGGCGGTTGCGAGTTCCGGTAAGTCCTCTGTGCTGATTCATGGCATGTTCAACATTCACGGGACCGACCGCGAGATCACCGTTCCGGCTCAGGTGGATGCGAGTGGAGAGCAATGGACGGCAACGGTTCACTTCACAGTGCCCTACCAGAAGTGGGGAATGAAAAACCCCAGCACCTTGTTTTTGCGCGTTAGCGATACGGTAGAGATCGATCTGGTAGCAGCGGGGACTGTCGTGAGACACACTGCGCATTCCGATCAGTAACCATCCCGCGGGACAATTCCCTTTCCTTCAGTACAGTCATAGGCACGGCCCGCAGCTAGATTCTTGAATTCTTCCGTTTGTCCGCCAGGCCAATGAATTACGACGCGATCGATACGATCGCGCTTCTCAACTCCGAACGTGACGGGGAGTTCGGACTGCGATAAGTAGCTTGAACCTCCTTTGACTACGCGCGACTGCTCCATGCCACCGGTAAAGATGCGGACGGTGGCGCCGATGGCATCACGATTGGATTTCGTTCCGACGAGCTGGAAACGGATGCTACGGTTCCCAGCAAGCTGGTCGTTGCGATAGAGGTAAGCGGGGCCATTATTGGTCGTGATCAGGAGATCCAGATCGCCATCGCGATCGAAATCGCCGTAGGCAAGGCCACGGCCGACTTTGGGACGGTCGAATCCGTCACCGGTCTCTGCGGCGATCTCCCGGAAGATACCCTTGCCGCCATTGAGGAAAAGTTGCGGCGGCTGGGCGTATCCGACGTTGCCGCGAATATTGCGGACAGTTTCGTCGATGTGTCCGTTGGCAACAGCGAAATCCAGCCAGCCGTCGAGGTTGACATCGAGGAAGGAACAGCCGAATCCGAGGCTGTTGCGGGAGGCAATGCCGACTCCCGACTGCGGGGCAATGTCTTCGAAAGTTTTGCCGCTCAAACGATAGAGGCCGATCATCTCATTGTCGAAATTGGTGATGGCCACGCCCGGGGTGCCGGAGTTATCGAAATCGGCGACATCGACGCCCATGCCGGCGCGCGCTTTGCCTTCACTGCTGAAAGCAATTCCCGCCTCGACTGCAGCATCTTTGAATGTGCCATTGTGCTGGTTGCGATAGAGCTTATTGGGCTGGGTGTCGTTGGCCACGAGGAGATCGGGCCAGCCGTCGCGGTTTTCGTCCAATAAGGCTACGCCGAGAGATTTGGAACTGCTGTCGAAGATTCCGCTGGTCGCCGTGACATCTTCGAAGGTGCCGTTGCCGCGATTGTGAAACAGCCAGCAAGTGGCGCCACGATAGGCTTCGGGCGTGCAGTACGACTTATGCTTGCCGTCGAGGCTGCAAAAAATGTCGGCTTCGAGAGACCACTTCACGTAGTTGCAGACGAAGAGATCGAGAAGTCCGTCGCGGTCGTAGTCGAACCAGAGAGCGGAGGTGCTGAAGCCTTCCCGCTTGCCGAGCCCCGCCGCATTGGTTACATCCACGAACGTTCCTTTTCCTGTGTTACGGAAGAGGCGGTTCTGGCCAACGCAGGTGACGAGAATATCGGGGTAGCCGTCGTTGTTGTAGTCGCCCACGGCTACGCCCATGCCATAGAGCTCGACATCAAGGCCGGCTCGCGAGGTTACATCGGTGAAGGTGCCGTCGCCATTGTTGTGATAGAGGCGAAGAGTGCTGCGGGATTTCTTGTGACCCGGCCAGTCAGAGCCATTGATGAGAAGGATGTCTTGCCAACCATCGCGATCGTAGTCGAGAAAGGCGCATCCGGAGCCCAGGGTTTCCGGCAGGAACTTGCCACCGAAGGCGCCGCTATTGTGCTGAAAATGGATGCCCGCCTGGCTTGTGACGTCGGTAAAGCGGAATCCGAGGGCATTGTTCGCCGCGGATTGTGCCGCGAAAGATTGCAGCCGCGAAAGCTGCGGCCAGGACGCCAGTCCCGCCATTCCTCCCAGGAAAGACCTGCGATTCACGGAACGTTCACCAAGCCGGCGCGGATGGCATAGACCACGAGTTCGGCGGTCTTGTGAATGCCGAGGGTATTCATGATGTTCGCGCGGTGAACGGCAACGGTGTTTGCGCTCAAATCGAGCGCCGTGGCAATCTCTTTGTTCGATTTTCCGTCGACGATCAGTTGTAGCACTTCGAGTTCGCGTTGAGTCAGGGCAGCGTTACGCTCGCCGCGGAGGGCGGTCTTTTGTTCGACCTTGGGGTCGAAGACTGTCTCTCCGGCAGCGATCTTGCGAATGGCCGGGCCCAGCTCCAGATCCATTGCGTTTTTTAGAACATATCCTTTAGCGCCGGCTTCGATCGCCTGGCGAACCCACGTACTCTCACTGTGCATGCTGAGCATGAGAACAGCCGTTTCGGGAGAGTCCTCGATGATGCGGCGTGTGGCGTCGAGTCCATTCATACCGGGCAGCGCGCAATCCATGATGACCACTTGCGGATGAAGTTGTTTGGCGAGCGTAACGGATTCCTCCCCGTCTCCGGCTTCGCCAACGACTTCCATGTCGGGCTCGTCTTCGAGCATACGGCGGAAGCCGCGCCGGACGAGGCTGTGATCATCGACTAGCAACACTGTGATCTTCTTTTGCATAAGACTCCGCTTTCTCCCGGGGTACTGTCAGATGTACCAACGTACCGCCATCCGTGGGCCGTGTGACGGCAAGTTGTCCTCCCATCAGTTCGGAACGCTCACGCATCGCCACCAGGCCAATGCCGCGCCGGTTCGGGCCTTCGGCGAAACCCGTCCCGCGGTCTCGAACCTCCAACTCAAGCATCTGCGGCAGGAAGCGCAATCGTACCGACGCCTGCCTGGCCCCGGAGTGACGCGCAACGTTGTTCAACGCCTCCTGCAGAATGCGGTATACGTGAACACCGGCAGCACCATCAACTGGAAACGGCTCCCCCTGCTTCTCATAGGATATGGCAATTCCGGTTTGTCTTTCCACGGTGGGGATGTACCAATCGAGCGTGCTTTCAAGTCCGGCTTCCTCAAGCATCACCGGATGCAGAGCTTGGGAAAGGCTACGTACCTTGTCGAGGGTGGACTGGACAGTTTCGAGAACCTCCTGGAGATCGGCGCGCAAAGATGATCCCTCGGGCGCATGAGTTCCGGCGCGCCGGAGCATCGATCCTATTGCAGTAAGGATTTGGCCGAATTCATCGTGCAGTTCGCGGGAAATGTAGCGGAGCGTCGATTCCTGGGTGGAAATCAGCTTCTGGGCCAGTTCGCTGCGGCGCTCGGAGATTTCCGCGAGCCGCCCGAACAGGCGGCGGTTCCACCGGATCAGCGACAGGCCGTTGAGCAGGATGGCGAGAAGCGTGGCGGCAAGGAAGAAATAAACCTGGCGCTGCACGCGGTCGTAAATCTGGACAATTCGCTGTCCGGCCTGGTCTTCGTTTTCCGTGTTCTGCACCAGGAAGCGAGCCACGGCGGTGCTTAGCGCTGCCTGGCGTTCCTGGAGCGAAAGCTGGATTTGCTTGCGAGCTTCGGTCTCCTGGCGATCGCGAGCCAGGGCGAAGACACGGTCAACGGCATCCCAGAATTGGGTCACGGATCTGGTCAGAAACGCGCTTTGTTCAGGAGTGCGACTGGCGGCAGCGAATCCGGCCTCAAGGCGCATGGCATCGTCGAGGTCGGTGCGAATGCGCTGAAACTGTGCGGCCCAGGCGGTCAGAGGATACGGTTCGTCGCTGCTCACCATGTCGCGCATGGCTACGGCGAGCAGATTCAGATCGTTCTGGATACGGAGGAGTTGCAGGGAGTCCTTGCGATTGCGGTCAACCAGATCCGTCTGCAGTTTACGCAGCCCGGTGACCTGCCAGGTGATGTACGCCGAGTAAGCGAGAACAGCAGACAAGGTGATAGCCAGCCCCAGAACGAGGCCAATGGTCGGCGAACGGTCCGACGGAGACGGGCGGGACACGCCCCGAGCATACAACGCCGGGATGGCGCGTGTCACAGGCTGAAGGCCGCAGAGAGGGCTCGATATATGTGACAATGCTGCAGTAATAATGAAGCCAATACGGTGGTCACGGAGTCCAACAGTAAGTTGAGTTCCCCAAGTAAAGACACCACGAAGCCGGCCAAGATCCAGAGACTGAGGGCAGTCCTGCCAGAGGTCTGGAAGCTGATGCGTCCCCGGCGAGGGCTGCTCACCATCGGCTTCGTGCTGATGGTGATCAACAAGGTTGCCGGGTTCGTTCTCCCGTACTCGTCGAAATTCCTGATTGATAATGTCGTTACGAAGCATCAAGTTTCGATGCTGCGGCCATTGGTTCTGGCGGTTTTGCTGGCGACGTTGGTACAGGGCATCACTTCTTTTTCACTGACACAATTGCTTTCCAAGGCAGCGCAACGCCTGATTGCGGAACTCCGCGAGGAAGTGCAAAAGCACATTTCGCGGTTGCCGGTTGCCTTTTACGACGCCAACAAGACTGGGGCCCTGGTGTCGCGCATTATGAGTGACGTCGAGGGTGTACGAAATCTGCTGGGTACAGGGCTGGTCGATTTTTCAGGGGGCATTGTCGCGGCAGGGATAGCTTTGGTCCTGCTGCTTCGCACCAGCGTTCCTTTAACGCTGATTGCCGTCGGTTCGTTGAGTTGCTTCGCTTTTGTACTGAGCCGGGCGTTCGCGACGATCCGGCCGATTTTCCGTGAACGGGGCAAAATCAATGCTGAGGTAACGGGACGTCTTACGGAATCGCTCGGTGGAGTGCGCGTGGTGAAGGGTTACCACGCGGAGGAGCGTGAAGAGAAGACGTTTGCTACAGGAGTCCGGCGACTGCTGGACAATGTGATGCGCACTTTGACGGCGACCTCGCTCATGAGTCTGTCGGCTAGCGTCCTGCTTGGGTTTGTGGGCGCTGCGACCATGTATGTCGGTGGACACCAAATGATCGGGCACACCTTAACCCCAGGCGGCTACATCTCCTACAATCTGTACCTCGTGTTCCTCGTCGCGCCGATTCTGCAAGTGGTGTCAATCGGCACTCAAATTACCGAGGCACTTGCCGGACTGGAACGGACCCAGGAAATCATGCGTGAGCGGCCAGAGGATCAGGACCCGCGGCGTACAGTGACCCTCGAAGACATTGTTGGCACAGTCGAGTTTCAGGATGTGAGTTTCAGTTATGACGGGACTCACGAGGTGTTGCACGATATCTCGTTCACGGCTCAGCCGGGGACGGTAACTGCGCTCGTGGGTTCGTCGGGATCCGGGAAGTCGACGACCATCGGACTGATCTCGGCTTTTTATGTGCCTACGACGGGGGCTGCCCGTGTTGATGGAGTAGACCTGAGCAGTGTGAGGCTCGATTCCTTCCGGACGAGGCTCGGCGTGGTGCTGCAGGAGTCGTTCCTATTCGACGGAACGATTCGCGAGAATGTCGCCTTTTCGCGCCCGGACGCGACTGAAGAACAGATCATGCGCGCTTGCCGGATTGCGCGAGTGGACGAGTTTGCCGAAACATTCGCCGATAAGTACGACACCGTCGTTGGCGAGCGCGGAGTAAAACTGTCGGGCGGACAACGGCAGAGAATTTCAATTGCGCGAGCTATTTTGGCGGAGCCACGCATCCTGATTCTGGATGAGGCAACTTCCAGTCTGGACTCGGAATCGGAACAACTGATCCAGCAGGGACTCTCGTATTTGATGCACGGGCGAACAACGTTTGTGATCGCTCACCGGCTGTCGACCATACGCCGCGCCGATCAGATCATGGTCATGGAACAGGGGAGGATTGTGGAACGGGGCACGCACGCCGAACTCTATGCAGCGCGCGGACGCTACTACGATCTCTACACGCGGCAACACGGAGTCGAGGAAAACCTGTTCCTGGCTCCGGGCGAGGGAGACGCAGTCGTAGTGGATGGAAATGGCTCGAGCGGGAAGAATGGCGACGTGAAAGCGGGAGATGCCCTGCGCGTCCTTCGAGGAGAGATGCGCTAGCAGCCCATGACGACCGTCCCTGCAATTGCCGCCGAGCGTGGCACCGTTGCGATCCGCAGCGAGAATCTCTGTCGTCACTACCGCATGGGTGAAAACGTCATTCGCGCGGTTGACGGTGTCTCGTTGGAGATTCACTCTGGGGAGTTTGTCGCATTGCTCGGAAGCTCCGGGTCCGGCAAGTCTTCGATGTTGAATCTGATAGCGGGACTGGACCGGCCAACATCAGGCAGCGTGGTCGTTCAAGAACGCGATTTAGCCAAGTTGACTCGCGACGAGTTGGCCAAGTACCGGCTGCACGTGGTGGGGATGGTGTTCCAATCCTTTAATCTGATTCCCAGCATGACCGTAACCGAAAATGTAGAACTCCCATTGCGTTTTGCGGAAGTCGATCGCGGCCGACGCGACACGCTGGCTCGTGAGGCGCTGGAACGAGTTGGATTGAAGGCGCGTATGGGGCATCGACCGAGCGAGCTTTCCGGAGGCGAGCAACAGCGGGCGGCGTTGGCGAGGGCGCTGATCAATCGACCGCAGCTTCTGCTGGCAGATGAGCCGACTGGAAATCTCGACAGCCACACGGGAAAGGAAATCATGGATATGGTCCGTGATTTCAATCACGAACTCGGCATGACCGTAGTGATGGTGACGCACGAGCGAGCGCTGGCGGAACGGTATGCGCAACGAATGATCTTTCTGGCAGACGGGAAGTTAGTGGATGATCAGGCTAATTGACCTGTCGCCTTTTTTCGACGCCGAGGGAGGACGCGCTTGAAGTTTCCAGATCTCACAGAGCTTGCATTGCGAAATCTGCGAGAGTCCTTGTTGCGGAATTCATTGACCACAGTCGGGATTTCCGTTGGCGTGGCTTCTCTCGTTGCCATGCTTTCCTTGGGGACGGGTCTGCAGCAGATGCTTTCGCGACGACTGGAGAAGTCCGGATTGTTTGACACCGTGTTCGTCTCCTCTCGGCGCGAATTGCGCAGTGGTCGCCAGGAGGAAAGAAGTGGTCCAACTCCGGGAGAGAGCAGGGTTCTTGACGAGGCGGCACGCGTCGAAATGGAACACCTGGCAAATGTGAAAGAGGTTTTCCCAGATATCCGCTTCTCTACGGAGCTCCAGTTCGAGGACAAGCCGCACCTGACGATGATCTCGGCTCTGCCTTTATCAGCCAAATCTAACGACTCGTTTGATGGCATGGAAGGCAGTTTCTTTTCGTCCGACACGGCGCCAGAGGTGATCTTGCAGAAGTCATTCGCCGAGGAACTTTTGGGAAAGATGCCGCCCTTGGGTGAGCCTGAACCTAGTGTAGTGGAGTTGGCAAAACCGCTGTTGGGGAAGGAACTCACCATGCGGTACGCACAGCGCGGCGAAAGCGGAAACCAAACGACCGTTCCAGGGCCTGAGAACAAAGAGGGCGAGCCGGCGGGCGCTTCGTATTCCGTGGTATCGCGTGAGCAGAAGCTGAAGATTGTAGGAATTTTGGATCTTGATCCTGAAAGCATGCGGGGGCCGATGCGGGCGCGAGTGTTTCTTCCGGTCCGATTCGCAGAGAGTCTCCACGTAATGCAGTTGGTGGACTTGCGTGAGATTTCACATGCCGCGAGCAAGGAGCCGGTGTATTCCTCGATTAGCGTCCGCGTGAAAGATCCGTCGCGGATAGAAGGCGTCGAGGACGCAATCAAGAAAATGGGGTTCACCACGTTTTCGATTCTCGACGCCAGCCGCAGCTTGCAGCAGGTCTTCAGGGTGTTGTATGCGTTTCTGGGGATTTTCGGAAGCCTGGCGTTGATCGTGGCCTCCATCGGAATCGTCAACACGCTGGTGATGGCCATTCTAGAGCGACGCCGTGAAATTGGAATTATGAAGGCAATCGGCGCCAGCGACGGCGATGTAAGGAAATTATTTTTCGCCGAGGCGGGTGCGATGGGAATTGCGGGAGGAATGATTGGAGTTGTACTTGGCTGGGCGATTGGTCAGGTAATCAATTTTGGCACGAACATTTACCTGAAGAGCCAATCCATTCCACCGGAGCACTTCTGGGCTGTACCTTTGTGGCTGGTTGCATTCGCTATCGGTTTTGCTTGTTTCGTGAGTCTAGTCTCAGGACTTTATCCGGCTGGACGTGCGGCTAAACTCGACCCGGTGCAGGCTTTGCGTTACGAATAGACGAATGCCTCCACTTACACGATTCTGGTTCGCGCTTTCAGCCGCCCTTTGCCTGATCGTAGGCTCGGCGACCGCGCAAAGCCGAATTGACTGCAGTGCGTTGAACAGTCGTATCCTGAAACGAGCTGTCCGCTATTGTGTTTTCATTCCTTCCGGGTACGACGCGGGTGTGACTCAGAAACCGCCGCGGCGATATCCAGTGCTCTATTTCCTGCATGGCTTGGGAGACAACGAGCAGACGCTCTTCAATAGCGGCGGGTGGACCCTTCTGGATGGTTTGCGCGGTCAACATAAGATGGGGGACTTTCTCATCGCGGCCCCGGAGGGGCGCCGAAGTTTCTACATCAATTCTGCGGACGGATCGGAACGATACAGCGATTTCTTCCTGCAAGAATTCATGCCACGAATTGAAAGCAAGTATCGGGTTCATCATGGGCGAGCCGGAAGGGCGATCACGGGAATCTCAATGGGCGGGTATGGTGCATTTCGGTTTGCGTTCGCGCGTACCGAACTTTTTTCAGCGGTGAGTGCGCAAAGTGCGGCACTGATCACGGAAACTCCCCAGCAACTCGATGCAGCTTCGAACACGGGGCTTCCTTTGCTGGCAGTGTTGAGTCCGGTTTTTGGTAAGCCCGTCGCAGAGCGGCACTGGAGTGACAACAATCCCATTTTGCTGGCGAAACGAAACGCCGTTGGGATAGCGAAACTTGCGATCTACTTTAATTGTGGCCAAGAAGACAACTATGGGTTTGAAAAAGGAGCGGCGGTGCTGGACCACGAACTCACCGTGGAACACATCAAACACGAATACCACGCTTATCCAGGCGACCACAGCATCACCTATTTTCTTTCTCATTTCTCCGAAGTAATGGAGTTTCATTCCAAAGCATTCGGGTCATTGGCGCAGCCGTGATTTCGTTATCCTTGATATCTACACATCAACGCAAGGGGTTAGGGAGGGTCATGTAAACTAATGAAAGCACCGACCGCTCCTCGGATCACGAAACAGTCCCTTTCGTTCATAGCGCCCTTACGGAGAGGTGGCCGAGTGGTTGATGGCTCCGGTCTTGAAAACCGGCGTACCCGAAAGGGTACCGGGGGTTCGAATCCCTCCCTCTCCGCCAGTGTTTTCGGTGTCTAGCATCTGTCGCTCAGCCTGGTTTGGTATCAGCTTCAAAGCATTGGCCAGGCGCCGTTTGTCCATTCGACCTACTCAAAAGGAGGACAGGAAGTGCAATCTCCGCAACCTGAAAAGGCGAAGCAGCCCGTAAAGATGGAGCAGCGCGGACGCGTCCTTGGAATCGGCGGTGTCTTCTTCAAATCCGCTAATCGTGATCAGATGCGCGAATGGTATTCGAAGCATCTTGGACTCGCTGACAAAGGCCAAGGCGCAATGCTTCCGTGGCGCGAACACGATGACCCGGAAAAGGAACACGTTACAGTTTGGACTGTTTTTCCCGACTCCACTAAATATTTTGATCCGGGCCGCGCACCGTTCATGATCAACTACATCGTGGACGATATGGATGCCTTGCTCGACCGCCTAAAACAAGAGGGAGTAAAGATTGATGCCAAGCGAATGGATGAATCCTACGGTCGCTTTGCCTGGATCTATGATCTGGATGGAAATAAGATTGAGCTCTGGCAGCCGCCATCCGCAAAGCCCTAAAGAGCAGCGGGATGATCTGGCTTCGCGATTCTCTGAGAGTGATAGAGATAAGTCAGACCTCCGGAGACTCTTCCCTTGACGGTTTAGAGCGGCTGTTCTGCTTGCCTGCGTGGCTTCGCGAGAGGGTGGCCGAAGCCAGTTCTCGCGTCCGGAGAATCGCATCCTAATTAAAGAGCGAGGAGAGAGCGTACCGAGTTGCACTCCCTCCTCTGATGCACAGCTACCTACTTAGTAAGGGTGAAGTCTGCTTTACCGCCACCTGATACCGTAACTGGCTTGGACTGATTCTTTGCGCCCTCATGCCATGCGGTCACAGTGTAACTACCATCGGGAACGTCTTTGATTTTGTAATTGCCGCTGTCGTCCGTCTCGGTGAAGAATGGAGTGGGGCTGACAATTATATATCCCGCCATTTCCGGATGTACGTTGCACAGTACGGGCACGACCCCGGGCTTAGCGAATGTGAAAGGACGTTTTTCACCTTTAGGCCAAGTTCCGAGATTGTGCCCCGCTTTCTTATCACCATTGATGGCGGTCCAAAAGGCGTTATGTTGCACGGTGTCGCTGTTCAGGAACTCCACGGTTGTGCCCTGCTGAACCACGAGGATGTGTGGCGCGAACATCAACCCCTTTTGATCCATGACCGGATGATCCTTGGGAACCGGAAAGGTCTTGCCGGCGATGCTATCAACGTACACCACCGACTTCCCCTTCATTCCCGCAACCTTGCCTTCGATGTCCCCGGCCCATGCCGCCAAATTCAAGGCTGCCGGCAATAGTACTAACAGGCATGTTCTCAATTTCATTGTGCTTTCTCCGTTTAGAAATATTCACAGTTAGCTAGAAAAGGACTCTTGCCACCAGGTAGACCGTGTTGTTGCTCTTCGCATCCCGGCCTGCGCCGTCGTAGTTGAGCGCGGTGCCATTGAATCGCGTGTACCCGGTGTACTGCGCGGAGAGCTCCAAGTTTTGCCAAGGCCAGTATGAAAAGTTCGCGATATAGCCTGCGCTTCTCGGGTCACCATTGGCGCTTCCGCTCACATCACCGGGCGCATAGAGGATGGGATCAACTGTCCCGTGTGTGTCGAACCAGCCGAAGGTACCTGACGCGCGATTGCCGAAATGGTATTCGGCATTCGCCATTATGGTATTCAGATGGTGACTGCCCGCGGATGCTGCATCCAGAGCAGCCATGGCTGCGAGATTTGAATTCTCGCGGATGTAGGTGCCACGCAGAGAAAGCACGTCGGTCCTGAATAGCGTCCGATCGATCTGCGCGTCCACAGCCCAGTCGGTGAAGTCGTCCTCAAGGCCGGTGATCGCGCCGGGGCTGGACCGCACGTGCATGCCGTAAGTGCCGAACTCGTACTGGGTTTTACCCGTGAGTTGCTGATATGCCACACGCCAGTACGGTGCGAGACCGCGGACGTTCAATCCGAAATCAGTGCCGGAATTGGGTTGCGAGGCCCCAACATGTTGCGAGCGATACATCGTTGCGTCCAGGTACAGGTGGTTATTCCACATCGCATATCCACCGAAACCCGCGACATCCTGACCGAGGCTGGCGATGATCGGGGAAGCGGCGGGAGTGGGAGCCCAGTCATCAGCGACCCATGAATAACCCCACGCCGGAGTGGTGTTCCACAAGTCCTCTACCGTAGGGTTGTTGTTGACGTTCAGTCCGAACACCAGTTCTTTGCCACCGAGTGTGGTCTTGTTCGCGTAGCGGACGTCGGTATTGTCTATGCCGAAGTGATCGTCCTGCGTGTCGTAAGTGACTTGAACGAAGCTGCCAACATGCGTTGTCCAGGCGCCAGACAGGAACAGTGAGATGTCTTGCGGCAATTCAACGCTGCCGTTTTGAGTTCCCGGAACCGGGGACTTTGTCGAGGTAAATGACGTTTCGAACATGGCAGAGAGAGGCAAAGAAGCAAGAAGATCAAGCGCCGCCCGCTTCTTCCCAGCATCGGCTTTTACAACTTTTGTCTCATCCGCTCTGTCTACATAAGCGAGCAGCTTGAACCTTCGCCCAGCTGGATTCAGTTCTGGTGGGGTGTAATGACAGCCGCTGCAAGGTAAGCCTGTCTGCCGCGCGAAGCTTGGAACAGCCATGACGCTCGGTGGATTCACTGTAGCGAACAACACAACCATGAATGGAACTGCCAATGCCAATAACACCGACACTTTCTTCATCTGATGAATTCTCCTTTTATCTCGTGTTTCCGTGCTCTGTACTCGAACCACCGGGTAGTCTGACCGATCCGGTGTCCAACCGAAGTATTGTGATATCAAGACTTATCCCTGGGAGTGTCTAGCAATTTGAGAGACGAACGTGGGGGCGAAACCGTCTCACACATTTCCCAACTACCGGATTGTGTCCGGAAAGCAGATTACGCACCGCATACAGACGGTCTCGGTTATCTCGCAGGGTACTACAGGGGAGACGACCCCCAACAAACAGGAAGGGTCACCGCAGTTATGCCACAGTCCGCGGATAAGATCAACACGCGAAGCCTGGGAAGATTGTAAATAACTTGTAAGATCAGCGGCGTCTCGTGAAAATTGTTAATAACTTATCAGATTAGATGTGTCTGTCGGAATTACGTGGTTCTCATTCTGGCTTTTTGTCCTGCTTGCCGTTTCCAAGGAAGGTTGGTCGACATAGCTCTACGAGAAACAACCGCACGATCGGTGTAGTTGCCATGAACTTAAGAGGATTTGTCAGCCTCGAATCTATCGCACGTGGACCTGAACGCAATTCAATGTCAAACATACCTTTTCGATCCCGAGCGAATTGTTGTACCGCTGCTGCTATTACCGCACCGTAGACACCCGCCGGAGTCTCATTTTTACAGCCGTGAACATACGCCTCAAAACCTGCGCCGATGAATGCAGTGGCGATGACACCAATCGTCCCCGCGCAATCTCGGACTGAATTTACAAAAACTTTACCACCGACAAACATGGTCTTTGCGGCAGAGCAAGAAGATAAAACTCAGGTGCGTTAGTGTTCACACAAAACGTGCAGGTGGCGCGCAGTGATCCCAGAATTCATCCTCCTTGAGTCGCGCGCTCCAGAAAAGATGCTCAGGTGATAAAGAGTTTCGTACTGGTTTGTGCAATGGCAATCTCGGCGCTGGGTCAATCACCTGGCGCTAAAACAGTTCAGGCAACACCTGTGGCGGGCGAGAGCTGGCTCAAACACCTCCATCGGACCTTCGAAGAAACCAGCATGGGCAAAACGGGTCGCTTAGGGCCTCCTCGCGCTATCGGCGGAGACGAAACTTTTGATTGGGGAAAGTCGTTATCAGCTGACTCCGCAAATCAAATGGTGACCTTGCACGGGTCGGATCTCTATCGGCTGAATTGCTGGGGATGTCATGGCGAATTCGGCCTGGGCGCTCCCCCAGAAATCAACTCGGTCATCAACCCGACGAGAGCCATGTCCACCCAAGTCATCCTGGAACGGATGAAGAATCTGGGCATGGATATGAGCCGGGCGGATGCGGCAGTGCTCGCCAATCAGTCAAAGGCCGCGTTGCTGGAACGACTGCACAAGGGGGGTACCGACATGCCGCCGTTCCCGCACCTGAGCGAACCGGAGGTCCGTGCCATTGTCGCCTACCTGAAGCAGCTGGCTGGAGTCCCCGGCGCAGAACGAGAGCAAGCGGTGGTCGCAGAGTCGCGTGTGCGAGTAGGCGAGCACATCGTGAAGTCTACCTGTCATATCTGCCACAGTGCGACTGGGGAGAACCCCAACCCGCAGCAGATCTTTAATGGGGCGATCCCACCGCTTAGCACTCTCACAGCGCGGACAAGACTACCGGAGTTCGACCGGAAAATCAGAAGCGGCGCACCGATCGTGATGGGAACGCCGCCATCGCCTTTCAGAGGCAGGATGCCGGTGTTTTACTACTTGGGTGACGACGAAGTGGCCGATGCCTACTTATACCTCCGGCTCTATCCTCCCGATTGGACAGTTCCTGATCCGGGAACGCCCGCTACCGAACAGAAGCAGGCAGCAAGCAAGGTCGTGCAAATTGAATTCGGTATCGCGCCGACCGTGGTTGAGCCGCCAAGCAATGCACGCGACTTGATAGTCATCATCTTTCCAGTGGCTGCGGCCCTATTGCTCGCAGGAGGCTTCTGGTTCACGTTGCGTGAAATCAGAAGGCTGACGGCCGTCAGCAACGGTCGCAAGGCATTGGTGAGGAGCGACGGCAGTGTCGCGCAGCATGCAATTCTATCGGCCTCGAGCAAGGCGCGGCTTGGGATGATGTACCCAGTGACGCGCTCCGACGGCAACGCCGGAGAAGTGGCAAAACAGGATGGCGAGCCTCCGTTTCACCACGACGACTATCACACCTTCGAGAGTTCCTGGTTGACGCGATGGCTTGAGCGAAAGAACGAGGCAGCTTAATGCGGTTGAGACAGACAAGCACCACGGTGTTTGTCAAACGTCAAATCGATCGATTTAATGTTGCTTTAGTAACAGCACCACTGAGAACTTAGAACCTATCCGTCATCCACCAGCGACCGGAACACATTACTGCCAATTGAGTTACCCGGTCATAACCAAATAGCGGACACTGCTGGGATTTAATCCTGACGTATCATTTACCTTCAGTTACGACCCTCCACGGATGACAACGAAGGTTCTGCGCGGTTTGCATTCGAATGAGTTCCCTCTAGCTGCAGAAAGACTCTTTTCGGCGTCTACAATTTCCCTCAGCGGCTAAAGCCGCGACTGATTTTTTTGCACTTACGGCGCGGCTCGAAGCCGCGCCCTTTAAAAACCTGTAGGTAATTCGGATTTTTCCGCAGACTGCGTCGACGCGCAGATGCGGGATTAATCGCAATTCGCATGACGGCGGACACCGACTCGCTCAGTCAACAATTCTGCGGCAGCTTGTGTGTGGTGTTAATCGAGGAACCCGATGTCCGGTGATGTCATCTTCCCCAACCCTTCTTCGCCAACCGGCGGCGACTTCGCGCGATGGAGCCACGAGCGACGAAGGCTGAGAGCGGCTCATCGAATTTGGAAGGTTATCGACTTATGACGTTCGGGCACTGCAACTCTGTTCACGTTGGAGTGTGGACGTGTCCAGACCGTTTTTCGTTCTTCCTTAAACCGGCTGCCACGGCGGTATCTGCCTTAAAGCTGAGCGAATCCAGGCCAATACTTGGGCTTGCATTTTAGGGAAAGATGCAACAGAATGTGATGCTTCCCCGCGTAGACGCTGGCGTGTGTCTGTCTCCTTAACAAATGGAAAAGATAGTAATCAGCTCTGCTGAAGTGGCAGAAACTCAGACTCCAGTGGACCAGCCTGCGCGACTGGAGCCGCGTCTGGCAGCTGTCGTTCCCCGATGGGCGAAATTGACGTTATCTCCGCTTGTGCTGTTCTTGCCACTACTTTGCCTGGTCGCGATTGTGCTGCGCGTGGCTATGCGAGGTTTGCCGCCGCGAACGCGTCATGAATGGACATCGTTACTGGCGACATTGCTCATCGTGAGCGGGGTTGTGACCTCAGCCGCGACCGTACTATTTTTCTCTGTGAGCCCGCTGCCATCGATGGTAGGGACCGGATTGAGTGAATTGGATGACCGGCCGGAATTCCCTACTTTGCCGGCAGCGCTCCCGATGTCGGCCAGGGATGTCTCGGAAAGACTCAAGCCGCTGGTGGCGGTGATTTCGCCGTCGCAGCGATCATGGTTCACGCATGAGGAAATGCCCACGATGAGTTTCGGAGCAGGGACATTGCTCCAAGCCAACGGTGATGGATATCTGTTCGTCACCGCACGCCATGTGCTTGATGGCCCTGCCTGGAACGCAGCGAAAGCCCGGACGCGCGGGCTGATTGCGATGTCCTCGGGAACGTGGGGAGCAGCCGATGTAGTCGCCCGTCATCGCAGTTTGGATCTGCTTTTACTCTGGATGCCCCGGACGAAGGGGAATGCGACATTTGTGCAGCCGGTGGAAAAAGCGAGGCCTCCGAGCGAGGGAGAGAATGTTTTTGTGATTGGGCATCCAGAAGGACTGAGGTTTACGTTGAGTACTGGAATCATTTCTCGCATGCACGGCAGCACGATCCAGATGTCAGCGCCAGTAAGTCCGGGCAACAGCGGTGGACCTGTATTTGATGATCGAGGGAACCTGTTGGGAATTGTCACATCGATGGTCGACAAACAGGGCGATCCTAATGCTGAGAATCTTAATTTCGCCGTGCGCGCTGATGCGCTCCTGGAAGATTCAGACTGGGAGTTTGTGAGCTTTGGCCGCAGACGTTTAGCCGACTATGTTGCGAATGACCAGGCTCTGGAGAGGACAGTACCGGCCAGAGGGCGGCAGTGAACTTAATCCAGGATGGACTCAAAAGGAATGCCTAACATAAACGTTACCGTTTACGACTCGACTGAGAATAAGCGCGTGCCCGTAGAACTCCCGGATGACGCTCCGTGCAACAAGATCGTCGCAGTCCTGGTGCAAAAGTTAAGACTTCCGACGAATGGTCCGGACGGGGCTCCGCTGAGTTACAAATTTCACCATAAAAACTCAGGGCGACAGATTCAAGACGCGCAGACTCTGTCGGAAGCGCAAGTGCAGGATGGGGATATCTTGCGGCTGCAACCGGAGATTACGGCAGGTGCGTGAATACCCATGACACCCGTGTTCGACAGTGACGTTCGCGAGGATCGCTTCAGCCGACTCCGGTTGATTTCCTGGTGGGATCAGGAAAAGATCGCTGGTTGCCAGTTGCTCGTGATCGGAGCGGGTGCACTGGGCAATGAAATCCTGAAAAATGCGGCGCTGCTTGGGTTCACGAAGGTTATCGTGGTGGACCTTGACCGCATCGAGGAATCGAACCTTTCACGCGCAGTTCTATACCGATCCGATGATGTAGGCAAATTCAAGGCGGATGCCGCAGCAAGCGCATACTGCTCTCTGGCGCCCGATGCAAGGGTGCATCCCATCATCGCGAACGTGTTACACGGGTGCGGTTTGGGTCTGTTTGAGTGGAGCGACGTCATTGTCGCGGGCCTGGATAACCGTGAGGCAAGGTTATGGATCAATCGTTCGGCATGGAAAGTGAACCGTCCCTGGATCGACGGGGCGATTGAAGGGATTAATGGTGTCGTGCGAGTGTTTCTGCCGGGCGTCGCCCCCTGTTACGAATGCACCCTGGGAGAAGTGGATTGGGCCCTCTTGCAGAAACGGATGTCGTGCAATCTCCTGACTTTGGAACCGGCGGTGGAAGGGAAGGTCCCAACCACTTCGACAATCTCTTCGATTATCGCGGGATTGCAGGTGCAAGAAGCGGTCAAGCTGATTCACGGATTGCCGACCTTAGCCAGTAAAGGCTACGTTTTTGAGGGGATGAATCACACTTCCTACGTGGTCGAGTACACACAGAGCGCAGACTGCATGAGCCACTATACGCTGCCGCAGATCGTGCATCTGGATGAGAGTTCAGATGAACTGACGCTGGCGGGACTGCGAGAGCGCGCACGTCGGGAATTGGGACCCGATGTGGTCATCGAGTTCAGCCGTGATGTGGTGCAGAAGATCGTTTGCCCTGCGTGTGGCGAGGAAGAGGAAATATATGAGCCAGTGGGAACCATCCCGTTCGAGCGAGCAACGTGTCGAAAGGATGGGCAGTTGCGCACCGTGATTTCGCTGCATGCATACTCGGGAGAACCGGAGCTTGGTGGCAGGCTTTTGAGCAGCCTGGGTTTGCCCCTATTAGACGTTTTTGTCGCTCGAAGCAGAGAGCAGGAAATTGCCTATATCCCATACGGCGATGCGCCACGAGTGCTAGGGACACTGGCTTCGGAACCCGCCGGCTCTAAAACGTTAAAGTCATGAAGGCGAAGGCAAAACCATCCGCTACGCAGCCGATCTTGGTAGTCGACAGTGAAGTCGTGCGCCAGATTCGGCAGCACGCGCGCTCAAGCGGCAAAACCGAGGTCTGCGGAATACTTATCGGTCAGGATAGAGATCAGCGCATCGAGGTCGCCGCCTGCATTGAGGGTCAGAACGCCGATGAGGCTGGAGCCCATGTTACTTTCACCCAGAATACCTGGGAGCATATTTACGCAGTAAAGGACAAGAAGTATCCCAATGAACGAATCGTGGGATGGTATCACTCGCATCCCGGATTTGGCATCTTTCTCTCCGATCACGACACATTCATTCACAAGAATTTCTTTTCGTCTCCCGGTCAGGTGGCGTGGGTTTTCGATCCGCATTCCGATGAGGAAGGGTGCTTCGGATGGGTGGGCAACCGCATCGAGAGGCTGACTCGGATCGCGGTGGTCGACCGCCGCGGGGGCGAACCTGCGGAGGGTAGCGAAAAATCTAAGTCCGTAACCGGCGACGGGGCGGACTTAGTTCCGGAACGGGTGAGTGAGAAACGCGAAGCGACGCGAATCAAGATTGGGCGTCTGGAAGGGGGCGAATCCTCTGGTGGCGATGAGTCGGCTTTGGAGCGCCTGGTTTTCAAGGTTTTTTTCTATTTATCGGTGCTGGCGGTAGGTTTCTCGCTGGCTTACTTTCTTTTCCCCCGTATGGTCCTCGTGCCAGTCATACAGGATCCGCGGACCGGACAGTTGATCGATCTACGAACGGGCGAGGTTATCGCCGAGCCGCGCCAACCGGACCACGGAAATACGAAAGACAATCCGAGCGGAAGTACAGCAGGGAGCACAAGTGGGAATACGGCTGGAAATCCGTCCCGACCCGAAGCCGGCCAGCCCGATGCCAGCGGCAAGAAGGGAGACCATGCCAGGCCCTAGTGAGCGAGAGTCAATTAAGATCACCGCCGAAGATCTCGCAAGCGTGACCATTCCGGAATCGGTGGTTCCTACAGTAGCGCCAGTATCGGGCGCGAGAGTGTATGGAACGATCAACGAGACAGCGCAGCAGTTTGTTTCGGTACCGACCGAACGTGGCAGCATCTTGCTGCAAGGCTGGTTCTATCTGGGGTTGGCGGGAACTGTCGGCGCGCTTGCGGGCTGGGCAATCGCCGAGCCGGGTTTTGTTGACGGTCCAGGTAATCACTGGGGCAACATCTTTATCATTCCATTGATTATCACTCTGATGTGCATAGCCTTCGGGATCTCGGAGAGCGTGGTCGAGCGCTCCATACGCAAAGCGATGCTCCGCGCGGCCTTGGCCCTGCCCCTGGGAGTTCTGCTGGGTTTCGTTTTTGAAATTATGGCGAATACCATTTTCGCGGTTCTTGGGAGATTGGTTTACGAGGCGGGTGTCCAAACGTATAGGAATCCTGCGGCATGGATTGTGCGGGGTGTGGCGTGGATGGTTTTTGGCGCGGCGGGTGGCGTTGTGTATGGAATCGTCGGCCAGTCCACGAAGAAAGGGATGTACGGTGTGCTGGGCGGAGCGATCGGAGCTGGACTGGGCGGAGTAGTCTTCGATCCGATTTCGATGGCAACTCACGTCGGCTCAGTGAGCCGCGCGGTAGGCTTTGCCTTGGTTGGTATGGCGGTCGGGGTGGGTATGGGGCTGGTCGAAAGTGCGCTGAAGGATCGATGGCTATACGTCGTGGCCGGTCCACTTGCGGGCAAGCAGTTCATTCTATATAAGTCCGAAACCAGCATCGGCAGCCGGCAGGAGTCGGACATTTATCTTTTCAAGGATCCCAACGTTCTCCCTCGCCACGCTGTAATTAGTATCAGCGGCGCGCGTGTCATGCTTCGTGCCACTGGCTTGATGCTCTGGGGTGGCCAACCCGTTCACGATCGTGTGCTGCAGGACGGTGACTTACTACAACTTGGGCGCTACGCATTCCGCTACAAGGAGAAGCATCGCTCATGAAAACGGACATCATGGCCGAAGTGTGTCCCTATTGCAGAACCAAGATTGTCCTAGAAGACGGCCCAGTCGTGTGTGAAGGCTGCGGGACATCGCATCATGCCGATTGTTATGCGGAAAATGGAGGCTGTACGATCTTTGGTTGCAGCAAGGCGCCAGGCGATGAGCCAAAGTTGAGCGTGTCCACCCCGGATCTTGCTGCGGTGCCAGCTACGCCACCGGTGATGGGGACCCGGTTGCCTCTCCCTCCTCCCCCCGCCCTCGTTGTTTCCCCGGTAATGACCCGGGAGCTACGCGATGTAGCGAATCGAGTGGTACCGTCGATGTTCGGAGGATTTGCCGGTCAAGATCCCCTACCGTCTACTGAGCAACTTGAGATACGCGAGCCCAAACACCGCACCAGTTTCATCATACTGGGAGCCCTGCTGGGTGCGTTTGGAGCACATAACTTTTACGCCGGTTATCACAAGAAGGCAGGGATCCAGCTGGCAATCACGTTACTGACATTAGGCCTTGGCAGTCCGATGAGTTGGATGTGGGCGGTCATCGATATCTGCACGATCGATCGTGACAACTGGGGAGTGCCGTTCGAATCGTAAACGAGAGGGAGCGTTATGGAATACTTCGTCAAGCGCAACGATCAACGTTTCGGTCCCTACAGTCTTTCCGACCTGCAGCAGTACGTTCAGTCCGGCAACTTAATGGTTGACGACATAGCTCAGAGTGAAGGCATGACGGATTGGGTCCCCTTGTCCCAGGTATTGGGGAACATTCCAGTAACCGTCATACACACTGGAGGAGCTACGGCCGCCGCCGCGGTGCAACCTCAGTTGGTGTCGCTGCCGCCGAATTTGCATTGGTCCATCGTGCTGATTCTCGGCATTCTCACGCGCCAGCTCTTTAATTTGATCTGGGCTTTGGTGCAAGGGAACTGGGCGCGGAAGCTATCGGGTGATAACAAGCCCCTGGTCCTGGTTGCTATGTATCCTGCCGGAATGGTCGCCGGCATACTAACGATGATCCTATACCGCGACGCCGCTGCCCTCGGTGGGCTCTTTATTATGGGCGGAGCGATCGTCTATTTGTTTGGCGTCTTCAGCATCAAGGCCGCCATGGAGGAGTATTACACCTCCACTGAGAACATTGGCCTGACCATGAGCGGGGTGATGACGTTTTTTTTCAGTACGGTCTATATCCAATATCACATCAATAGTATTGCCCGCTGGAAGAAAACCGGAGTTCTCAGCTAGGCGTCACGAAGGAACGTTATGCCGTCTCCGCGAACACGCCGTCTGATGCTTGATGAAGAAACGCTCCAGGCATTACTACGTGACTGGCCTTTAATTCAGATTACGGGGAAAGCCGGGATCCCCCCGGAGATTTACAGGTTTAGTTACAACTTGCGCGGGCTCTATGTTTCCGGATCGGGAGAGATTCTAGAGCGGGAGACTCACGTGCTCGAGGTAAACTTGTCTCTCGGCTACCCCAAGCGCGCTCCGCAATGCCGAATGCTTACACCTGTTTTTCACCCCAACTTTGATGATTCTATGGTCTGCATCGGCGATTTCTGGGCTGCATCCGAAGGACTCGATGATTTGATCATCCGGATTGGCCGGATGATTACATATCAGGAGTACAACACGAAGAGCCCATTAAACGGACTTGCGGCGAAATGGGCAGCTCAAAATTCTCACCTGCTACCCATAGACCCGAGGCCCGTCGCACCGCCGTTTAAAGATGCGGCGCAGGCGGAGGTGAAGCAAGTCGAGGCGACGCCTCCGGTTGTCCCGTCAGAATCGGATGCCTCCGCGCAAGGCGCCGATCCATGGTCTGGAAAGATTGTGATCGGCTCGGAGAAATAACCGGTTTCAAGCGCTTTATTCCTGAAGACGCATGCGCCCGAAGCAGAGTTCCGCATCGAACGACATGTCAGGTGTGGTGCGATTGGACTGCCCGAAAATTGGATACTGGAAGTTAGCCCAGGGGCCGGGTATTGCCGCCGGTCCACGCTCCCAGACTGCTTCAGAGGTTCTTCTGGCGGAATCTGTCGCAGCGGGCGAGCTCAGGAACCGGTGTAGAGCTGGAAGGGGGCCCAGTAGAACGGCTTACGGAATGCATTACTGGATCGAAGCAGCTTGAGCTTTGCATTGCGGAGAGCGGTATCGGGAGCTTTTCCCTTTGCGAGTTCTCCGTAGAGTTCGTCCATGAGCTGGGGAGTGGAGACATCGCTGACCTCCCACAAAGCTCCTATGACGTTGTGAGCTCCGGCGCGAAGAAATGCCCACGAAAGGCCGACCAGACCTTCGCCGGAATAGGCGCGTGAGCCGGCGCCGTAACAGGTGGAGATCGTGACCAACTGAGCGTGCAGGGGATGATGAATAATGTCGCGAGCGTAGAGCTTGAAGGACTCGTCTTGCGCACTCGAGCGTGACAGGACGATGGCTGAATCGAGCGGGCTCATGCGGCTGGCCGTGCCGTGCGCAACAAAATGGATGTAGGAATACTGCTCCGGCTTGCTGGCTAGATATGCGGCGGGAGTGGCATGATCGCGTGCGAAAACCTTCTGTTGGGGTGGTGAGAAGTTTTTCTCGATGCTTTCCATCTCCGCGGCTGCTTTCCGGAGTTCGGGGTAGTCTGCGTTTCGAGCAATAGCATTCCCTAACAAAAGCAGACTGCGGGTACGCCGGTCGGCCGTTCGCGAGGCCGTCACCAGACGCAGCGAATTTGCATCGGCAATCGTGACGTCTTCGATCCAATAGTGCGGTGTAGGTTCGGGAACGAGTAAGGTCTCGAAGTTGAGGGTGTTCAGGCTGCCATCGGGAACGATGAAGATCTTCGTGTTTTTTCCGAGCAGCGCCTGTGCGGGTGCAACGAGCGTGCGGTAGAGATTGCGGCCATCGTCGTCAGTAGCGGGCAGGAATTCCTGCTGGTCGGCAAGCGCTTTTCGATAGCGCTGCACCGCTGGTTCAACTTCTGATTTCGGCGGGAGCGTAAAAATGGCCATTTTCTTCTGAGTGATGGCCCACAGATAAGATTGTTTCTCGCCCAGCCAGTAGAAAAGAATATTGCCGCCTGCGCGGCGGGCTATGTCGGGTGGATTCAGCGGGTCCGGCTTGAACGTGGTCCCCTTCTTCAAGAGGCCCAAGCCTTCGGCCAAAGTTCGACCACGACTGTATTCGGCTACTTGCAGGGCCTCCGCGGTCTTGCCTTGGCTCGCCAGGAAGTGGATGTAGTCGTCGTAAATACGGGAAGCGTTCGCGGGAAATGGCAGCGAAGATTCCTCGTGCTTCAACGAAGAACGGGCGGTCTCGAACGTACTCAGCGCGGCACGATATTCGCGGTCCGCTGCGTCTGATTTATTTTCGTCTTCATAGAGTTGGGCGAGGGAGTGCTCGGCTTCCCATTTTAGAAAGATCTGGCTCTTGGGGTCGTTCTCAATCTCGCGATAGATCTTTTCTGCCTGCTCTGTGTCGTGCATGCGGGCGGCGACGTGGCCCTTGACGAGCATGGGGTAGAGAACGTCCAGGCGGTTGCCGTCTTTAGGAACCAGGGCGATCGTCTGGTCGGCGTAATCCCTGGCTTGGTCGAGTTTGCCGGAGCGCTCGGAAACGAGAGCGAGAGACGTCAGGGCGTTGATAACGTCGCTCTTGCTGTTGATTTGGTTCGCAAGGTCGAGTGCATGATGGTAGGCCCGCTGTGCTTTATCGTAGTCGTCTGCGTCGAGATAAACATAACCAGCGTTAGTCACCCACGCGACTTCATCCGTTGTGGCGCCGAGCCGATGGGCTCGACTCGCGGCGTCAACCAGTAAGCTAAGTGCCCTTTCGGACTCTCCAAGCTTGTAGTAGGCCCAGCCTTGGTTTCCCAACGCAGTTTGGGCTACATTCTCGGCATTGATGGTGCCGGCCAGTCTGTATGCGGCATTGGACCAATCCTGCGCCTCGTCAAAATGCTCCCGCTGCAATGCTGCCCAAGTCAGGCTCAGTAGTGTATTCGCTTCGCTGTAGACATCTTTTCGCAGGCGTGCGAGCCTCAAAGCCCCTTCGAAGGCGAGTTGTGCCTGATCAAAGCGCCCTCGCTCCATCTCCAGTTCTCCACGCGCGAGCGCAATTTCAACACAGATGACATACGAAGAAACGTCGCACACCTGGTCCGCCGCTTCCAATGTTTTCTCTGCTTCGGCAAAGCGGTGCAGATCGGCATAGGCCAACCCCTCAAGCCTCTCCTTTCGAAGATTCAATTCTTCAGAAGGCGGACGCGTAGTCTCGGAGGAAAGCAATTCCAAGACGCGGTCGTTCATTCCTCTCCATGCGAGTGCATCAGCCTGCAGGAGCCGGAACTTCCAAGTCCATTCTGGCCCACGGTCGTGGAATCGCTCGTACCCCGCCTGCGCTTCCTTCTCAGCCGTAGCAACATCGCCTCGTCTAAAGGTTTGGTTGGCGTGATCCAGGGCAGCTTGGGGGTCTCGTCGACGAGCGCATCCTGAGAGGATGAAGAGACCAAAAGCGAGGGCGCAAACTGAGCGGCGCCTGCCCCAAAACGCTATGGCGTCGTGCCGCCGCCCTTGCCACCCTTTCCGTTCACATTGCAGCTCGCGATCGAAGCGCTGCCGTCGGCGATGCAGCCTAATTCCAGGCGGATCATGGTCAAGTGGAAGGAATTGTGATTCACTTTCAGCTCCGCGAGGAAGATCGTTCCAAAATCCTTCACATGAATCACGTGGCCCAGGCAGTGCGCTGGCGGATGGATCACGATCGGTTCCGGGTCTTTCTGTTTCGGATCCCCGAGCTTCACCGGGACTACGATGTCTTCGATATCGACGTGTTCGACCAACGAACATGTCACGCCCTTCCACTTGGCGCCATTGCTGACTGGTGCCTTGGCTTCTTTGTCTTTGGCCGCAGCTTCGGCCAGAATCGCCTCGTAGTCGAAATCAGAACACCTATGATACTGCGCGGACGGCCAACTGTCGTCGGCTTGCAGACGCTCGACATGTTTGCCCTCAATTTTTGATAGGAATGCATCGTAGTTCCTTTTGATGGACTCCGTCAGAGTGGTTAGATAATTATTGTCTTTTGCTTTTGCTTTTTCTCTATTCTGTGGATCCCCGACAAAATTAAGGTTCAAGGCAGGTGTGGCTTTGTGGTGGGCAATTCTGAGGTTTTCGAAATGGGTGCCAAGAAACGTGACTTTGGGCGAATACTGGTCGGGTAGATGTGTCGTGGAAATCTGAGCGACAACCTTGTCCGCCGTGACGACATTCATCACGTTCAAATTCTCCACCACGGAAGTTGCCAGCGTGACGAACGCGCCGGCAGTCTTATTGCTCCTGTGGCCAGAGACCTGGGTGTGGGCGGCGGAATAGGAAAAGAGCCCTTCGAAGCGGTAGGGCCTCGGGTGTTCGGAGAAATAGTTGTCCGGCGTCTTTTTGTCTTTGAGCTTCTTTAGCTCGTCTCCTTCGAGGAGCACCTTCTGGCTATCGCCCTCCAACTTCACGAAGGCCTGTTTCCGAAGCTGCGCTTCAAACGGCAGGTTCAGCTTGGCTGTGAGCGCGTGAGCTTCCGCATGGAAATAGTGGGAGTTGAGATTGTCTTTCATGGGTTTCACTCGATCAGGGCTTGCAATGATCTGTTTCTGCGGCGTTTCGATCAGGGGCTAAAGCCCCCGCCTTTTGGCCCGGGCAGCGCGCCTGAAGCCGCGCCCCTTCAAAACGAACCCGCGATTCAGATCGATCGAACCGCGACTTCAGATCGATCTAAGTCAAGCCCTTAATTTTGAATTTGCACGTCAATCGGATGACGGCTGATTTCTTTGCTCTCGCCCCCCGGGGTTATGCCATTTACGACGAGAGTGTAGTTTCCGGTTTCAAGATTATGACCCGGGATGTAAATCTGCCGGGTGTCTTCAGGGGAGGCGGTTGCAATCTGCCTCGACCACTCTTTCTTTCCCGCAGGATTATACAGGTCGGAGGTGTAGGAAGCGAATCCATCTTCTGGAGGAAGATTCACGAGGATTCCGAAGCCTTCCCCCTTGTGCACCTTCATGGAGATCGCAGATGTGCTGCGAGTGCTGACATTCACGGAAGCCCAGGGGCCGACCTGAGGCTGATTCGCGGTGGCGACCAAGCTCGGATACGTAACGAAGTTCTGGTACCCGATCACGGCCAGCAGCAAGGCCAACACCGGAATAGCAAAGGCCGGACGCAGCCAGGCAAACCAGCCTGACTTGGCGGTTTCTGCAACCGGAACACGGGCCACCGCAACTGCGGGAGGCTCCGCCAGAATCACTTTCGTCTGTTCAACGAACATGGCGCCGGCGCGCAGGTCGAACGCGCAATCATGGCAGTCAAAGAGGTGTTCCTCGAACTGATCCCGGAGTTTAGGATCGAGCTCATCCAGCAGGTACCTCTCCGTGGCGTTTTGTCGGACCGCTTCGTCATGGTCCATGTCGATTCCCCTCATAACAAATAGTGTTTTGCGGCACAAAATCGTTTCAGCGTTTTTCGACGGCCACAGCGCCCGGCGGTCGAGCCGCAACATGCTTCAGATACAAGGACTTAAAGGATTGTTTTGCCCGGTGTAGCAACACCCGAAGGTACTCACGATCGACGCCAAAGTCTTTGCACACGTCATCTTTGTCACGTTCCTCCAGGAAGATCTCCCGCAACAGCCTTCGATCACGCTCGGGCATCTCCTCCAGGATTTCGCGAATCTTTTCTCCCATTTGTTTGGCAGAAACGGCGCCAAGAACGTCCACATTCGTAGCAGGAAAGTCCTGCTGCTCCTCGTCGTCCAACGAACTGTCGCGCGAAGATGCGCGATAGTGTTCGAGTAAGACGTTGTTGCACATGGAGTTGACGAAAGCGCCGAGGCGTTCGGGCTGACGGATTTTTCCGCCCCGTAGCGCAGCGAACACGCGAGTAAAGGTTTCCTGTCGGACGTCTTCAATTGCTTGCGGCGAATGAAGGCGGGAGCGCAATTTCAGCTGGATCAATTCACTGAAATAGGCGACGAAGTGCTCCTGCGTTCGAAAGTCTCCTGCCTGAAGACGCTCTACATAAGATTCGTCAAAGGACTGGAGCTGCAAGGAAACGGGCCTCGCGGATGGTGGAGTGGCTGCTAGTTTAACACTTCGAACAAAACGCGGGGAGTAGATAGGGGCGCGTGTAACGAAATGGCCGGAAACGACACTATTGTCAAAGAAGGCGATGAGACTCGGCACTTCAGTTCGAGAACGATCAGTGACTCACGCGTGTTCGTCACGCGCGAGGAAACCTGTTTCAGGGTTGCGGCGTCCAGGGGCTTTCCAGTGCATGATTCTCAGGGCACTTGAGCTGCCCAAGGCTCATCGTGAAGTATTTCTGTTGAAAGAGATTCAGGGACACACCCTGACTGAGATCGCGGCCTTTCTCGGAATCAGCATCGACACAGCGCGATTGCGGTGGAAGCGCGCCCGCCGTGAAATCGGGCTCGTGGCAGATTCCGGCGTCATGGAGCGTGCACAATGACTGCCCTGGCGCATTCGCTCAAGCGAATCTGGTCCGCGAAAAACCGCGTCCCCCATCAAACCGGGTGGGGGACACGCGGTTCCCTACCGAACTGGAACGGGGAAACCACCGTAGTTGGCATGGCGTATGACGGCGTTCTCGTCCTCACTGAATTGGCCCGGCAAACCAGTCCGACGATTCTTTTCATTGTCTGGAATATCTTCCGATAGTCCTCCTCGCCAACATCCCTCGCAGGCATCACGCGGTTTCCTCAGAGATACGCAGAATTTGCATCTCCGCCAGGTCTTAACGACTCGCATGATCAATACACTGTTTTGAGAAGTAAATCGGTATGGGCGTGCTTTTGTGGAAGTTCTAAACGTGAGGATTTGGCGGAAAAAACCCCGAAGATCGCCGGAACCGCTTCCCCGTTCGGTTCCGGCGATCTGAAGTGCCCAAGCTTCCCCCCGGTTGCCAAAGGCCTTCCATGTCGGGGATTTCGTGAATGAGCAGCAGGTGCCACACGAAGTGACTTCTACTGCTCATTGGAGTAGTGCAGCAACCGAGCTTTTCGTTTCATGAGAAGAGCAGGATTTTTTGAGTCGAATGTGAGTAAACCCTCGCTGACTAAGGATTCGCCCTCATATCGCTAGATGTCCCGCCGGCCGCGGGAACATAGCACTTGAGCGAGTAATCCATCACCATGCGGTCGGCGTTGAAGCGCCAGCCCAAGGTGCGAATGGTGCGCTTCATGCGCTTGATCCAGCCCCGAGGAAGGCCGTCGCGGTCGCGCTGGTAGTAAAGAGGGATTACTTCATCGCGGAGGGTACGCATAAGATCTTCGCCGTCGCGGCTGTCGTGCACGTTCATGTTGGAGTGAGTCTTTCCAGTGCCGATGGCAAAGCCGTTTACGCCGTCGTATGCCTCGGCCCACCAGCCATCGAGAACGGACAGATTCAGCCCGCCGTTCAGGACCACCTTCTGACCGCTGGTGCCTGACGCTTCGAGCGGACGGCGGGGATTGTTGAGCCACACGTCGACGCCCTGCACGAAGTGCCGGCCGACGTCGATGTCATAGTCCTCGACAAAAACGAACCTGTCACGGAATTTGGGATCGCGCATCAGATCAGCGATTTGCTGCAATACGCCCTTACCCGGCTCGTCGAGCGGATGGGCCTTGCCTGCGAATACAAACTGAACGGGACGGTTGGGATCATTGACCATAGCGGCAAGGCGCTCGATGTCAGTCAATATTAGATTTGCCCTCTTGTAGGTTGCAAAACGGCGTGCAAATCCGATGGTTAGAGCATCAGGACTCAGCACGCGTTCAAGGCGCTGCAATACTTCGCGCGATTCTCCGCGGCGCTCTGCCTGTTCCACGGCACGCTTGCGAACGAATTCGATCAGTTGGGACTTCAAGTTCAGGTGAGTCTCCCACAGTTCGCCATCGTCAACGTTTTCGATCCCGAGCCAGATCTTGGCTTCGCTGCCTCGTTGGTGCCAGTCGGTACCGAGGTGACGATCGTAGAGACGGAACATCTGCGGCGCGAGCCAGGAAGGAACGTGGACACCGTTGGTGATGTGCCCGATTGGAATCTCATCTTCCGGCTTGCCTCGGAAGAGTCCGGTCCACATTGCGCGCGAGACTTCGCCATGCAGCGCAGAAACGGCATTGGCACGGCGTGAAAGACGGAGAGCCAAGACTGTCATGCAGAAAAGTTCGTCGGAGTTTGAGGGATTCTCGCGGCCAAGGCCCATCAGGCTCTCTTGAGAAAGCCCAATGGCTTCGCGTAGGGGGCCGATGTGTTCTTCGACCAGGCGGGCATCGAAACGGTCGTGTCCGGCGGGAACGGGCGTGTGGGTGGTAAACACGACTTCGCGGGAAATCCGCGGGACGGCGGCATCGAAGCCGATCCCTTCGTCTTCCATGCGCATACGAATCGCTTCCAGCACGGCGAAGGCGCTATGGCCTTCATTCAGGTGAAAGACGCCGGGAGAAATTCCGAGGGCCTTGAGGGCGCGTAGTCCGCCCACTCCGAGCAATAACTCCTGGCGGATGCGAATGCGAAGATCGCCGCCGTAAAGGCGTGAGGTAAGCTCGCGGTCTTCCGGAGCGTTGCCTTCGACATCGGAGTCGAGCAGGTACAGATCGCGGCGGCCGACTTTTACCCGCCAGACTTTGGCCTGCAGGCTGCCGCTTCGTGTCTCGATGGAGACAACCACTGGGCGGCCGTCCTTTCCTATTGCGGCCTCCATAGGTAGCTGGTTGACGTCCGTTTCGAGATATTCCTCGCGCTGCCAGCCGCTGAGATCGAGATGCTGGCGGAAATATCCTTGGGGATAGAACAAACCAATTCCAACCAGCGGAATATCGAGGTCGGAGGAACTCTTGATGTGATCCCCGGCGAGTACGCCGAGGCCTCCGGAATAAATGGGCAACGATTCGTGTAATCCAAACTCGGCAGAGAAATACGCGACCGGGTGAGGCCGCAGGACCCCTGCATGACGGGTTCCCCATGTGCGGTCAGCCTCGAGGTATTCAAGCAGGCGACGATAGGCGTAATTCACACGACTGTGCAGCATGAGTTCCGTGGCGCGCGTTTCAAGTTTCGCCAGCGGCATCTCGCTCAGCAGGGCAATTGGATTATGGTTGAGCTCACTCCAACGGGCAGGATCCAGGTCGAGAAAGAGACTTGCTGAGTTGTGATCCCAGCTCCACCACATATTACGCGCGAGCGTCCACAAGCGTTCCTGCAACGGAGCAATGAAGCGATCCAGCGTACGAGCTTCGCTGACGATGGGCGCGACCTGAGAGGCCGCTTCGGCCAGCATTCGAATCTCATCGGTGCTGAATGTCCTAGCTTCGATGGTCTGGACAACGAGAACGCCCTGGAGAATTCCCCGATCGATCAGGGGGACACCGAGAAAAGACTGATAAGCGTCTTCCCCTGAATCACGGAAATATTTGAAGCGGGGGTGATTCTTAACCTGGCTGACGGCGACCGCTTGCACTTGCTCGGCGACAAGTCCGGTCAATCCCTCATTGACTGCCATCCGCAGATTTCCAATACATTCGCGCCGCAGCCCGACGGTTGCCGCCAAAACGAGATTGGCGCGATCCGGCTCGAGCAGATAGGCCGAGCAAACATCGGTCCGAAACCT
Source organism: Candidatus Sulfotelmatobacter sp. (assembly GCA_035279505.1). GTDB lineage: Bacteria > Acidobacteriota > Terriglobia > Terriglobales > Acidobacteriaceae > Sulfotelmatobacter. Next base: position 8,086 of record DATEHP010000026.1, on the reverse strand, counting down.
CTTTGCAATTAGCGCGACGACGTTCATGAGGGTCTCTGCCTGGCCACCCTCGACGGCTAAATGCTGAATCTCTTCCTTTGTCAGGACAGTCCTGACTTCACCCGTGCGCACTGCTTGATCCATAGTTTCCGTGGTATCGTATCCGCTCAATTCTTTGTCCTAACCTCCACAAAAGCATCCGATGCGATGGTCGTTCTTTGATGATGTCACAATTGGGAGGATTCCGACTATTGTAAGGTCTACTTATAAAATCGCGGCCTCAGAATTACGGTTGGGAACATCGCAAAACCCGTTTGCTTGCTGGCGGGAAGAAAGAGTAGAATTTCGGCCAAACCAGCCAACTGGCGGAGACTTACGTCCAATTTCCACCAGTTCAACCGAGCTGCCCCGGAAAGGCACAGTGGTAGAGCTTGCGGCTTGGGGCGTAACTCACTCTAGACACAGGACGGATATAGCGACGGGAAACCATTGCAGTGCAGCCCGCAGAACCTTAGGTCTCGCGAGCCATGACTGGGCGAGCCATGGAGTCAAAACAATAATGAGAGGGATGGGCACGCGATCGCTCGGGTATTGGGCAGGATTTTTAACGCTGCTGGTGGTGGGATGGATTTTTACGGGACAAGCAGCCAGCCCTAGGCACGAAGGTCAACCCACGGACTGGAGCCACCGGCACGTCATCTTTTCCCAGCCTACGACAGACGCACAGGCTGCAGCGGTAATGTACGATCCGCGTTACTGGCAGCAGTGGAACCGGGAACATTTCGTCCGGACTCTGAACCGCGGCGATGCGGGATTGAGTGGTAACGGCTTGTTCGCGAGCGCGGGAGCATCACAGGGGGATTGGTCGCAGAATCTGGGGAACGGCGCCAACGCGGGCGCGGGAGTGTTCCCCGCGAAATTCACATTCCGGGTCAACTCTGCAAATTGTGCCGGGATTGTTGGCGTACAGCCGGACTTTGTTGTGTTCAGCACGGGACTGCTGGGTGCATCCGGGCAAGCGAACATCGTTGCGTTTGACAACCTCTACTCTGGATGCGGCGGAATTGTGCCTACGGTTTATTGGGCGTTTAACACGGGTGGGCGGGTATTGACGTCGCCCACGATTTCAGGCAACGGTTCGCAGGTCGCTTTCGTGCAGACCAACGGCGCACTCGGGAATTTGGTGTTGCTGAAATGGACGGCCGGTGGAACGGTAAGCTCTCCAGTGACACCGGTCTCGGTTTCCAATGCGGCGTACCGGAGTTGCACCGCCCCATGCATGACGACGATTCAGTTAAGAACCAGCGGCGGTGTGGCCATTGATGACACGACATCATCCGTTTTTCCCGACTACTCTCACGACACAATCTGGGTGGGTGGAGCGCTGGGGTGGCTGAACAAGATTACAGGAGTGTTTAACGGCACGCCGACGCGGGTGACGACCGGCGGATTTCCGGTTCAGGTGAATAACACTACGTTTCTCTCGAGTCCAGTTCACGATTCTGCGTCGGATAGTGTTTTTGTCGGCGATGCAAGTGGGTTTTTGTACCGAGTGACAAACGCCTCGCCGCCTGTGGTGACCAAGTCCGGACAGGTGGATTTCGGAACGGGCCTGATCACTGGGCCAATCGTGGACTCCACTGCGGGCAAGGTCTATGTCTTTTCATCGAGCGACGGAACCACCGCCTGCCCGGGATTGACGCCTTGCAGCGCGGTCTATGTGTTCGCAACCAACTTCGCAGCAGGGACGACAGGAGCCAAGGTGCAGGTGGGTTCCAGTGTTGCCCTTCCATCGACCCCGAGCCCGATGTTCGAGGCGGGATTTGACAGCACTTACGTGGCATCGGCAAACGCGACGGGGAACCTGTACGTGTGCGGAAACACCGGCGGCGCCCCAACTCTGTATCGGATCCCCATCAATGCGGGGACTATGGGTGCAGCGGTCGCCGGACCAGTGCTGACGGGCGCTACCACCGGGTGCTCACCAGTGACCGATTTCGCAAATCCGAATATTAGTGGTATCACGACAGAGTGGATTTTCGCCGGGGTGCAGGCGAGCGGTCTAGGCAACTCGTGCGCGTCGGGTGGATGCGCGATGAACTTCGTCAACGCTCCCTGGCTTCCCTCGCATGCTTACACGGTTGGGCAACAGGTGCTGGACACGCACTTCCAGATTCAAACTGTCAGAGCTCTGGGAACGTCGAGAACGGCGGCGCTAGGTCCGCCGGCCTGGAACACGACGGTCGGTGGGTCCACGACCGATGCCGGGACGTTGAGGTGGGTGAACCAGGGGCCACAATTGGCCTTTCATGGCGCCTGGCTGGCTGCCCATGCTTACCCTGCCAACTCCGCAATTATCGATTCGAACGGAAACGTGCAAGTGACTGCGGCGGGGGGGACATCGAAGGGGGGCGCGCATCCCGTTTGGCAGACTATCGTCAACCGCACAACAAACGACAACACAGTGGTGTGGCGAAACACGGGACTGCCTGCAACAGCGAGCCTTGCTGCGGCCGGAGGCACGGGCGGGATTATCATCGACAATATCGTCGGATCAGGCACTCTTGGAGGCGCTTCTCAAGTTTACTTTTCCACTCAGAGCAATCAGGTGTGCGGATCGACTGGCACCGGTGGATGTGCGGTGCAGGCCTCACAGTCAGCACTCCAGTAACAAATTCAATGGGATCCTACATTTATGGATATAAACGATACGTCTGAACCAACGCTTGCGGCTACATCGAAGAAGCCGTATGAAAAGCCGTCGTTTCGCTACGAACAGGTGTTTGTGACCACGGCTCTTTCATGCGGGAAGATTAGTTCCACACAACTGAGTTGCTCGGGGGGGAACACTAAGGCATCGTGAGTTCGTTGCCACAATCAGGTGCGGGGTCGCATGCCGTCGCATGCCAGCTCGCCGAAGATGTACTTCGGCGATCGGGCAGATTGGTTCTGACCGCGGTCGGCGGAAGCATGTTGCCGGCCATATGGCCCGGAGACGCACTCGTTGTGGAGCCCACGACCTGCTCTAACGTGGCACTCGGAGACATCGTCCTTTTCAGTAACGCGTATCGTTTCGTTGCACACCGCGTGGTCCAAAAAAACGGCGAACTGGAGAAGGCGCAGGTGCGAACACGTGGGGATGCGATGTCAACGGCGGATGCTCCGATTAGGCCTGGTGAGATCCTGGGGAAGGTTTCGTTTATCGTGCGAAACGGAAGGTGTTTTGAGCCGAAGAAAAATCTGCGGCCTTCAGAACGAGCACTCGCCACATTGCTTCGCCGCTCGGAAACCGCCACCCGTGTGATAGTCGGAGTGCACGGCCTGAGCCGGGCATCAAGCAGGACCGTCTAGATTCGAGCCGTCTCGTGCCACACCTCAATACAGAAGTCGCGCAGCATAGCCTGACGGTTGAAATCGGTGGCATGCCCGTGCGCGTGAATACATCGGATCGTGGCTTCCTCAATACACTCCACGATCGTTACACCGGATATGTCGGTTCAACGGCGGACGCCGAAGTAGAGTTTGATATTCAACTAGAGTCTGCTGGCAATGCTGACCAGGATGTCGACGTGCGCGTAGCACGACGGGGAGAGCGGTGGAGTTTAACGCGGGGGGACTTTCAGGCCGAATGGGAACCCTCCAAGCGGCGTGGATGGATTCGGCAGACGGCGAATCCGTATTCGATCGACGCAGTGCTGCGCATTGTGCACACGCTGGTGCTGGCCAAACAGGGAGGGTTCCTGCTGCATTCGGCCAGCGCGATCCGCAACGGCAAAGCGTTCTTATTTGCTGGAGTATCGGAGGCGGGCAAGACGACCATATCGCGGCTGGCGCCTTCGGACGTTACGCTTCTTACGGACGAGATCTCTTACGTGCGAAAGTGTGAGAAGGAGTACGTTGCATTTGGCACGCCCTTCACCGGAGAGCTGGCGAAAGTCGGGGAGAATGTTTCGGCTCCCATCGCCGCCCTCTATTTGTTGGGCAAAGGCAGCGAAAATCGGATTGATCCGGTGCCGGCCAGTGAAGCTGCGCGCGCTCTGCTTGCGAATCTCCTTTTTTTCGCGGAGGATGAAGAACTGGTGCAAGCGACCTTTCACTCCGCATTCGAGTTTGTCAGCCGCGTGCCAGTTTCACGGCTGACCTTCTTCCCCGATGCACGGGTTTGGGAGTTAATTCGATGAATAGCCTCTATGTAGCCCGCAACCCGCGCGTGGCGGCAAGAAGTCTCGACGGCGAAATGATGATCATGTCGGGGCGAGACTCGACGCTGTTTACCCTGAACAAAACCGCGACCATTCTATGGCAAGCGGCGGATGGGGCAACTCCGCTCGAACAAATCGTTCAGCAGAGGATCTGCACCGAGTTTGAGATTGAGCCCGACGAAGCACTGCGAGACGCCGAGACTTTGGCGCGGGACCTTGCAAGCCACGGGATTCTGAAGATATCCGAACAGCCCATCGTCAGCGGCGATTCGAAATGAGCGGATTACTTCAACAGATGACTGAGAAGGCGCTGGCACGGAATATCCCGCTCAGCGTGCAACTCGATCTGACCTATCGCTGCAATGAACGGTGTGTTCATTGTTATCTCGACCATGAAGATCATGGCGAGATGACGGCGGCTGAGATCAAACATTTGTTGGACGAGATGGCGCATGCCGGAGTCTTTATCCTGACGCTGAGCGGCGGCGAGATTTTTCTTCGCAAAGACTTCTTCGAGATTCTCGAATACGCGCGTTTCGAGTGCAAGTTCTGCGTGAAGCTCAAGACAAATGCAATCATGATTCGCGAGCGTGAGGCAGCACGGATCCGAGATATTGGTGTGGAGTCCATCCAAATCAGCATCTATTCCCATCATCCAGAGGTGCATGATGCGATCACCCTGGTACCCGGGTCATTGCAGAGATCGTTGGACGCCGCGCGGTTCCTGAAATCGCAAGGGCTGCGGGTGATCTTTGCGAACGTGCTGATGGTGCAGAATCTGCAGGATTACCAAGGCGTAAGGGCACTGGCAGAGGAACTAGGAGTCGAGTGCACCTTGGACCCGACGATTACCCCCATGATGGATGGTGATCGCTCGGTGTTGAACTTGGGGGTGGATCAGACAGCACTGCGTCAGGTCTTTCGTGATCAAGCGCTGGTCGGGGATGTGGAGGAGTTTTGTACGATCGCCGCACCTGCGGATGAAAATGCACTCTCCGCATTACCGTGCAGCGCGGGGCATACGGCGTGTTATGTATCGCCATATGGCGATGTGTTCCCGTGCGTGCAGTTTCCGCTTCCTACTGGAAACGTGCGGAAAGAGCGGTTTCTCGACATTTGGCGGTATTCGAAGCGAATGAACGAAGTGCGGTCGATCCGCCTGAAAGATCTGACGACCTGTACCTCTTGCTCACACGTCGGAAGTTGCACACGGTGCCCGGGGCTGGCATTTATGGAGGGAAATATGCGCGGGCCGTCATCGCAGGACTGCGAAAAGTCCTTTGCTCGCACCGGAGTTCCTTCGGCGAATATGCTGGCGAAGAAACAGGCAGCACGCGATCTGGTGCAGATTCGCACAGTGCCGGTCAACTCGGCTCAACCTACCGGTGCAATTGCATGAACAGTTTTCAGCGGCTTAGTTCCGACCAGAAATATGCCAGGAATTTCTGCGCCGCTTGAAACCGAGTGGTCTTTGTTGCGGGCTGCGTGTGCCGAAGTCCCTCCTACACAGAATGCCGCTCGAATTCGTAAGCTGTTAAGTTCTCAAGTTTGCTGGGACTCTCTCCTTAGTCTCGCGGAACATCACGGGGTCCAACCGATTCTTGCGCAGTCGCTATTGAGTTTCGCGGACCAGATTCCTGCGCATGCGCTCATCACTCTGAAACAAAGTTACCAGGCAAATCTTCACAAAGCGCTCCTGCTATCCACTGAATTTGTTCGTATTGTTGACAACTTGTCACAAGCGGGTATCGATTTCATTCCTTACAAGGGCCTGGCTTTGGCGGAGGCGATCTACGGCGACATCGCGTTGCGCCAAGCCGGCGATATCGATCTCCTGATTCACCCGACAGATCTGAAGCGCATCCAGGAAGCGATGGGGCAAATCGGCTACGTGCCGAATTTGAATTTTTCGGAAGACGAAGAATCGGCATACATAAAGTCTGGGTACGAGTGCGCATTCGACAGTGCAGCAGGAAGGAATTTGCTAGAGGTTCAATGGGCGATTGAGCCACATTTTTATGCGGTAGATGTTGATCTTGAAGGATTATTCCGCCGTGCGCAGACGGCGAGAGTTATGGGTGTAGACACAAAGTCGCTGTCACCGGAGGACCTCTTCGTAGTACTGGGTTTGCACGCGGCGAAGCACGTATGGGGACGGATGATTTGGATATGCGACCTGGCGCGGATCAGCAGGCTGCCGCTCAACTGGAAAAGGATCGCTGAACACGCGCTGCACCTGGGTGTGGTGCGGATTCTCCGCGTTACGCTACTGCTTGCAGAAAAACTGCTAGGCTCTGCTTATCCGGCACTGGCCGCGGAAAATCTTCCGGAGGATTCAGCCGCTGAAACATTGGCGGAAGAGATCGAAGCATATATTTCAACAGGTAAGACATACGATGTTGAGTCGCTCGCCTACTTTCGGCTGATGCTGCGATTGCGAGAACGGCGCATCGACCGTATCCGATTTGTTAGCCGATTTGTATTTACTCCAGGGCCCGGCGAATGGGCGGTGCTGCCACTCCCAAAACTTTTGTTTCCACTATACCGGGTGCTACGAATTACTCGCCTAGCCGGCCGAATGATCAGTGGCCGGGTCTGAGAGAGTCCAATTTCGCAGATAAAGAACGTACATCACCGCGCATCCCAGCAGCGGCACATAGAAGCCAGCCTTCAAGGTTCCAAACCTTGTGGACGAAACACCGACAATCCATGGTAAAAGGCCGCCCCCGATGTTGGACAAAACGAACATAAGCGATCCGATCCGCGGGGAATCAAACTCACGGGACAGGAGCGAAATTGTAATGGGATAGACGCATGAGAGACCCAACCCCCCGGCGGATGCGCTGGCAGCCACCCCGGGCAATTCATGGGAAGAGATCAGTCCTGCCATTCCGACGCAAGCCAAAAGCAGGCCTGACTGGACCAGTCGGATTTCGTCAGTGATCCGGAGCAGAACGGGTGCCAGCATTCTGCCGACCGTGAGCGAAGCATAAAAAAAGGAAGGGATCACCAAAGATGTAGCCAGTGTCAAGGTTCCAAGACTCTTCCCAAAGGACGCCAGCCACTGGCCAAATGCGTTTTCCACCCCGACGTAGAGAAAAAAAAGCAGTGCGAGAATGGAAAACAGATGGATACGCGCACGAATCAGGGACAGGACTGGCCGTTTGTCTAATGTCGCAGCCGGTTCGACGATCCGGCCGCCGGTTAACGCAATCCCGATCACAACAGAAATAGAGAAACCGGAGACGCCGAGCAGAAATAGCGGAATGTGTTGAGTCTTGGCGGCCGCGGCCACCAGGAAGGGACAGGCTACCGCTCCCGTGCTCCAGAAGAAGTTCAGCAGACTTAAGGTGGCGCTTCTGCGTCCCGGATTCACTGCGGCGACCATCAGGTTCGCCGCAGGAACTGCCAGGCCGAGTCCGGCGCCATTGGCTGCAATGCAAAGAGTGGCACACCATCTTGGACCGACAAGCAAAAAGGCCAGCCCCATGGCGGTGAGAAGAAGGCCAGTCTTTATTGCAAAGCGGTATCCACGCCATGAAGCCAAGATTCCTGAGAATGCAACGGCGCAAGTAGAGGCAACGTACTGGACGGGGAAAAACGCGCCTGCTTGTGAGTAGTTCAATGACCAGCGTGCCGACAGCGACGGCAGCATTGGACCGAGAACGACGGTAGCGATTCCGATTGGGATAAACGAGATGTACGCGGCATAGGTGAGAGCGCGGGCAGAATCGGGTGCTCTGTGCGTGGCGGCAGACATGAAAGGAGGGACTGCGTCCCCGGGCAGACGCAAGATCGTGTAGATCCTAGCAGGAGCGGGGTGCGTTTGCCGTAGATTCCCGCACGACTAGTTCAGGCTCGATCGCAATCTCTGAAGGATATTCCTTCCTGCCTTCAATTCGATC
>DATEHP010000025.1:0-19961 GCA_035279505.1 Candidatus Sulfotelmatobacter sp. | reverse complement strand
ATCGCACGCGTAAGTTCCCGCCGGTTTTTATAGCGGCGTGCCTGCTTGATGATGTCGTCGGCGGCAAAGGGCGGAACGCGGAACCCCTGCCACAGCGCGGCCCAAAGCATCCGCTGATCGCGCACGTTGCGCTCCAGGATGACGAGCATCTGGCGGAAGGTCTTCGCCAGCATGTAAATGTGTCCGATCGCGGCCTCTTCCCCTTCGCCGGAGAGCAGAATAGCATCGAGCACTTCTAGTGCGCGCACGCGGTCTTTGCTCGAGATGGCATCGGTCAGTTCGTAGAGCGAGCGCTGCTTGGCGGCGAGCACCATGGTCTCAACGTCGCCCAGGGTGACGCGTTTCTTCTCGCCAACGTAGAGAATCAGCTTCTCCAGTTCGTTCGAGATCATCATCATGTCGCCACCGAGCGCGTCCACAAGTTCGCGCGCCCCGTCGGCCTCAATCTTCACTCCCCGACCGGTGCAGTAGTCTGTGATCCATCGCACTGCATCGCCTTCTTCCACGCGCGCCAGTTCCACGATGCCGCAGTACTGGCCCAGTGTGTCGCGAATGCGCTGGTAGCGTTCCTTGTCCTGCATCTCCATCTTGCGGACATCCGCGGGAATGCTGATGTGGTCGGCGACGAAAACCACGAGCGCGTCGGGATTGGGATTCTCGCAGTACTCCTCGATCGCGGCCAGCTTCTCCTCATTGGAGCCACGGCCAAAAAGACTCTTCACGCCACGCACAAAGAACACCTGAAATGGAGCCATCAGCGAAGGCGTGCGGGCGCGGTCGAGAACCTCAGCCAAATCCGTTTCCGCGAGATCGAATTCGAAGAACCCGAAATCCCGCAAGTCAGCGGGAACCAGATGTTCGAGAATCGCGTCACGAAAACGCTTACGGAAGAAAGCCTCATCGCCCACGAACACGTAAGACGGACGCATTTTGCGCGATTGAAGCTCGCTCACAAAACGATCGGCTTGGGCGAAGGCGCGCAATCAGAACTGCTCCCTGGCGAATCCCATCGACTCCGAATGTAGCATCCGGGAGTTTTTTCGCATAGTGACGTGAACGTGAACGGCTAGAGTTTGGACAGGAACTGCATGACTTCCGGTGAGCCCCAATTGATGGGCCCCACAACCTTCCGGCGCAGCACGCCCTGGCGATCGATGATGTAGCTTTCCGGCCAACCCGACGTGCCGTATATCCCCGCGACTTTCTGCTCGGGATCACGTACGGTCACAAAATTCACGCTGCGCTGTTTGAGGAAACGGTGATACGCGTCGTCATCGACATCGATACTGACACCAAGCACCACCACCCCACGCGATCGCAACTGGTTCTGCATGTCCATCATCGATGGCAGCTCTTGCATGCACGGCGGGCACCAGGTCGCCCAGAAATTCAAAATCACGACCTGGCCGCGGAACTGGTTCAGGCTTACCTGATGATCGGAATCCCGCACGGTAAATTCTTTCGCCGCGGCACCCACATGCTGCGGTCGCGAGCCCGTATAACACCCTGCAGTCACCAGGATCAGGAACGCAGCCAATAAACAGAGCCTCTTCACTCTAGAAACCCTCCAGGATGTTGGAGACCAGAGTACGGGCGAAGTCCTGCGAGAGCCGCCGGAATGCCGGCGAGTCTTCCTCGAAAAAGCTGGAGAGGTCCTGGGAAACCTCATACTGCTCGCGAAACAGGTACGCCGGATTCTGGTAGAGCACTTTTCCGTGGCGATCCGTCAGCTGTACTCGCATGCTGACGACCACCAGCACGCTTGCAGCGCGGCCCGTCGCCGTGTCATACGTAAGTGGAGAGGCTGCCGTCGACAGAACGGTCCCCGTCAGCGTGGCGTCAGGGTCATCAGACGCATCATTCTGGATACGGTAATGGGTGCGGGTGTTGAATTCGCGCACAACCGACGAAGTCAGCATCTGCCCGATGTGATACGTGAGCGTCTCGTTCTTGAACGCCGGAATTGCGATTGTCTGGACGTTCTGCGGAATCTGAACCGCGTGTCCGGCGGTGTGATATCCACATCCCAGGTTGCAGAGGACCGTTAGCATCGCGACGGCCATCCACTTCATTGAATCTTCCCTGTCGGACGAGTCGCCATCATGCTCTCGGCACATTCCACGGCGGTAACAGCGGAAATGCGAAGATTGTCAGACGCCGCCCAGAGCCAGACGCCATTTGGCTGCAGGGGGTCAGGTTTTAACCACAATTGGATATCCGACTGGCCGGCAGAGCTCACGTTGCTCGGAGTGTCCTCGTCGCTGCCTGTGACCACCACGTGGTCCCCAGCTAAGGCACGCGATAACTCAGCCACATCCACCGAAGCCTCCGTCTCCAAAAAGAGGGCAAGGGCATGCCCGTGAAAAATTGGCGCTTGCAGCAGCATTAGAGAAGGCTGGGGAGCCTCGGCGCCGGCAATCAGCCGATAGTGACGTAGCACCCGAGTTTCGACGGAATCGAGCGAGGGATGCGACTTTTGCCCATAACGCGCCACCAGGTTGAACGCCACCTGGGCATCGAAGACTTCTTTTGGCAATGGCTGAAACGAAAGCAGATTCACAGTCTGCTGGTGCAGTTCATCCATTCCCCGCTGCCCGTGCTCCGAAGCAGGCTCGAACACGGTAGCTACCGCCCGCCGAATCACACCTATCTTCCTCGCGCGCAGCAGTAGCAATGCCAGAGAGATGGCAAGCGGGTGCGCTGTGACGCAGGGTCCCGGCTGCAACTCCGGCGGCGCCACCTGGCCTCGCTCTCGTTCGATCCAGAGAGAGCGCACGGTTGCTCCCGCCTGATCTTCCAGTACCGCCGACAAATCGATGATCGCGCTGCCGGCATCGCGGGCATTTCTCCAACTCCGGCGAGTGCTTTCTTGATCGGAAGCAAAGAAGGTGAAGTCAACGTGTTCGAACTGCTCCGCGCGTACACGCTGTATAAAGCTGATTTCGTCGCCCATTGCCTCCAGCTGCCCGAGCGACTCGTCGTCGTCGAGCAGACGAATATCGGCCGCCGGGAAGTTGCGCTCATTCAGCAATTCGGCGAGTTCTTTGCCCTTCAATGACGCCGCTCCAACAATCGCGGCACGGTAAAGCTTGCCGCGCGAAGCTAACCCGGTCGACGCCGGACTTGGTTTGATGAAATCGTTCATGAGGTTTGCGAAGCCTGCTTGTAAGAAGGAGGAGGTGGGCCCGAGCGGCGGCGGAAAATCCACTGCAGCCGCCAGAAAACTCCGGAGATCATGTAAAGTAACGCGATTGCAAATAGCACCTTGCGTGAGAAGAAAAAGATCAAAGCAAACAAGGCTGCCAAAAGAACAATCAAACGGAACGGATGGCGCGAGCGGAAATCAATGTCTTTGAAACTGTAGAAGCGCCACGTGCTCACCATGAGATAACCTACCGTGGTAACCATCGCGGACCACGCGAGCGCCGTGTAGGAGGACACCAGCGGATCACCATCCGCGAAGTGTACGACTGCGGCAATCACGCCTGCACCAGCAGGAATCGGCATTCCCACGAAGTATTTCTTCCCCGGCCGTCCAGGATTCGAAGGTTGCGGGTTACTTGTTATGTTGAACCGCGCCAACCGGCTGGCTCCGGCAATCACGAAGAGAAAGCTTGCGATGGCACCCAATTGCGTCAGCTTGATGTGCCACTGTCCTTGGGTTAGCAGTACAGGCGGCATCAGGTGGAAACCCCAGGTCCATGCCAGGAGCGCGGGCGCAACGCCGAATGTAATTGCGTCCGCCAAAGAATCGAGCTCGCGACCAAAATCACTGGTGGTTCCAGTCATACGCGCGATCCGCCCATCCAGTCCGTCGAACAATACCGCGAAGCCGATCGCTATAGCTGCGTTGTCGAGGTGCCAGAAGTCGGTGAGCGTGGCGTGCATCACTTCCAGAATGGCGTAATAGCCAAGCGCCATGTTGGCTGTGGTGAACAGCGACGGAATGATGTACATCCCCTTGCTCAGCCTGCGCTTGCGCCGCGGGGGAAGTGGATCCATCAGTGAGCCCTTTCGGCCGACGCGTTGCCCGCGACTGTCAGAGACGCCTGCTGGGGCAAGTAGGCCACGATGCTGGCTCCGCCTTTGACGCGATCGCCCACCTTGACGTTTACGCGGGCCCCGGCATCGAATAAGACATCGGTTCGCGATCCGAACTTGATCAACCCCACTCGCTGGCCGCGAACCAGCCGATCTCCTGCTTTGGGGTAGAACACGATACGCCGCGCTAGAAGTCCCGCGATCTGCTTGAAGACCACGATCTGCCCATCACCTTCGACAGTCACGATGTTCTGCTCATTCAGGTCCGCACAATCCGGACTGCGCGCGTCGAGAAACTTCCCGCGCTGGTATCGGATGTCTCGCACCACGCCGCCGATCGGGGAACGATTCACGTGTACGTCGAAGACACTGAGGAAAATGCTTACGCGAAGCCGCTTCTCCTCACCCACCACCACGGTAGTGATGTCCGTAACCTTCCCGTCCGCGGGAGAAACCAGGGCGTCGGGATCCTGAGAAATTGCCCGTTCCGGATCTCGAAAGAACCACAGAAAGAAACATGCCAGAAGAATGGGAAGAATTGCCCATGCAGGGCGGGTCAACCAGCCAAGCAGTATGCCGGCAGCGATCAAGGCCAGCCCGTAATAGTAACCATCACGAACCATGGGGGATAGTTCTAATTATATCCGCTGACGCGAGCGGATTAATTCGCGTCCTGCGTAAGTATAAATAAAAAAAGGCGCTTCATCGCGCCGGGCGGTAGATATATGAATCCGGCGGCGGTTACACCGCCGGATAATTTGGCCAAAATGACTATGCTACGTTGACGCCGTACTGCTGCCGATACTCGCGCTCGATCGATTCCATCTGATCTTTGAGGCGAAGTTTCAGCTTTTTCAAGCGCACTTCTTCCAGTTTTTCGTCTTCGCTGAGATAGCGTTTTTGGGTGAGTGTTTCGAGACGTTGCGCGTACTGCGTATGCTCCTGAGCCAGCCGGCGGAATTCATCGTGGCTGGTCAGGAGTTGGTCTCTCGGAGTCAGCATCCAGGCAGACCTCCCAAACGTTGATATGAGGTCACGTTAACACAGCCGTAACATACCGGACAATGCCAAAAAAGTTGGGCAGTCTCAACCTGAGATGCTCCTCAAACCAGAATTTTGCTATACAAAACCGCGTCTTCGCTGGGATTGGTGTAGTACACCTTCCGACGCCCAGTTTCCCTGAATCCCAGCTTTTCGTAGAGACCCCGCGCCGCCGTATTCGACGCTCGCACTTCCAGAAAAACAGCGGTGCTGTTCATTCGGTGAGCTTGAGCCACGAGTGTGTCAATCAGTCGGTTCCCGATTCCCGCCCGGCGTACCGCAGGAGCGACGACGATATTCTCGAGTTCCAACTCGGGCTGTAAAATCCGGGCGACGAGGAAGCCGGCGAGCGTAGAGGATCCCTCTTCTTGTGCTGTAAGAGTTAATCGCGCGGGTGGTTCGCCCTTGTCTGAGAAAAGATCAATGTACCGCTGCTCGGACCAATGGGCGCTTGTCGGGCATTGCCGCTCCAGGCGAATGATCTCAGCAACGTCCTCGGCTGTCGCATTGCGGATGAGATAGACCAATCGCTTTCCAGTGAGTCTGGGCCAGATCTAGGAACCCGAGGCGGGTTTCGAGAAAATGTCCGCGTCCGAGCGCCGGATGTAATTCGCCTCCAATTGCTCGGGCGAGACGGTATCACCAGCACTGAGTTTGTCCCCACCCACGCTGGCGATGGTGGACGATCGTGGCCGCTCCACGCGATCCCAAATGGCGTGTCCTTGGGAAGCTCCCAATCTCTCTCTAAGGGCATCCGCAATTGCACGATCAGGTGTCGTAATCCATTGCACTGACCCCGATTCAACCAATCCTGCGAGCGACTGCATATCCAGCAGCGACTCTGCAATGCATCTGAACGAATGCCTTATCTTCGAGGCAAAGACGATTTCATATTGACCGACGAAGGCCTCTTTTCGACCAGCATCCAGCGCAACAGCGTACCGGCATGGGACTCGTTGGATCGCCTCATTGCCAGCGGCGTTGCGACCGTATCGCGCCAGAACCTCAAGCAGCGAAACGGGCACGATCGGCTTCTGGAGTATTTCCGCCAGCGCTTTGACGACAGCTAATCCGACCCGCAATCCAGTGAATGATCCCGGACCGGAGACTACAACAAAGGCGTCGATATCCGTTTTCAGGAATCCGTGCTTCTTCAGCAGAGCAGCGATCTGCGGCACCAGTTGAGCGGAAAACGTTCCGCCGGCGAGCGGAATCTCTTCGATCACTTCGGCCTTGTCTGGTTCATCGCCGTTCCCCGTACGCACCAGCCCCACGAAACCATCCTTGCCCGAGGTGTCGGTGACAAGAAGAAGCATTCTTTGGTGGTCTATCCGTGAATATTCGCGAAAATCCGTGGCTATCAGATTCTAGGCCTGCACCAACTCCAGCAGCACTCCCCCGGTACTCGCCGGATGCACAAAAACGTACTGATGTCCGCCAGCCCCACTCTTGATCTCTTCCGATACCAGGCGCACGCCATCTTTCTTCAGCCGCTCGACTGCTGCGCGCAGATCCGGGACTTTCATACAAACGTGGTGCAGGCCCTCACCGCGCTTGGCAATAAACCTGGCAATTGTGGAATTCCCAGACGTCGCTTCGAGCAGTTCCAGCCGGCTCTCCCCGACAGGAACCATCACGAGTCGTACCTGCTCATGCTCGACGGTTTCTTCCGGAGAAACACTGAGTCCCAGCGTTTCGTAGATCGCCTTAGCCGCTGCCAGCGACTTCACCGCAATCCCCAGATGATCAATGCTGAAATCCAAGTTTTTCCTTCGTATACCTTCGTGCCCTTTGTGGTGAAAGCTCTTAACCCCTAAGCCTAAGACCGCTTCCCCGCAAGCTCCTCGATCAAAGAATACGGATCTCTCTTGTGTTCAGCCACTTCCGCCGCCAGCCGCGCCATGCTCCCATCGCCGAGCTCGGCGCGCGCCCTCTCGAGCATCGCGTCACGCAACATCTCCACCAGACGCTCCTGCCAGTTCTCCACGCTCTTCTTCAGGGCGCGATTCTCTTTCTGCAGGTAATTCTCATACTCGCTCACGGCGACGGCCAGTTCTTCGACGCCCTTGCCTTCGCTTGCCACGGTCTTGACAATAGGCGGCGTCCAGCCGTCATTGCGCACCGCCAGCGATTGTAGCGCGCGGATCTCGCGCTCCACGCGCTCGGCCCCTTCGCGATCGCTCTTGTTGATCACGAAGATGTCAGCGATCTCCATGATGCCGGCCTTAATGGTCTGCACATCGTCGCCCATGCCCGGGACAAGAATCACGACCGTGATGTCGGCAAGCCGCACGATGTCGACTTCATCCTGCCCCACGCCGACCGTCTCAATGAGGATCACATCACGCCCCGACGCATCGAGCACGGTCGTTACGTCGGCGGTCGTCCGCGCCAGCCCGCCCAGAGAGCCGCGCGTCGCCATGCTGCGGATGTAGATCCCGGGGTCGGCGAAATGATCCTGCATGCGGATCCGGTCGCCCAGAATCGCGCCCCCGGTATATGGACTGGTTGGGTCGACCGCAATGATACCAACCGTGTAATTTTCGTCGGGTGCCACATTCAAGCCGCGCTCTTTGCGGCTTGCGCCTGCCCTGAGCTCGCCGAATGGGTGGGGATTTCTTGTTTTTCGGTAGAGCCGCGCCAGGTGATCGACCAGCGTGCTCTTCCCCGCTCCCGGTGGACCGGTCAGCCCGATTACGCGAGCCCTGCCAGTGTGCGGGAAGAGAGCTTTCAGCAGGTCCGACCAGCCGGGCGCGCGATTTTCGACGGCAGAAATAGCACGGGCTAAAGCGCGCGCGTCGCCGGAGCGCAGCGACTTGATCCATGGCTGGATTTCACGATCCAAGCAGTTCAGTGTAAAGCAGCGGCTATTAAACTGAAACTATCTGCCACGCTGAACTTTTCATTCCTGCTGAATTACTTGGGTTCATTGTCGAGTGGCCTGCCGCGCGCTAGATTGAAGCCGGGGGACGTTCCGTCGCTTGAGCTCATTTTCACAAACAAGGACTACTGCCGCGGCCAGAACCGCCTGGCCGGGATGGCTTCCCCTCGTCGTGTTCCCGGCAGCGACCATCTGCTTGCGTAATCGCATGCCTGCATGGCTATTCATGTGGGCACTGTCCTTTGCCATCTTCGCCGCGCTGAAATGGACGACCTGGTGGACAGCCCACGACCGAGTGCCTGTCAACGTCGGTCGCTCACTCGCCTATCTTCTGGCCTGGCTCGGCATGGATGCCGATACGTTCCTCGATGCACGCCTTCAGCCGGATCGGCCAAGGCTCAAGGAATGGCTCTGGGCGACGACGAAGACTGCGTTGGGTATCCTGCTGCTGTGGGTAACCGCTCGTCGCATTCCTGCGGAACAATTCCTGCTTCGCGGATGGATCGGCCTTTTCGGCCTCATCTTTCTCCTGCACTTCGGCAGCTTTCATTTGGTATCGCTCTTCTGGCGAACGAATGGCATCAGCGCCACTCCCATCATGTCGAGCCCCATTCTTTCGAAAACGCTGAGCGAGTTCTGGGGCAAGCGCTGGAACCTGGGCTTCCGCCAGCTGGCCCACGAGTTCATCTTCAGGCCTTTGCAAAAGTACACAGGCGCCAGTGTAGCGGGATTGCTGGTGTTTGTTGCGTCCGGCCTCATTCACGATCTGGTGATCTCTATCCCGGCCCGCGGCGGCTATGGCTTGCCAACCGCGTATTTTGTGGTTCAAGGTCTGGGTGTCACGTTTGAGCGATCGACAATTGCCCGCCGCATAGGCCTGCAGAAGAAAGTGCCCGCACGGATCTTTGCAATCCTCGTGACAGCCGCTCCAGCTTTCTGGCTCTTTCACCCGCCCTTTGTGCATCGTGTGATCATTCCGTTTATGCACGCCATTCACGCCCTATGATGAATTCCCTTGCAGAGCGCTATTTCGATCTCATTCTTTGGCTGGCCGGAGCCGGTCACTTCCTGATTCTCGCCGCCAGCTTTCAAGTTCCCACCCGTCTCCGCTGGAAGCAAGACCTGGCTCAGCTGATGCCTTTCAACCGGAAAATGCTCTGGGTGCAAAGCGGTTTCACAGTTCTGACCATCATTGCATTCGGGACGCTAACTCTCGTCCTGCACAAGGAACTGCTCCGTGGAGACCGCGCCGCAATGGCGCTGGCGTTCTTCATTGCGATTTATTGGACCGCGCGGATCCTGGTCGACGCCTTTTACTTCACTCACGAGGATTGGCCCCAGGGAAGGCACTTCGTCATCGGGCACGTTCTACTGACGAGCCTGTTCGCTTCACTGGCAGCCAGCTACTGGGGATTGTTCGTGTGGCAAGTCTGGCTAAAAAGGTAGGAGCCATGAGCTACGAGTTAAAACCCTCAGCCTCACAGTTCGTAGCTCGTAGCTCAAAGCTCAATCCCTAAGCAGCTGACGGGCAATCACCAGCCGCTGAATCTCGCTCGTCCCCTCGCCGATGGTACACAGCTTGACGTCGCGATAGAACTTCTCCGCTGGATAATCCTTGATGAACCCGTAACCACCGTGGATCTGCACGCCCTCATTCGCGCACCTCACCGCCACTTCGCTGGCATAGAGCTTAGCCATCGACGACTCCTGGGTCGACTTCATCCCTGCGTCCTTCATCGACGCTGCCCGCATGGTCAGCAGCGTGGCCGCATCGATTTCAGTAGCCATGTCGGCCAGCTTCCACTGAATCGCCTGAAAATCGCTGATGGCTTTTCCGAACTGACGCCGCTGCTTGGAATACTTCAGCGCGGCCTCGAATGCGCCTTCGGCCATGCCGAGCGAAAGCGCCGCGATCGAAATGCGGCCGCCGTCAAGCACGCGCATCGCGTCGGGGAAGCCTTGCCCTTCCCCGCCCAGCAGATTTTCTGCGGGAATCACACAATCTTCGAAGATCAATTCCGCCGTATCGCTGGCTCGCAGTCCCAGCTTGTTCTCCTTCTTCCCCGGACGAAATCCCTTGGTGTCTTTCTCAACCACAAAGGCCGATAAGCCATGCGTATGCGCCGTCCGATCGGTGACGGCCAGCACGACCACCACGTCGGCATAGTGCCCGTTGGTGCAAAACGTCTTCGTTCCATTCAGCACCCAACTGTTCCCTTTGCGCACAGCCGTCATGCGCGCGCTGCCCGCATCCGATCCCGAGGACGGCTCGGTCAAGCCCCATGCGCCAATAAATTCTCCCGTCGCCAGCTTGCTGACATATTTCTTCTTCTGCGCTTCGTTGCCAGCGAGAAAGATATGATTGCTGCACAGTGAAGTGTGCGCCGCCACGATGATGCCCACCGATCCGTCAACGCGCGACAGTTCCTCGATCGCAGTCACATACTCCACGTAGCCCATGCCCGCGCCGCCGTACTCCGGCGGGAAAACCGTGCCCAGCAATCCGAGCTTGCCTAGTTCCTTGATCGTGGCCAGCGGAAACTCGCCCTTCTCGTCCCACTCCATGACATGCGGCTTGATTTCGCGCTCGGCAAATTCACGAATGCTTTTCTTCAGCTGCAATTGCTCTTCGTTCAGTTGGAAATCCACGTCCCCTCCGAGAACTCCAAGGTCCAACGGCGTTGAAGCGGCCGAATTTTTGATTAGAACATAGCTTTCACGGACGAAGAAGTTACCACAGACAAATTGATGACAGGCGTTGGGAGACCGCATGAACGCTGGCGATTCTGCTGATCGCAGGCGGCTCGCCAACCGACCGGATGGTCTGGGAGTTTTCGCGTTACGATCGCGTTCAGGCAACCGGGCGCGCTTCCACGGGCTGCAGGAAGCGCTGAAAGACTTCATTCGAAAGCAGTCGACCGCGGGCTGTAAGGAAGATCCGAGCGTCCGATCGCTGCAGTAAGCCTTGCTCCACCAGGTCTTCAATGTTGACTCGCTGGGCCTCGAGCGTGTTCGATCCAAACTCGTCGGCGACCCCGCGCAGATCGACTCCGCGATTCAATCGCAATCCGAGAAAGAATGTCTCCTCCAGCGCCGTCGTCCGAGAGATGGTGGTCTTCTGGCTGAGCGTACCCGAAATAAACTTTTCCAAAGCATCCGAAGTCGCAAAACGTACCGCTTCCAGTTCTGCGGAGATGGAGGCCAGCATCGAGTGCGCATCTACGCCGAACCCGAGATAAGGCCGCCGCGTCCAATACTTCAGATTGTGGCGCGAATCGAATCCCACACCCGCGAAGTTGGATATCTCGTACTGCGCAACACCCGCTGCATCCAATGCTTCGCACGCCGCCAGATAGAAATCAGCAACTGCCTCTTCATCGGGGGCAAAATGCGCGTGATAACGCGTGCCACCCGCGATCAACTCCCGCCCCAGCCGCGAATCTTCATCCACTTCAAGCATGTAGACGCTGACGTGCGGCACCCGAGTAACAATCGTCTCCTCGAGAGATTGCTTCCAGCTCTCCGCCGTCTGGTGCGGCAGCCCGGCAATCAGGTCGATGTTGATGTTCGTAATCCCAGCCGCGCGAAGTCGTGCGATGTCATCCAATGTAGTCACGCGCTTGTGAAGCCTGCCGACGGAGGCAGCTTCTTCGTCCACGAACGACTGCATACCGAGGCTCACCCGATTCACGCCACAGTTCAGCAGCGTCTCCAGCATTTCTGGCGTTAAGGTCCCCGGCGCGCATTCAACCGTAATTTCGGCACCCTTCTCAACCGAGAACTGTGAGCGAACGGCGTCGAACATTCGTCCCAATTGTGCGGGAGAAAGAACCGTCGGCGTACCGCCGCCCAGATAGATCGAGTCGACTTCCCGCTCGCACTTGCCCCCCATTTGCTCCGCGGTCTGAGGCGCATTGCTGATGTCCGCGCACACGCGGTCCACATACTTCTCAAACACCGCCTTCGAAAACACATCGGAGGCGAAGTTGCAGTAGCTGCATTTCGTCCGGCAGAACGGTACCGAGATATAGATCCCCAAACTCACTTCTTCATTATCCCAAACCTTTTCCATCTTCCCCGCGGTTTGGGCCATCTATTTGAGGTACCCTGAACACGTGGAGACAGCCGCCTCGGCTGTCCCGCCAAGCGAGGCGGAACGAGCCAGAGGCCTGCAATCGAGACCTGATGGCCCAGGAAGAAGAAGTACTAGGCAAAGCGTATGACAGCCGCCTGATGCGCCGGCTGCTCACCTACCTGCGTCCGTACCGCTGGCAGGTAGGGGTCGCCATCGTCTCGATCGTCCTGAAGTCGTTCGCCGACGTTCTCGGCCCCTATCTGGTCAAGGTCGCAGTCGACCGCTACCTCGCTCCCGCCAAGGGATCCACCTCCGGAATGTGGAACTGGCTGAGCCCGAAACCCCTGACCGGAATGGCGCAGATCTCCACAATTTATTTTGGCCTGCTGATCTTCTCCTTCGTCCTGGAATTCCTGCAGACCTACTACATGCAGTGGACCGGCCAGCAGATCATGTTCGATCTGCGGAGCCAGATTTTCCGCCACTTGCAGCGGATGCACGTCGCCTTCTATGACAAGAACCCAGTGGGGCGACTGGTCACGCGCGTCACGACTGATGTCGACGCGTTGAACGAGATGTTCACCTCGGGCGTGGTCTCAATCTTCGAGGACTTATTCGTGCTCGCGGGGATTCTCGGAATCATGCTCTGCATGAACTGGAAGCTTGCGCTGATCACCTTCGCCGTCCTGCCGTTCATTGTGTTCGCGACCAAGATTTTCCGCGACAAAGTGCGTGATTCCTACCGCCGCATTCGCACCGCCATCGCCCGCATCAATTCTTATTTGCAGGAGCACGTCAGCGGCATGGTAGTGCTCCAGCTTTTTAACCGAGAGCGCCGCGCCTACAAGCGCTTCGCGGAAATCAACCGCAGCCACATGGACGCCTTCAAAGACGCGATCATGGCGTATTCGGTCTACTACCCCATCGTCGATTTATTTTCCTCCGTGGCGATCGCGTCCGTGATCTGGTGGGGCGGTCAAGACGTCATTCGGAAGATTTCGGTAACCACGGTTGAGTTCACGCGTCATCCTCTGGGGCTGCGCGCCGTGGCGGCGGTCGCATCGCTCGGCGTCCTCATCGCTTTCACGCAGTACGCCATGCGCTTCTTCCGCCCCATCATGGATTTCAGCGAAAAGTACAACATCCTCCAGTCCGCAATGGCGGCCAGCGAACGTATCTTCAAGATGCTGGACACACCGGTAGCAGTAGTCTCGCCCGCAGTCACGAAGAAGGCCGAAGGCCCAGGCCGCATCGCGTTCGACCACGTCTGGTTCGCGTACCGGGAAATTACCGAGGAAGGCAAGGATCATGTGGCGACAGCCGCCTCGGCTGTCCCGCCGAAGCGAAGCGAGGCGGCATCAGGCAATGGGGTCTCCCACCCTTCGAAAACCACGAAGGGTGGGGCACCCACGGTTTCCCAGCCCGACTGGGTCCTCCGCGACGTCACCTTCACCATCGAACCTGGAGAAACCGTCGCGGTAGTCGGCCATACTGGAGCCGGCAAGACCACTCTCATCTCCTTGCTCCTCCGCTTCTACGATGTTCAAAAGGGCGCAATCCGAATCGACGGCGTGGACGTGAAAGACATGGACCTCGCCGACCTGCGCGCCCGCTTCGGCGTCGTCCTGCAGGATCCATTCCTCTTCACCGGCACGATCGGGACCAACATTCGCCTGGGCACCGAGCGCATTGAGGACGCGCACATTCAGCAAGCAGCGGAAGACGTCAATCTAGGCGAATTCATCCGCGCCCTGCCCCATGGCTTCGACGAAGAAGTCCGCGAGCGCGGCTCTACTCTCTCGACCGGACAGAAGCAGCTGATCTCATTCGCCCGTGCCCTGGCGCACGAGCCGAAGATTCTGATCCTCGACGAAGCCACTTCCAGCGTCGACACCGAGACCGAATTCAAAGTCCGCGATGCCCTTGCCCGCATGGTCGAAGGACGCACCTCGCTGATCATCGCCCATCGCCTCTCCACCATACAGCGCGCCGACAAGATCATCGTCATGCACAAAGGCCAGCTCCGCGAAATGGGCACGCATCAGGAGCTCCTGGCCCACCGCGGCATCTACTACAAGCTCTACCAACTGCAATACAAAGACCAGGAGCTCGGTGTGGCGCGGCCGCTCTCCCCCGCGAATGCTGGAGAATCCACAGTCAGCGCCGACAATTAGAACCGTGCGTAATGCTCTTCTCAATTGACTCCCTCCCCACAACCCACTAGCATTCTGCGAATGCTCGGCCAGATCATCTCTCACTACCGAATCGTCGAAAAGCTTGGCGGTGGCGGCATGGGAGTCGTCTACAAGGCCGAGGACGTCAAACTTCACCGCTTTGTCGCCCTGAAGTTCCTGCCCGACAACGTCGCCAAAGATCCCCAGGCACTGGGCCGCTTTGAGCGCGAAGCCCAGGCGGCGTCGGCGCTGAACCATCCCAACATTTGCACGATTTACGAAATTGACGAGCACGAGGGACAAGCCTTCATCGCCATGGAGTTCCTCGATGGCGTCACGCTTAAGCACGCCATCGCAGGCCGTCCGCTCGACAGTGACACCGTGCTCGCGCTGGCGATTGAAATCGGGGACGCGCTCGATGCCGCCCACTCCGAGGGCATCGTCCACCGCGATATCAAGCCCGCAAACATCTTCGTTACCAAGCGCGGGCACGCTAAGATCCTCGATTTCGGGCTTGCAAAAGTTACGCCGGTCAGCAGTTCATCGAGCCAGGTCATGGGTGGCAACACGCAGACGCTGGATGAGGCGCACTTGACCAGCCCGGGCACGATGGTCGGCACAGTAGCCTACATGTCGCCGGAACAAGTGCGGGCGCGCGAACTGGACTCCCGCACCGATTTGTTCTCGTTCGGCGCCGTGCTCTATGAGATGGCCACTGGCGACGTGCCATTCCATGGTGAGAGCTCGGCTGTCATCTGTGAAGCCATCATGAACCGCGCCCCGGTGCCTCCCGTGCGCCTGAATCGCGACGTCCCACCACGTCTGGAAGACATCATTAACAAGGCACTGGAGAAAGACCGTAACCTGCGCTACCAGCACGCTTCGGAAATGCGCAGCGACCTGCAGCGTCTAAAGCGGGACACAGATACAGGACGCACGCTCTCCCCAGTCGCAAGCTCCAGCGGAGAGTCGAGTGTGGCGACGGGATCGTCGGGCTCTGGCCGGCAGATTGCCGCCGGTCCCAGCAGTGCCAGTGGCCTTTCCGCAGCAGGCCGTCCTTACGCAAAGATCGCGGCAGCAGTCAGTGCTGTTGCGCTAATCGCGCTGGCGGGGTTCTTTTGGTATGCAAGGCGACAAGCCGTCCACACGCCGAGTTCTGCCAATCCTGTAACGGTCGCTGTTCTGCCCTTCCAGAACATGGGCGCCGACAAGGACGCCGATTTCTTGCGTCTCGCCCTGCCCGATGAAATCGCCACGTCGCTGAGTTACGTGCACTCACTCTCCATCCGTCCCTTTGCTACCACTAGTAAATACAGCGGTCCCAACGTAGACCTGCTGCAGGCCGGGGCAGAGATGCACGTAACCGACATCGTCACCGGACATTATCTGAGAGAAGGCAATCAACTCCAGATCACGCTGGAGGCGGTCGACGTCGCCAATAACCGAACACTCTGGCGCGACACCATGTCCGTCGCCGCTCCTGAGATGATCGCGATGCGCAGCCAGATCACGGCGAAAGTTCAGCAGGGACTCGTCCCGGCGTTGGGCGTAGTCACAGGCTCGGCCGAAAGCAGTACTCGCCCCAGGAACGAGGAAGCCTACGACTTGTACCTGCGCAGCCTGGCGATTCCGCACGACCCTCTTCCCAACAAAGATGCCTTGGCCATGCTCGAGCGCTCGGTTGGACTCGACTCCAGCTATGCGCCAGCCTGGACCCAATTGGGTCTTCGCTATTATTGGGACTCTCAATATTCGAATGGTGGGCCAGCCAGCTTTCAGAAATCGAACACCGCGCTGGAACGAGCTCTGGCTCTGGATCCGAATCTCGCCGAAGCTGCGGGACAGTTCATTGCCAACCGCGTAGAGCGAAGCGAATTGGGTATGGCATACAAGGATGCGGCGGAACTGGTGAAACGCCAGCCCGGCAACCCTGTCGCTCATTTCTACCTCGGCTATGTTCTCCGCTATGCCGGCTTGCTCGACGAATCGGCGCGGGAGTGTGAAACCGCACTCTCGCGTGATCCTGGAAATTTTGGCTTCCGCTCCTGTTCCTTGACCTACCTGTCGATGGGGAACCCAGAGCGCGGGATGGACTTCTTGCGCCTGGACGCTGGATCGGACTGGGCCAACCGGAATGCCGTTCGTGTCTTCCTGGCTGAAGGCAAATTGGCGCAGGCCAGGGAGGCTCTGGAGAAGGTGCCGCCGGATCGCGCGATGAACAAGTTCTGGACGGTTTGTTTTGACCGCCAGTCGGCGTCCTCTCACAGCGAGCCGCAACTAGTAGGTGGCGAAGCCGTGGCTGCACTCGAGAGCAACCCGGATCCCGAGAACCGGTTTCTCTTCGCGGGCGACATGGCCTTCTGCGGCGAGAAGACCGCCGCGTTGCGATTGCTCAAGACCGCCATCGATGCCCGCTATTGTGCCTACCAAGCCCTCCAGAAGGATCCCATGTTCGCCTCGCTCCGTGGCACACCAGAGTTCACGCAGTTACTTTCATCCGCCAAACAGTGCCAGGATATTTTTCTCGCAGAAAGAGCGCAGATCTCCCACTAAGGATTGTTTAGCGCGGGCGCTCTCGCCCGCGAACCTGCGGGTAGCAGGAACTGCTCGCGTACCGCTCCATAGGGGACAGCCGCCATCCACGTGGAACTCTCACTGACACCTCCCCGTATCTTGGAGTAGCATTATCCGTCCCCAAGGAGGCGCCTCTCTCCCCATGAGAAAAATCGATATTCTTATCCGCTCAATCCTTTGCCTCACCCTGCTCTATTCCAGTTCGTTAGCCGCGCAAAAAAAACCCACAAAGCCCGCAACCGCCCAGGAAAAATCCACGAAGGCCGCGCCGGCCGAAGACACCCCGAAATACAAAAACTCTGCTCTCCCGATCGATGACCGCGTCGCCGACCTGCTCTCGCGCATGACGCTGGAAGAAAAGATCGGTCAGATCGCACCCTCTGGAGATAATCGGGCCCACGTCATCGACCCGACCGACACCTACAACGATAAATCCGCGAGCGAGGTTCTGAGCCGCTGGTGGGACCCTGACCTGGCCTTCCCCGCCCGCAAAGCTGCCTTGCTCCGCAACGGAGTGCAGCGTTACTTGAAAGAGAAAACTCGCCTCGGCATTCCCGAGCTCTTCATGGGCGAAGCGCTTCACGGATTCATGGAATACGGCAGCACCAGCTTCCCGCAAGCGCTGAGCCTGGCCAGCACGTGGGACCCGGACCTCGTCCACCAGGTCTTCACCGCCGCCGGCGATGAAGCCGGATCGGCCGGCATCGGACAGGTCTTTAGCCCCGTCCTCGACATCGCCCGCGACCCGCGTTGGGGACGCACCGAAGAAACCTACGGCGAAGATCCGTTCTTGGCCTCGCGGATGGGCGTCGCCGCCATTACCGGCCTGCAAGGCGATTCGTTCGCGATCGACCGCCACCACGTCATTGCGACCGCCAAGCATTTCGCCGTTCACGGACAGCCCGAAGGCGGCACCAACACGGCTCCCGGCAACTACTCCGAGCGGATTATTCGCGAAAACTTCCTAGTGCCATTTCAAGCCGCCATTGAAGAGGCTCACGCCGGCAGCGTGATGGCTTCCTACAACGAGATCGATGGTGTCCCTTCGCACATCAACCCCTGGCTGCTCGACAGAGTCCTGCGCCAGGAGTGGGGATTCCGCGGCTACGTCACCTCCGACGGCAACGGACTGCAGATGCTCACTGAGACTCACCACATCGCCGCGAACAATGCCGACGCCGCGCGCATGGCGCTCGCGGCAGGAGTCGACTATGACCTCTCCGACGGCTCCGTCTATCGAACATTGCTATGGCAGGTGAAGCAAGGAACTGTTTCAGAAGCCATGGTCAACCGCGCTGTCGCACGGGTGCTGGCGACGAAGTTCCGCCTCGGCCTCTTCGACAATCCTTATGTCGACCCCGACTACGCCGAAACGACCACCAACAGCGCCGAGCATCGCGCGCTCGCACTGAAGACGGCGCAGAAGGCAGTCATCCTCCTCAAGAACGACAAGAACCTTCTGCCGCTCGATCTCACCAGGCTCAAGACCATCGCCGTGATCGGTCCCAACGCCGACGGCGTGCACCTCGGCGGATATAGCCGCGAACCCGCGCACGGCGTCACCATCCTGCAAGGAATCAAAGATCGGGTAGGAACCAAAGCCAACGTCGTCTATGCGGAAGGCTGCAAAATCACCGACGCAAAGAACGACTGGCATGGATGGTTCGCCAACGACGTGAAACTCATCGACCCCGCGACGCAGCAAGAGAGCGTGAAGACCGCCGCCGAGGCCGCGAAGAACGCCGACGTCGCCATCCTCGTAATCGGCGAGAACGAATCGACCAACCGCGAGGCCTGGGCCGAGAATCACCTCGGCGATCGCGACTCCCTCGAACTTCTCGGCGCGCAGAACGACCTGGTCAAGGCCGTCGTCGAAACCGGCACGCCCACCGTCGTCCTCTTGATCAATGGACGTCCGCTTTCCGTCAACTACATCGCCGAGAAGGTCCCGGCAATTCTCGAAGGTTGGTATCTCGGCCAGGAAGGCGGCACCGCCGCCGCGAGCGTCATTTTTGGAGACGTCAACCCCGGCGGAAAATTGCCGATCACCTTCCCGCATTCGGTCGGCGATCTTCCTGACTTCTACAATCACAAGCCGTCTGCCAACCGCACGTACGCGTTCAGCACCCGCACGCCGCTCTATCCCTTCGGCTACGGGCTGAGCTACACAACGTTCGCGTTCAGTAATCTCCGCATCGAGCCTACGCAAATCCTCTCCGAGGGGACTGCCAAAGTCACCGTGGATGTCACCAACTCCGGCTCACGCGAGGGAGACGAAGTTCCGCAGCTCTATATCCACCAGCGCGTCGCCGAGGTCACGCAACCCGTCATGCAACTCAAGGCCTTCCAGCGGATCACGCTGAAGCCCGGCGAGAAAAAGACAGTCGACTTCACCATCACTCCCGATATGCTGAGCATGCTGAACATCGACATGCACCGCGTCGTTGAGCCCGGCGTCTTCGACGTCATGGTCGGTCCCAGTTCCGATCAAACCAGCACCGCTACGCTCACTGTGCTCGGTGCGCACGGCGAGACCGGCAAGCCACTCCCGCCCCCGCCTCCCGCGGGATCAGAGTCTGGCGTCGTCAGCACCTTTGACGCTGGCAAGATTGCAGCCAACTACGGCTCCTGGGCAATCACCACTGACGAGATGATCGGCGGAAAATCAAAGTCCTCGATCGATATCGCGCAACCCGGCGCGAATGGTTCGAAGGGTGCTCTTAAAATCAGCGGCGAGATCATTCCCGGCAGCAGCCAGTTCACCTTTGCCGGGGCGATGTTCGCTCCGGGCAGCGCTCCCATGGAGCCCGTCAATCTGTCGGGCAAGAAGGAAATCAGCTTCTGGGCAAAAGGCGACGGCGACCCATACATGCTTGTCGTCCTCACAGCAAGCCGCTCCGGACAAAACGGCATGCCGGCCATGACGCAGTTTGTCGCCGCGAAAGAGTGGAAGCAATACACGTTCCCGTTCAGCACATTCCAAACGGATGGAAGCGACTTGAGCGCTCTGATATTCGCCGCATCCCAACCGCCGGGAAAGTTTGCATTTGAAATCGACGATGTCGAGATCAAATAACCGGTCATTAAGACGTAACAGAAGTAGCTACAGCGTGTTTCGAAGCTGGGTTTTGGGAAGGGCACGGCTTTGAGCCGTGCCACCCAGTGCCAATAAAGA
>DATEHP010000024.1:0-11591 GCA_035279505.1 Candidatus Sulfotelmatobacter sp. | reverse complement strand
ACGACGCCGGCCACGAGCAGTTTCCTCCCTTCGGTCGGAATGACAAACGCACGGATGCACGCGGGGAAGACATCGACCAGTATTCCTGGATGCTGCCTCGCAATTTGTGAAGACAACGCTGACGTTCTTTGCAAGGAATTGAGATGCTCTGACCAGCCGGAGTTCGGGTGTTCAACCATCGATGAACGAAGGGTCTGCTAGTTCCCATCGTGCCCGATGCGATAGCCTAGTCGGTCATGTCAATCCCAATCTCCCTCGCAGGTAAAGTTGCTCTGATCTCCGGTGGCTCCCGTGGCATCGGCGCCGCCACGGTGCGCATGTTCGCGGCTGCCGATGCGAAGGTCGCCTTCAGCTATCGCAGCGCCCGCCCTCAGGCTGAGGCCTTGGCGAACGAATGCGGCTCCAACGTGTTTCCGATTGCCTCTGAATTGAATAGTCCGGAGGCCGCTCGTTCTCTTGTGGCGAAAACGGTTGAACGTTTCGGACGCCTCGACATCCTCATCGCCAATCACGGCGTATGGCCGGTTGAGGACGTCCCCATCGAGCGCATGTCGGACGAACAATGGCGTTCCACGATGTCAATCAACCTCGACGGCGTCTTCGGCCTGGTGAAGCACGCGGTCGCACAGATGAAGGCCCAGCCGCGCACCAGTGGCCCCGCCGGACACATCGTCTTGATTAGCTCGACCAGCGGCCAGCGCGGAGAGGCCTATCATTGCGACTACTCCGCCACCAAGGGCGCGCTCATCAGCATGACAAAGGGCCTATCCACGGAGCTGGCATCGGCAGGAATTTACGTAAACAGCGTTGCTCCCGGCTGGGTCGATACCGAAATGAGCGCCGAAGCTCTTGAAGATCCGAGAAGCGGGGAACAAATCCTGCGCACGATTCCCCTGGGACGCGTGGGCAAACCGGAAGAAATTGCCGCCCCGGTGCTCTTCTTGTGTACTCAACACGCCAGCTTCATCACGGGAGAAGTTTTCAACGTAAACGGAGGAGCGGTTCTCGCCGGCTAGCTTTGCCGAAACATGTGTGCCCCGCCCCTAGCGCGTCTTATGCGACAGGGTGGGGTTTTTGACTTCGTGTGACGCTGCCTATAACCCATCAGAGCCAGCCTGTAGGGTCCCGCGAAAACCTCGAGGCGCCTCGTCGATGCGGTCTGCGAAAATCGGGTCCAGACCAGAAAATTAGCGGCCTCCAGCTTGCTTTCCCCAGTGTTCCTGCATCCAACGATTGAGAGGAGCATCGATTGTCCGCAGCCGAAAGCCCGCAGAAAACGCTACAATTCTGATTGCGTGATCCATCCCTAAACGGAATGAAACTGCTCTTCACGATTCTGGCGTTGGTGTGCTCAGCTTGCTCCCAGAGCGGAGCCCAGACGCAGAATGCTGCAACTCCTGCTCCCGGGCCGAAGGACGCAGTGAAGGCCTCGCCCTCCCCTGCGATCGCGCTTGATAAAGAAGCGGTGCAGAATTCCGACAAAGCCAAAGCCATCATCGAGCAAGGAATTCAGGCGCTGGGCGGACAAGTTTATCTGACGATCCGCGACCGCGAGCAGCAAGGACGCGGTTACGGTTTTCATCACGGCAATCCCACGGGAGGCGGCGGTCCGTTCTGGAGTTTCAGCCAGTTTCCCGACAAGGAGAGAGTTGAATTCACGAAAGAACGCGACATCGCGCAAGTGTTCGTGGGCGACAAAGGTTACGAAATCACCTTCAAAGGTCCGCATCCGGTCGAGCAGAAAGATCTCGATGACTATCTCCGCCGCCGCCGTTTTTCGCTTGAGCGCGTGTTGCGCATGTGGGTGAACGATCCCGGCGTGGTGATGCTTTTCGAAGGCAATGCCATCGCGGCGCAACATCCGGCGTATCAGGTAACTCTCGTCAATGCGCAGAATGAGAGTGTGACTCTCTATTTTGATACCGACTCGCACCTTCCAATCAAGAAGTCTTTCGAATGGCGCGATCCGGTTGACAGGCAGAAGAATCTCGAAGAGGAAGTCTACGAAAACTATCGGTCTGTGTCCGGCATCATGGCGCCCTATAACATTACCCGTTATTTCAACGGCGACATGTCCAACCAGCGCTTTCTGAATACTGTGACCATCAATCAAGACCTCGACCCCGCCATGTTCGACCCGAACTCCGGATACAACCCCAATAAACTAGTCAAGCCAGGCAAACACTAGCCACGCAAAGCCCCCCAAACTGATCTGAATTCGTGGACTGTGAAACGTCGAGATTGCGAAGCGATAAAGGATCGTGTTGCTCTTGCAGGTTCCCCTGTTCATCTTCCTTGCACGGCGGAGTCCTCCCCTAGACTATTTATTTTAAATGAGTTACATCGATGAGCTGCTAATAAGCCAAGCGCTCTCAGCATGCATTCTCAAGCCACGAACTGTGGCCGTTTTACCACAGACGGTTTTCTGGACGTGGCTGTAGTCTGTTAGCTTATTCGGCAATCTTAATACCCCTTGATGTACGAGCAGACAATTCGCGCCGCTGCGGCTTGCAGCGGCATTGGTTTGCACAGTGGGGCCCCGGTTTCCATGCGCATTCTGCCCGCCTCGTCAGGCACGGGTGTGGTATTCCGTCGGACCGACCTTGACGGCTTCGAGATCGAGGCCGACAGCCGCAACGTCGCCCGCGTCAGCTACGCGACGAGTCTCATGAAGAAGGGCGTGCTCATCTCGACGACCGAACACGTCCTCTCCGCATTCATTGGCCTTGGCATCGACAACGCCATCGTCGAACTCGACAACCTTGAACTTCCCATCCTCGATGGCAGCGCTCAGCCTTTCGTCGAAATGATCCGCAAAGTTGGCATTCGCAAACAGCGGCGGCCTCGCAAGTATCTCAAGATGCGCCGCGAAGTCGAGATGCGCGAGGGTAACAAGTTCATTGCTGTCTACCCCGCCGATTCGTATTCGGTTTCCTACTCCATCAACTTCCCGCATCCCCTGATTGGAAAAGAGACTTTCCAGGTGGAACTGACCAATGGAAGCTATCTGAAACACATCGCGGCGGCGCGCACTTTCGGGTCGCGCGAAGACGAGCAGGCGATGCGCAATATGGGCCTGATCCGAGGCGCCTCGCGAGAAAACTGCATTGTGCTTACCCGCGACGGAATCGAAAACGGGCCTCTGCGTTTTTCAGACGAATTTGTCCGTCATAAGGTCCTAGACCTGGTTGGTGATCTGGCGCTCTTGGGGAAGCAGCTCCTGGGGAAGGTCGTTGCCGACCGCGCAGGTCATGCCATGCATACCGCGCTAGTGTCGCGCATCCTGCGCGACAAGAGCTTGTGGGATGAAGTCACGGCTCCGGAAGAAACCGATGAGCAAGAAACTCCCCGGCGCTCAGAGGCCGCCGCGGGATCCTCTCTTCAGTAATCCATTCTTCGAACGCCTTTCTGGGTCAGTCCGCTGGTTCGCATGGAGCTTCACTCGGGTCGTTCTGGTCGTTCGGCCGTTGCTGCAGAAGTTTATGAAGTTCGGCCCGGGTCTGTTCAATCATAGCGGCCGCGAACTTCCTGGCTGAGTCCTGCCGTTCTTTCGACAGTTCCTTGACGCGCATATTCAGCAGAGGAATGTCCTGCTCAAACCAGCGCAGCGTCTTTTGTACCTTGGCGATGCGGAATTCATTCGTCAGCATCCGATTTTCTCCCAGTGCATCAGCTTTGCGGATGAGTGCCAACGCGCACAAGTCCAAAAGAAGGTTCACCCTGGAATGGGCGTGCTGAGAATCAGGAGGGTTACTGCAAGGAGCCGGACTCGGCGATCCGGTCTTTGGATCCCGGAAACTCGGCTTCCATACGCTCGTCGAGCCACTCTTCCAGTTGCGCTTGCGCCGTCTTAGGCATGCCGTGAAAGCGCAGCCCGGCAAGGCCTTTCATATCAGCCCAGGCAACTTCGGCTTCGACGTCGATGTGGATGCCGCTTTCAGGCAACGAGAATTGCAGCTGTGGAGTTGCGCCTTTCGGCAGAGCCTCGCGCAACAGGAGAGCGATGCCGCCCTCGCTGATGTTAGTGCTGCTCGCCGTCAGCGTCTTGCCCTCGAGAACCACTTCGACTTGCATCTTCACCGGCTGCCGGAAATAGCGTCGCCGCTCTTTCAGCATGAAGTTCAGCGCGGCGTGAAAGCAGCGGCAAGCATTCAATGTGCTGATGGGCTTTTGCAAGACGAAATTCGCACCCATACCAAACGCTTCCTGCGTGGTCGTACGCTTCCCGTTCAGAATGGCGAACGCAACGGAGTTCTTGTTACTGGGAGTATTCCTCAAGCCTTGTAGCAGGGCCAGACCACCGGTGAGATCGTCGCAGTCGACGACGACGGCATCGAACTTGTCGGAAATCAGGATATCGGAGCCCGCCCGCGCATCGTGGCAGACCTCCACATCAATCGACAGTTTTTCAAGCGTGGGCCGGATCACCCGCTCTAACTCGGGGTCCCGGCTCAGGAGGAGTGACTCCAACGTCATGCTTGTGATTCTAGGAGGTCATTAGAGATTCACGATAGTGACCAAGGTGATGGGCCCTCGGTGGGCGGACCTTGCATGTTGCTCAAAACACTGACCGTGCGAAATCGGCTTATTGTGCGGCGCGTTCCTCCCGGAGTACAAATGATTTCCCGCTCTTATGCCGCATCTTGCCTATCTTTCGTTGGGATCGAACATAGGAAATCGCGAGGCTCATTTGCGAGAAGCGATCCGGCGATTGGAATCCGCAGGAAAGCTGCGATTCGTTTCATCGATCTATGAAACCGAGCCCGTCGAGTTCACAGATCAACCCCAATTCCTGAACTGTGCGGTTGCCCTGGAGACCTCATCAACGCCTGAGCAACTCATGCTGCAATTGCTTACGATTGAAAAAGCGATGGGCCGCCAACGAATCCAGAAGAAAGGCCCGCGGACGATCGATCTCGACATTCTGTTGTTCGGAGACGAAGTGGTCGACACACCTGGGTTGACGATCCCCCATCCGGTTATGCAACACCGCCGCTTCGTGCTGGAACCCCTCGCGGAAATCGCACCCGACGCCATTCATCCCGTACTTGAGAAGACCGTCAGACGATTATTGGAAGAACTGCCGCCCGGACAGCATGTGCACCGAGCACCAGAAAAATAGCCACGGAATCCCACGGATTTTCATGGATCAAGAAGTAAAAAAATTCAGATCGGTGCGAAATCCATGAAATCCGTCGCTGCGTTTCGCGGCGGTCGGCCTTAAGGCAAGATGATCCGACTTCCGGCTTCCTGCGGCGTAACCACCGCCGATTCCTTCTCCGGAAACTGCGCAAACAGAAATTCCACGAAAGCGCGCGACCTAGGACGCCCTGATGTTCTTCCGTGCGCCAACCGAAGCAGAAACACTAACGCTTTCAGTATCTCGGAATCGCGCAAACTCGAGTAGCCTATGTGCTTCTGTTCGGCCTCACGGTACTCCTTGACCATGGTCTCGATCTCAAGGACCGCCCGCCGCTGTGAATCACTGGTCAGTGGCTGTTCGTAGTGGAGGCCGGAGTTCACGCGCCGTTCGTAGCTTTTGGCCAGCATGCTGAGGGACGCAATCAGATCCTGGTCGTGCAGGCTCCGGTCCGCCCGGGCCGATTTTGCCAGTGCGTAAGTCAGCCCCATGAGCAGGTGTTCCTTCTCGTACATGAACTGGTCCGAGACCTCGATCTGTAGGAACAATCCCGCAGGATCGATCTGCTCTGCCACGCGTGGCTTCTCGTGCTCGCGGGCCTGCTGCAGATACGGGCAATCGCTGGGGCAATCGAGCGTCACTTCCCGCTGCTCGCCACAGCACTGCGGGCAGATGCGTCCGTGCACGGCTGGACAAAACCGCTTCTCTTTCCGGATTTCACAGATAACGCAGCTCAGAAGAGGCTCCTGCAATCATTATTGCATCCAGGTGGATTTCCCTGCCGATCGCAGATTTCAGATTGTAGATTGCAGATTGAACTCGCCATTTACACCCGAGTCCAATCTGCAACCTGAAATCTTCAATCTGAAATCGTGGTCCCGATACGCATGTTAGGCCGATCCGGGTGATCCCAGCAGCGTCAAACCCTGTAAAGACGGGCTCGCCCACGTATACAAATCGTAAAACCCCCGTAAAATATGTGTTTTTCCACAGCCTCGCGGGTATAAGATAAGCCCCGCATTCGAATTAAAACGATTTTTAAGGAGGCAGTATGGCTTCAGGTCTTACCAAAACACAGTTGATTCGGCAACTCGCCGAGAAGACTGAACTCCCTAACAAAACCGCGGCGGCGTTTCTCGAGCACCTCGCCGACACCGCTATTAAAGAAACCAAGAAGAATGGCATTTTCGTCGTTCCCGGACTCGGCCGCCTGGTGAAGGCGCACCGCAAAGCCCGCACCGGACGGAATCCCCAGACTGGCGAGCCCATCCAGATCAAAGCAAAGACCGTCGTGAAGTTCCGCGTCGCCAAGGCCGCGAAGGACGCGATCGCCCCCAAGAAGTAGTTCTTTCTCTTTTTCAACGAAAGGCCGGCCTACAAGCCGGCCTTTGATTTTTTCGTATACGATCGCGTAGGGACAGCAGCCTCGGCTGTCCAGCGATGCGAAGCGAGCCACCTGACCTCGGGATATCCCAGCCGTGCGACACTACTTCCATGCTCAACTGGATCGTCATCGGTATCGGCGACATCACCACGAAACGCGTGATCCCGGCGATTCAAGCCGAGGGCAGGAGCTGCCTCTATGGGGCCGTCACCCGCGATCCCGCGAAAGCCGCGCCATATGTGGCGCGAACCTTTGCAACGCTTGACGAAGCTCTCGCCGATTCGCAGGTCGAGGCCGTCTACGTAGGAACGCCGGTGTTCCTTCATGCTCCGCAGACCATTCAGGCTCTGCGTGCGGAGAAGCACGTGCTCTGCGAAAAACCAATGGCGATGAATGCCACACAGGCGCGCGCCATGGTCGCCGAGGCTGAGAAGAGCGGCAATCTTTTTGGAGTCGCGTACTACCGACGGTTCTATCCCAAAGTTCTTCGGGCCAAACAGCTCCTGGAGGCGGGGGCAATCGGCAAACCCGTCTTCGCGGAGCTGACCAACCACATGTGGTTTAACGGAATGGGCGAGCCAGGCGAACGCAGTTGGTTATTCGATCCTGCGAAGGCCGGAGGCGGGCCGCTGCTGGATATCGCGTCGCATCGCATCGACGTGCTGAATTTCCTGTTTGGCAAACCTGTTTGTGCCACGGGGCAACTCTCGAATGTTGTTCATCATTACGCGGTCGAGGACAACGCAACGGTGATGATCGAATACGAAAGCGGCGTGCGCGGGATCGTAGACGTCCGCTGGCATTCAAAAGTCAAGCGCGACGAATGCCGCATTCGCGGCACGGATGGGGAAATGGAAATGTCGCCGCTCAACGGTCCAGACCTGATTTATCCGGGCGGGCGCGAAAGTCTCCCGGTGCACCACAACGTGCACCTGCCGCTGATTGAGAATTTTGTCGATGCAGTCGAGGGCAAAGCGGGGCTGCAGTCGAGCGGAGCGACCGCCTTCGTAACGGACTGGATCACAGAGCAGGCACGCAAGTAGAACTTCGCGTCCTTTGCGGTTCAACCTAACGCGATTCCGATTTGCGGGTACTAGCTCAGTTCGATTGCCAGTTTTCGCGGCGTCATCCCGAAGGCCCGCGCTTTCACCAGCGGGCCGAGGGAACTCCCCTCGTAACACGGGCAGCGCCAATAGGAGATCCCTCGCTCGCCTGAGCGGCTACGCTCGGGATGACGCAATGGAAAGGAACTCCGAATTTTCACACTTGGCCGTCACCCAGCGTGCTGGCGGCCCTGATTCCGGTCGTTTCTTGCGGTAAGATCAAAGATTATGACAACGCCTGCAGGCGCGCCTGATCCGGGCGCAAACCCCGCTCCGGAGTCGCGCTCCTCTAACTTTCTTAGCGACCGGATCGCCGAAGACCTGAAGACCAACAAGTACAACGGACGTGTGCAAACCCGCTTTCCTCCTGAGCCCAACGGTTATCTTCACATCGGCCACGCCAAGGCGATCTGCATCGACTTCGGCCTGGCGGACGAGTTTGGCGGCCATACCAACCTTCGCTTCGACGATACCAATCCCGAGAAGGAGGACATCGAGTATGTCGAATCGATCAAAGAAGACATCCAGTGGCTAGGTTTTCACTGGGACGGGCTTTTCTACGCGTCGGATTATTTCGGCCAGCTCTATGAGTGGGCAGTCAAACTGATCAAGGAAGGCAAGGCGTACGTCGACGACCTCACCGCGGAAGAGATCCGCAAGCATCGCGGCACGCTGACGGAACCGGGCAAAGACAGTCCCTATCGCAATCGCTCGACTGAAGAAAATCTCAATCTGTTCGAGCGTATGCGCGCCGGTGAATTCCCAGACGGCTCTCGCGTTTTGCGCGCCAAGATCGACATGGCGTCGCCGAATCTGAATATGCGCGATCCGGTGATGTATCGCATTCTTCACGCCGAGCATCACCGCACCGGAAACAAGTGGCCCATCTACCCGATGTACGATTACGCGCACGGGCAGTCCGACTCGCTCGAGAAAATAACGCACTCCATGTGCTCGCTTGAATTCGCCGATCACCAGCCGCTTTACCAATGGTTCATTGAGCAGTTGGGGATTTTTCCATCGCAGCAGATTGAATTCGACCGCCTCAGCCTGACCTACACGCTGATGAGCAAGCGCAAGCTGCGCCAGCTGGTCGAGCAGGGAACGGTGCGCGGGTGGGACGATCCCCGCATGCCTACGCTATCTGGCCTGCGCCGCCGCGGCTACACGCCGGAGGCGATTCGTAATTTTGTGATTGCTGCGGGCGTCTCGCGCACCAACGGCATCGTCGAACTGGCGATGCTCGAGCACTTCCTCCGAGAGGACCTGAACAAACGCTCGCCACGCGTGATGGCGGTGCTGCGTCCGTTGAAAGTCGTGATTGACAACTATCCCGAGGGCCAGGTCGAAGAGATGGACGCGACCAACAATCCGGAAGATGAAAGCGCCGGAACGCGCAAGGTCCCTTTTTCGCGCGAGCTCTACATCGAGCAGGACGACTTCCGTGAGGTACCTCCACCAAAATACTTCCGGCTCACCCCTGGCCGCGAAGTGCGCTTGCGCTACGGCTATTTCATTACCGCGAAGAGCGTCGTCAAGAACGATAAGGGAGAAGTGGTCGAAGTTCA
Source organism: Candidatus Sulfotelmatobacter sp. (assembly GCA_035279505.1). Lineage (GTDB taxonomy): Bacteria > Acidobacteriota > Terriglobia > Terriglobales > Acidobacteriaceae > Sulfotelmatobacter. The sequence goes on along the minus strand of DATEHP010000024.1, from coordinate 2,396 downwards.
CTGCACTTATGATCCGGCGACGCGCGGCGGCAACGCTCCGGATGGGCGCAAGGTAAAATCAACGATCCACTGGGTTTCAGCGCAACATGCCCTCGATGCCGAAGTGCGTGTTTACGAGAATCTGTTCACCAAGGAGAACCTCGCGGATCTTGACGAGGGAAAAGATCCGCTTGACTATCTCAACCCCAACTCGCTGGAAGTGATCCCGCACGCCAAGCTGGAACCCTCACTCGCGAATGCCGCGTCGGGCAGCCGGTATCAGTTCGAGCGGCTGGGCTATTTCTGTGCCGACCTTGACTCGAAGCCTGGGACACCCGTATTCAATCGCACAGTGGCGTTGAAGGATACCTGGGCGAAGGTGGAGAAGAAACAGGGCGCGAAGTAGTGATGGCGTGGTCGCTTAGGAAACCCAACCACCGCACGCTCGATCCGCCTTCTTCCATTGGCCATCGACTTTTTCAAGGATCCAAGTAGCACCGCTGCCACACAGTGCACCGCAATGAAACGCGTAGCTTACCAGAGCGTGGAGGTGCTCCTTGTCAAAGACGATTTCTGACATAGAGAAAAGGCCGTTGGCAAATGCGGTGTCCACAGCGTCCTCGACAGTTCGTCCATCGCGAATGGTGACGCCCGGGTCGTTCCGAGCGACAATTGCGTTTTGCTCCCTCGGATGAACAAGTCGAACGCCCTTCTTTGGAAGGTCATTCTCGGTGAGGATGTGAAAAGAGTGCGAAGCTTTCAAAAGGTTGTCGGGTGAGAAACCGGCCCAGCATCCGCACTCTGACGTCTCGGATGAGAATGTTGTATCCAAAAAGAATGTCTCAGAGGACACGTTCAGGGTAGCTGGGTCATTCGAGTTCCACTGCTCAATTACTGCCTTATATATCCCGACTTCGTCTGCATCCAGCGGTCTTGTGACTTTGGCGGATTTCTCCTTTCCGGAAACGATTGACTCGGTCGAGAGCGTAACAGCACGTCGAATCTCGCTGCAATCTTGTGGCAGTTCGGGTGGTTTTTGGGGCTTCTGGTGCCGCGTGAAATCGGAGGGATTTAGACTCGATAATCGATAGTTTCGCGACACAACCAAGAACGTTGCAACCAATGCAATAACAGCAATGACCTGGATTGTTCCGTGCCTCACCAGGAGTGAGACTCCGCTCGCAAAGCTCCGGTTCCCAAGGGTAACTTTGCCGCCATGAAAGCGAAACCCCGAGCGCATCTTCCACTCGGGGTAGCACATCAGCCTGTCAAGCTTCAATATGATTATCGGAAGCCAATAGGCAGAAGTCAAGGTTACTGAGGAGTCCGCCTGTCGGAGACTCCTCGTCAGATTCCCTACCAAACCAGGGAATGCTGTGGACCCGACGGGATTCGAACCCGCACCTTCACGCTTGACAGGCTGATATGCTGCCAATTACACCACGGGCCCTGGATTCAGCTTACAAGCGAGACCTCAGGGAAGGAACGGGTCGGACAGGCAAAATCGGACTTCATTTCCAACTCGGGAATCATTGAAAAGAGCTTCACTTCGTCCTCGACGCTTGCTCCACTCCCGCCAGCATGTTGTCCAACTCAGCCCGCGGCAGATATCGTCCATTTACGATCACCGCTTGAATCTTCTGCGTGTTGCGAATATCTTCCAGCGGGTTCGCATCGAGCAGCACGAGATCCGCGAGCTTCCCTTTCTCGATTGTCCCCCGCCGATCTTCCATCCCCAGAAACTTCGCCGGATTCAGCGTTGCCGTCTGTAGCGCCTCCATCGGAGAAAATCCTGCCGCCACGAATCGCTGCAATTCTTCATGCAAGCTGACGCCCGGAAAGATGTACACCCCCGGCGGAGTGTCGGTTCCCGCAAGAAAACGAATCCCCGCGCGATGCATAGCGTTGACGACTTCAAGCTCTTTCTCCACGAAAGCCTTTCGCGTAGCAAGATCGTCGGTGTTGAAGTCGTGCTCGATCTGCTCGGTAAACCGCTTCCACGTCACATCTTTCCAGTACGAGGGAACGTACTTCGCCCGGGTGTCGTGGGCGAAGTCGGTCTGATCGATCAGATTTCCGCCGCGCTCCCACACCAGCGTCGGACACTGCCACGTCTGATTCTTCGCCAGAAGAGCGAAGAGGGCCTCAGCCCGCTTCGGATCATATGTGGCAAGGAACTGCTTCTCGGTCTTCGTTCCTTTAATGAACTCATCTTCGAGTGGCGAACTGCCTTCGAAGATTCCAATCAAGTGTTCGAAGCTCTTTTGCCCGGCGTTCGAAGCCTCGGAAGCGCGCACCGCATCCGGCACGTGGCCGACAAACGCAATCCCCTGCTTCTTGGCTTCGTCTGCGATCGCGAACACTGCATCGCGTGGAATCAGCGATTGCAGTTTGATGAAATCCGCTCCGCGGCGCTT
>DATEHP010000023.1:0-113112 GCA_035279505.1 Candidatus Sulfotelmatobacter sp. | reverse complement strand
GGAGGGACTGCGTCCCCGGGCAGACGCAAGATCGTGTAGATCCTAGCAGGAGCGGGGTGCGTTTGCCGTAGATTCCCGCACGACTAGTTCAGGCTCGATCGCAATCTCTGAAGGATATTCCTTCCTGCCTTCAATTCGATCCAATAGGGTCTGGGCGGCGACTTCTCCCATGCGATTCAATGGCTGCCGCACCGTCGTCAAGCTGGGGGTATGAAAGGCCGCCCCGGGGATGTCATCAAATCCGAGAACGGATATGTCCTGCGGCACTCGCAAGCCTTGTTCCAGGAGGGCGCGGATCGCACCGATTGCGGATATATCGTTGTAGGCAAAGATTGCGGTGAATGGCTTCTGACGAGCGAGCAGTTGCTTGGTGAAGGGATAACCCAACATCGGTGTTGGGTCGTCCGCATCGATCTGCACAGTCAGTTCCGGGTCAATATTGATCCCAATCTCCGCGGCCACATTGCAGATTGCATCCCAACGGTCCATTGCGTCGGAACTCACGGGATTGCCCTTCATGAACGCGATGCGTTCATGGCGCAGATCCTTCAGGTGGTTGAGCGCCAAAACAGCTGCTCTCTTATGATCGAGGACGATGTTGGTGATGCCCTTCAGTTTCCTGTGACCCGCGATGGCCACAGTGGGCAAAATCGGCGCTTCCTGAACCGTCGTATCAACGGTGATGATCCCCTCGACTCCGCGCTCGGACAGAAGTTGCGAATACCGGCTCAGCAGTGCCTGATCGTGCCGATGGACGACTGTCAGGAAAAAATAGTCGCGCTTCCTCAGATACTGCTCGATGCCGCTAATGATCGGTGAACTGTAGGAATCGCCGATCTCTTCTGCGATCACGCCAATCGTGTAAGTGCGTTTGTTGCGGAGAGTGCGGGCGAAGAAGTTGGGTCGGTAGTCGAGTTCCTTGGCGGCCGCACGGATACGGTTCTTGGTCTCCTGCGGAATGGATCGGGCTGAAGGGGAATCGTTAAGCACAGCGGAGACTGTGCCTGGGGTAAGTCCTAAATGCTGGGCGACCGCTTTGAGAGTGATGACCTGCGGCTTTTGGCCGGGCTTCTTGACTTGAACCATGGGGGCTCTTAAATCGTTTTATTTATTGCGTTTTAATTCCAGTAATCGTACCAAACCGCACTAGCTTGTCAGTGATTGCACACACGCCATTGCCCGCACGGCTGCGTTGCCAATATCAGACTTTGGCGTATCGCTCGCTGTTGGGCCTCGACCCACTCAAAGCGAAATACAAGATGTACAAATAGCAAATGACCGGCAAGAAGAACGCATGATGAATGCCGATACGATCCGCGATCCAACCTTGCGCCACGGGAATAATTGCCCCACCGACGATTGCCATAATCATGATCCCAGACCCATCGCCAGTCAGCGGCCCGAGTTCTGCCACGCCAAGAGTAAAGATGCTGGGGAACATGATGGAATTGAAGAATCCAACCAGAATGATGCTGTACATCGCGGTATGGCCGTTCGTCAGCATGGAAACTGCGACGAGGCCGGCCGCACAGACCGCGCAAATGGCGAGCAGCCCTCCGGTTTTTATCTTCTGCAGGAGCGCCGAACCAATAAAGCGTCCTACCATCGCACCGCCCCAGTAGAAGGCGACGAAGCTAGCGGCGACTTTTTCCGTCAAGCCTCCAATTTCGGGCTGGCTGAAATAGTTGACCAGGAAGCTGCCGATAGAGACCTCGGCGCCGACATAAACGAAAATCCCAATGGCCCCGAGAATAAGGTTGGGATGTTTCCAGATAGAATCGTTAACCTTCTCCCCGAGCTGATGTTGAGCGTGTGGGATCTTTGGCAGCTTGAAACTGCCGATCGCAATCGCCAGCAACACCAGCGCGATGCCCAGTCCCACATAAGGCAGTTTGACCGTTGCCGCTTCATGCAAACGATAGGCCTGAAGAGCGTCGGGGGCCAAGGCACGCACTTCCTCGATGTTTCGCGCTGCCGTCAAAATAAAGAGACCGCCGAAAAATGGCGCCAAGAACGTCCCCAAGGAATTGAACGCCTGTGTCAGATTGAGCCGGCTCGACGCGGTCTCGGGCTTTCCCAGCACGGTAACGTACGGGTTGGCTGCAACCTGGAGGCAGGTGATTCCGGCGGCCAGAACGATGAGGGCGCCCAGGAACAGTGGGTAGGACGGAACACTGGCGGCGGGGACGAACAAGAATGCCCCCAGGCCCATGACCAGGAGTCCCACGACCATCGAACGCTGGTAGCCGATCCAATCAACGATTTTTGCAGATGGTATCGAGAAGATGAAATAGGCACCAAAGAAAGCGAACTGAATCAGCATCACTTTGGTATAGTTCAGGTCGAAAATCGGCTTCAGGTGAGGAACCAGGATGTCGTTGAGGCAGGTGAGGAATCCCCACATAAAGAAGAGGGTGGTCACCGTGGCCAGCGGAGCGCCGTAGTTTTGTCCGGTACCGGGAACGGTGGCGGAGGTGCTTGTATTGCTTGCGTTGGGGGTTGCGATCGCCATGGAGTCCTAACCCTCCGAGGGGTTATGAATTGCGTGAACGCCGCAATCATACATCGGCGAGGAGCTGTTTGGCGCATTTTCTTCCGGGCAGGACCTGCTTCTGGCCTCTACAAAATCGATTCTCTAGCTTGACAATCAGTTCCGGTTGCCGGAGACTCAGTCATTTCCCGCAATCATTCTCTCTTAGGGCCCTACCTAATGCGCAGAACGATTCTATTCGTAATGTTCACAGTGGTTTCCCTCGGCGGAAAGACTCCCCTGGTGGCACAGAGCGATGCGCGAGATGTTGTGGTATTCAGCGAGCCAGGATTTCCAGCAGCAGACTCCGCCGCTCCTTCAGAAACGCAGCTCGCGGCATTGTTCCCTGAGGCAAGCAGGATCGGGATCGATCAACTTCCCGCCGCTCTTTCCTCCCAAGAGTGCCATCTCCTGGTTCTTCCGTATGGCTCGGCCTTCCCGGAGGTGGGTTGGACGGCGATTAAGGGCTTTCTGGATCGCGGAGGAAATCTGTTGGCGCTCGGTGGAATGCCCTTTACCCGTGCTGCGTATCGTGATGCTCAGGGATGGCATTTGCGCGATTACAGTGTGAGATTCATCCGGCCACTGATGATTGACCAATATCAGGAGACTCCGGGATCGGATGGGCTCGAATTCCAGAGCAATCCCGAACTGACGTTGAGAGTGCCGGCGTTCTCCTGGAAGCGAGCTTTTAGCCCGGTGATCCGCCTGAGCGCTGTTGATTTGTACCACCGGGGCGGTGCTGCAGGGTCACTCGATGCACGGCTGGACGCACTCGCATGGGGCATCAAGGATGGCCGCAAGTTGTCTGCACCCGCGATTCAGGTGGATCACGACCGGAACGGGTTCGACGGCGGACGCTGGATTCTGGTCAATTCGGAGCTCGGGCACGAGTTCTTCGACAACCGGAAACTGATCGAGTCTTTGGTAAATCGGGCGCTGGAAGGCCAAGAACACTTCACCGTCCGGCCGGTGTTGCCGCTGTACCTGCCCGGCGAGCCGGTAGAGTTAGACGTCGATTGGTACGCGGCTCGGCCGGCAACCGGACTATCGGTGAAGGTAACCAGCTTCCCCGAATCAGAGCCCGCCAATCGCACAACCGTGACGGGATCGGTTCCTTCGACCGGGCCGATCGTGCTACCGCCTTCTTCGGGCAAGGGATTGTTCATCATCGAGGCTCAGTTGCTAGAGGGCGACCGAGTGCGAGCCATCTATCAGGCGGGGTTCTGGATTCGCGATGAAGCTTATCTACGATCCGGGCCGCATCTGAGTGTCAATCACGATTATTTTGAACTCGATGGCCATCCGCTGGCTGTGGTGGGCACGACATACATGTCGAGCGAAGTGCAGCGCCTGTTCTTCGAACACCCAAACGTTTCTGTGTGGAATCAGGACCTCAGACAGATTCACGATGCTGGATTGAACATGATCCGCACCGGGTGGTGGACCGGCTGGGACAAGTTCTGCGATGAGAACGGCCAGCCTTACGAGCGGACGCTGCGCACGCTGGAAGCCTATCTCATGACGGCGCGCAAATACGGTTTGCCGGTGCAGTTCAATTTCTTTGCATTCTTGCCGGATGTTCTTGGCGGCGACAATGCATTTCTGGACCCGGCAGCTGTAAGAAGACAGAAAACCTTGATCTCTGCGGTGGTCTCGCGCTTCCACGATGTGCCTTTTCTTGCTTGGGACCTTATTAATGAGCCCAGTTTTTCACAGCACCTATGGACGATGCGCCCCAACGGAGATTCCATCGAGTTGGCGGCTTGGAATGAGTGGCTGAACAAGCGTTACCCGGATCGCGCAAAGCTGGCTGCAATGTGGAATGTTCCGCCGCAGTCCGTTGCAGGAACGATCTCTCTTCCCAGCGAAATGGAATTTTCCCCGCGCGGGATGTACGTCGGAAGCAACTCTCTGAGGGTTCATGACTACGTCCTGTTCGCACAAGAATCGTTTACGCAATGGGCGCACATGATGCACGAGACAATCCGCGCGACTGGCTCACAGCAGCTGGTTACAGTTGGTCAGGATGAAGGAGGGATCCAAGATCGCCTTTCGCCGGCGTTCTGGGGTGCGTCTGTCGACTTTACGACCAATCACTCCTGGTGGCAGAACGACTATATCCTTTGGGATTCGCTCGCGGCGAAGCTGCCGGGAGAAGCGATGCTAATCCAGGAAACGGGGCTGCAGCGGGAGTTGAACCTCGATGAGATCGCGCGGCGTACTCCGGAGAATGAGGCTGCCCTGCTCGAAAGGAAAGTCGCATCGTCATTCATACAGGGATCGGGGGCAATCGAATGGCTCTGGAATACGAATTCCGATATGACGGAGAGCAACGAGACGCCGATTGGCGCGATTCGGACCGACTACACCGAAAAGCCCGAGGCGACGTTGCTGCGGGAGTTTGCCCGCTTTGCTCCTTCGATGCAGGAGCATCTTCGAGATCCTCAGCTGCCGCCGATTGCCATTGTCACCTCACAGGCATCGCAATATTCCGCACTCGCCGATTTTCAACTGGAGGCACAACGGCGAGCGGTGCGCGCCATAACGTACCTGGCCCGGCGGCCAGTCTATGTGGTCGCTGAGAATCAGATTGAAAAGCTCGGCAATCCAAAACTTGCAATCCTTCCCTCGCCGCAGGCGCTCAGTGACGCTGCCTGGGCAGTGCTCGTGAAATACGTAGATGCGGGAGGGACTCTGTTTATAACCGGCCCCGTCGAGCGGGACGAGCATTGGCAGCCAAGACATCGAGCCGTCGATCTCGGGGTCAGAGCACATGCTGAGCCCCTCGTTTATCACAACGCTGCCATATCTTTCGGGAACGTCAAGATCCATCTTGCTTTCGGCCAACCACAACAAAATTGGCTGGACTCGCTGAAGTTTGAGGATAACTCGACTCTCAAGGAGGTTGTGCGCGGCAAGGGTCGCATTTATTGGGCAGCGTACCCAGTGGAGTTGGCGGAGGACCTGCAATCCGCTGCTGAACTCTACTCCTTTGTCGCAACGCGGATCGATATCGCACCGCCATTCAGCCCAGTTACTCCATTACCAGCCGGAGTGTTGGTGTTCCCGATTGTGATGGCAGATTCACTTTTATACGTTGTGGTATCTGATTCCGATCAGGACACAGCCATCAACATTCGTGATGAAGCAACAGGAACGCCTCTTGCATTTCGCCTGCCGGCCCAACGCGCCGCAATCGCTGTCATTGGAAAGAAAGAACGCCGGGTTGTCGCCAAGTACGGCTTCTAAGCGTCGAAGCACAATCGGTTGCAGCAAATACCCGATTCTATTGACCTCGTCGGGCTGATATTCGTTTATATTTGGGTGCTCCTTCTACAATTCCCTCCAAGGTTCCTCGATCGACGGTGGTGTCGATGCCGGGGCGACGCCGGTCCAGGGGGCAGCGGTGGTTCCTTGGGGTGCTCCTCGCCTTTCTTGTAAGTATTTCAATCTGCGTGCCAATTTTCATCATCCGCGCACAGCCAATCTTACGCAGTCGAGTGGTCGAGACGCTGTCTGCTCGTTTCAAGAGTCGCGTGGAGCTTGCGGAGCTTCACGTTTGGATCGCGAATGGGCTTCACGTTGCGGGCAGCGGACTCCAGATCTACGGCGCGACCGATCCAAATCCCGGAGAGCCTGGCGTTCAGCCACTGCTCAACGTTCCGGAATTCCATTTCCATACTTCCCTCCGCAACCTGTTTCGTGAGCCCATGAAGTTGGACACGGTCTATGTGAGCGGACTTACGGTGAATATTCCGCCCAAAAAAGATCGCCCGGAAATGAGCAATCTGCGCCGGCAAAGCAACAAGATGAGGATTGCGGTCGCACACTTTGCCTTTGCGGATACAAAGCTGATCATCAATACCGAGAAGCCGGGGAAGGCGCCGCTGGAGTTTGATATTAGTGACCTGCGAATGAATGACATCGGACCAGGACGGCCGCTGCAATTTGACGCGACGCTGACTAACCCAAAACCGGTCGGCGATATTCATTCGGTAGGAAGCTTTGGTCCACTGAACGAGTTGAGTCCACGCGATTCGGCGGTTGAAGGCGACTATTCCTTTACCCACGCCAATCTCGGTCCCATCCGGGGCATTGCCGGGATCCTCACTTCTACCGGCCGCTACGGCGGTACGTTAGGCCGGATCGAGGTCACGGGTGAGACTGATACTCCCGATTTTCGCCTGGATGTCAGCGGCTATCGGGTCAACCTGCACACAGTCTTTCATGCAATCGTCGACGGCACTGATGGCGATACTTATCTGGACCCCGTTCGGGCGCATTTTTCGCACACCGGCTTCACCGCCAGCGGAAAGATCGTGCGTGTGAAAGAGCACCACGGCCACGAGATCGATCTCGATGTTGCGATGGATGGAGGCGCCATCGAAGATCTCCTGCAACTTGGTGTTAGGACCGATCCGCCGATTATGACGGGCCCGATCCGGCTGAAGGCGAAGTTGAACATATCGCCCGGTGAACGCGACATTTCGGATCGGCTGCGCCTCGCCGGCGCGTTTCATATTCCGGCTGGCTATTTCACCAATGAAAAGCTTCAGACGCGCATTGATAACCTGAGCTTGCGGGGTATGGGAGAACCAAAACTGATTGGCAAGGAAGACGTAAAGACAGCAACAGACCTGGAGGGAAAATTTTTGTTGCAGGACGGAATCTTGTCCTTTTCGCTGCTGCACTTTCAAATCTCCGGCACTCACGCCGATCTGACCGGAAATTACAGCCTCGATGGTGCGACGTTTGACTTTCATGGCTTATTGAAGACCGACGCAAAAGTCTCTCAAATGACAATCGGCTGGAAGTCAATTCTGCTAAAAGCGGTAGATCCCTTTTTTCATAAACACGGGGCCGGGGCCGAGATTCCGTTCAAGATAACCGGTACACGGTCCGAACCGCACTTCGGTCTCGATTTTGGCCATGGTTACCGCCGGGACGAGCCTTTCCACCGGCCGCCTACCCCTCGATAGGTCCCACCTACAGCATCTGAGGTATTGTTCGGCATGCGCCAGAAAAATACTTTTCGGGATATAAACCCCGCGAAATGCTCCGCTCGTCGCCGGGAAGAGCAAAAAGGAGGAACACGATGCCAAAGGGTACGCTGCGGGAGCTTTACATCGACGAATTGAGGGATCTCTATAACGCCGAGACCCAGTTGACAAAGGCACTGCCCAAGATGGCGAAAGCCTCTTCGAACAGTGAATTACGGCAGGCATTCGAAGAACATCTCCGGCAGACATCGGAGCACGTTTCACGCCTTGAACAGATATTTGACACGCTGGAGGAGAAGGCGACAGGCAAGAAGTGCCTTGGGATGGAAGGATTGGTGAAAGAAGGTGCCGAAACAATCCAAGAAGACTACGAGGACGCCGTAATGGATGCCGCCATAATCGGCGCCGCCCAAAGGGTGGAGCACTATGAGATTGCCACGTATGGGACCACGAGGGAGATCGCCAGACTGCTGGGAGAAGAAGAACACGTTTCCCTGCTGGAGCAGACGCTGGGCGAGGAAAAGCAGACAGATGAGAGGCTGACCCAATTGGCCGAGGAGATCAATCCGCAGGCCCAAGAAGCGAGCGACGGAATGGAGCACGAGCAAGGCGAAGGGGGAGAAAGAAAGAGAAGAACAAAGGGTGCATCCCGACGCGCCGCCTGACCGAGTTCGGTGGAAGGGCAGCCGCCCTTCCACGAACCCTCATACTGCATCTGGAATATACGGCAATCACAGTATGGGCCAAGCCCGATGAACGAGGGTATGTTCTTACGGCAAATGCTTACGCACTTCGTCCGCCGTAAGGACCTCAGATGAAAGAGCATTCCAGTACTTTTCACTCCTTTGGAAGTTCCCCCGCCTCCTGGCACTCTTTGTATCAAGCTGCGTTATTTGAGACTGATCGGGAGTTAATTCCCGCTAGAATCGCCGAGGCGGAAAAGGCAGTTCTTGATCGTGTGAAGGAACTCTCCGGAATTGATTCCGACCAGATTGAAGAAGAGCAAATTCTGGACGACGCACTGTATGCTCTACGGGCGCTGAGGAACTGCGTTGTATCGGAAGCAAACGCTGCATAGTAGTTGCCTTCTACTGCCGAGCCCGGGTTTACCGCCTCTAGCCGACATTTCCTAAGTGAATGCGGCGCTTCTAGTTGGGGCAACGCTGTATTGTTGGATCTCGTCGGTCGTCTTAGAGTGCAAGAAATCAAGAAAGTCGAGCTTCCCTCTAATGGCGAGCAAACCAACAACGCAGGCTCCATCCGCGCAACTTCCATCCATGAGCATCGATCTAAAGCACACATTTGAGAATGCGGTCCGCGACATTTATCAGGCCGGAATAACCGGAAAGACGTCTAACTATCGCAGGCCCATCGTGCACCGATCACAGGTGCCCGCTGAGTCTTCGGCTCATGCACAAAAGAGGGCGGTCTCTGACGCTGCTAAGGCTCTGGCTCAACTCTGGAAAGTTGCACCGAATACCGGTCGCTGATGTTCCAAGAGCGGGCCTTCAGACGATTGCGAAAATTACCACGGAGGGATGAAGGGGTGGTTCTTTCGCAGGCGCAGTCTTCTTGCGCCACGAGATTATGGCAGTAACAAGAATTATCATCAACAACAGCGCGACGGCGGCAGTTGCAGTTCGTTTCCCGGCATTTGGATTCCCAACGATCATCGCAGGTAAGACCTAGTGACGCGTGTCGTTTTCTAACTGCATAAACTCCGGAAGGGCTTGCTCCGGAATGTTCGCGAGCGGACCGGCGAATGCCCGCGGAGCACGCTATCTAGACAGCTTTCCGCAAGTTCTCAGCATTCTCAGCTCCGCGTTGGACTGCGCCTTCACCGGAGCAGGTTGTACAAGATGCGACAGCCTCCTTGCGGCGTTCACGCAAGCGACTTTGGAACGTATCCCAGCGGCCACCGATTCCTTCCGCGTTGCTGCTGATCACGACCGAGTTGCTGCCGGCGGGTACGACGCGTTCAGTCGGCCTTGAGGCGGCTTCCCAGTCGGCTCTTTCGCTAGAGGTAGAGACGGGCGGCATTTTGTCTCTGACCGGTAGCCCATTCGCTTTGGCAGCTGCCTGCTCGGATTGCAAGTTTCCGGTCGCCTGTTTCGTGGTCGGAGTGACATTGCGATCTGTCTCGGCCCTATGCATCACCGGGTCGGCAACCCATTTTGCGCGATACTTCCCTTCATAATCAGACCACTTGGCATCAGACTTCAAGTCTGCTTCGTCGAATGGCGGGAAGTTCTCGATCTGCGGCTTAGTAAGGTTGGTTTCGAAGTCGTCCTCGTGCTTCGCAGACATACGGAGCGCCTCTGCGGGAACCAAAAACTTTTTTGTGCTTAGCCATCCCCCTGTGTCAACCACGACATAGCGAATGTCTGCTGTCGAGTGGTTGAAAACCACGTCACTGATTTTGCCGAGTTTGTCATCGTTAGAGCCATAAAGATGGGTTCCGCGAATGTCTTCAGCGCTTCCCACGATTACCGTGTCTCTTAGCGTACCGTAATGTGACATGTGTTCCTCCGTATTTGCTGTGTGCTCGACCTGGCGAGCTCTAGAGCCGCTGTTATTATCTCTCCTGAGAGTATTGGCTGATGCGGGCTCACGGGCAATCAGCCCTTCCCTGTAGTCCTGAAGATTCGGAAATCTCTATCAGATTTGTCCCGGATCTTCCGGATCTGGTTCTCTAATTGGGACATCCGCGTTTTCCGGTGGATCGACGGGCTCTTGGATTGGCGATGGATAAGGCTCTGGCGGGGTCCCCAACCAGTAGCGGAATCTACGATCTTTGTCGGGGCACATGCCAGTCTGATGCTGGCGAAGGGGCAACGGCAGCCACTGATTTTGGGTATTTGAGATGGAAGCATTGACGGAGCGCTTCCAGCCTTCCCCAAAATGGTTGGCGAACCTCTCGTCTCTGCACTTCGCTGTATGCGATGGCGGGTCGCAATGGCCCGCCCCGCCAACCTACAACTCTCGAAACTTCTCACTGCGAGCTATTGCGGTGGCGTGTTGCTTTCCGTCGGCGGAGGTGTTGGCGGCGGGTTGCCATTCGGATTCGAGGGCTCTTGCCCAGTGGTCCCTGGTGTACTGGATCCAGACGCCGCTGTTCCCTGGGTAGAAGCGTTCGGAGCAGTGGCCCCAGGAGTAGAGCTGTTCGGAGGTGTATTTCCCGGAGTTGATCCGTTAGGCGTGTTTGATCCTGGCGAAGTGGTAGCCGGCGGGTTCGTACCGGGAGTAGAACTATTCGGCGACCCACCTGGCGTCGACGGGCTACCCGGAGTGGTTTGGGGATTCGTGCCGCCCGGCGGTGTGGTTGCACTTCCAGGTGCTGTCGTCGTACCAGCAGGTGGTGTAGCGGCTCCGGGGTTCGAACTTTGTCCTGTGGTACCTGAGCCTCCGGCTGGCGCGGATCCTCCGGAAGGCGAACTCTGGGCTATGACCCAGCACCCACAGCACAACACGACAAAGAGCAGCAATGTAAGTTTCTTGATCGACATTTGATTTATCTCAGTTTCAGGCGCATCCGATTTTCGATGAGTTTCATCGTTCACTAGCCTCGTCGGCTGATGTAAGAAGTATGTGGAGCTCTCGGTCGTGACTGTATCCGGCGGATGTCGTAAATATGAGCCTGAAGGCTGTTGTCGGGCACGGAGAGTCCCCTAGGTAAGGTCTGTGGTGAATCCTGTAGACGCCGGAAGGGAAGATCAAGGAATGAGTTCGATACTTGTCACCAGGATCGTGTTGCTCTTCATCTCCAGTTTGCCCCTGACTTTTACGTGCCTGCCGGTAAACTTCTTAGCACTCACTTGATCGTCCATTCGGTAGTTGAGTTTTGTCACTGGGTCCTTCAACAGGAGATTTCCTTTTTTTTCTCGGTCAATGCATCCCGTAAATGCGAGTTCATCCTGAGTCTGATCCGAGGGAGAAGAAGTCACACCTGAGGGTCCAGTCTGTGTCTCTGCGGAAGCGGAAGATTGTTGTGCTTTTCCTTGCGGCGTTGGGGTCGTCGGTGTCGCATCTTCTTTTGCCTGTTGGCCGTGTACCGACGAGGAAAGAGCGAATGCGGCCAAGGTCAAAGCGGCAGCAACCAGCAGTCGAAAAAGGATATCTTTCATTTAGGCGCACCCCGATTCACATCCAATGCATCTTCAGCTGACCGAAGTTAACAGTGCGCTCAACTCTCGGAAGTTATGGAAGCAACCTTGATGGTTTTTCCGGTGCGCGTACCAACGACGCGAGCGCGCTGGCCCGCCAGCTTTTTGAATGAACCGAGATCGCCTTCGAGGAGGTAGACGGATTCGTTATCAACGAGTGCGAAAGCTGCGCCTCCATGAATACAGACGCGGACGCAAGTACTTGCTGAACGGTCGAGAGCGGGCTGATGTCTTGCGCCACAGTGAGAACAAGTAATCATGCCTTCGAAAGACCGGGCAACTTCCGGGGGGCTCCCGCCCGCCGTTTGACCGACAGCAACCCCCGCAGCCGCTCCCAAGCTGGCCAGAAGCAAGGCCAAGGCGAGGGCGACAGCGGTTACGACCAAGATGATTGCGCACACGTGTTTGGTCTTCATGCAGAATCTCCCGGCAGTACGCCAGTCATGGATGCACGGTTCGATCGGAAGTTGGCAGAATACGCGTAGCACCTGGCTTGCCATTCCCCAGGAAAACGGACTCTCAGCGTTCCTTTTCAAATGGAAGTACAAACCAGGAGCGCGAGCGCAACATTCCTGTGTTGTTAAGAGGGAAGCAAGGTAGAAATTGCCTACAGGGTGCACTCTTTCCGATCAAGAATGGCTGCAAATGCCCGTGCTGGTTAGGCTGCGGCCGCGGCGGCTTGGGTCGCTCCGAGACTTGCGGCTTCCTGAGCACCGGCGCCGCGGAGAAGTTCAATCGCGCTCGTCGCCTTTGACTTCTCCGCGCAAGTGACATACACCAATGCACCTACATCGGAGAGCTGGTGTCCAAGTCTTTTCGCATCATCTGGAGAAAATCCGAGATCTACCAACGTTCGAGAACCGCGCGAAAGTGAAGATGAATTCTTCTCTGCGAACAGAGCATTCAAGAACGCTTGAGATCGAACGAATACACCAACGGTGGGGATCACCACCGCCCCGAACTTTGAAAACCAGCGAATCATGCGCGTCGTCGCACTTTCGACTCCTGCAACACAGTTCGTCGAGTCATGGAAGATCCCCGCGTCGGGGTGAGCGGGCGAAAGGACCATACAAATGTTCTCATTTTGGTAACCGGCCCGATTGAGTGCAGAAACAACCTCGGGCAAGGCCACGTTGCGCGAGTACATTCCGTAAGCTGCGGTTCCGCTACTGATCATGACTGAACTCCGAAGCCGGGCTATGCGGAAGGCGGTCTAGATCCTTCTACGGCACAGGCGAGTTTGTAAAAGATACAAATATTGTTGATTTGAGGCACTAGGGTGAATCATGTAAGCCTCTGGGCGGGAGCAACGGGGTCTCTAGCTATAACGACGGCTCAATTTTGAGGACCCGGATGGACTTAACAAGCGGGCGAACGTTCCCCACGACTCTTACACTGTGATTTTCATAGACATCAAGGACTTCATCGGCTTCCAGTTGATACACCGTGCTGTCCTGCATTTGGAGAACAAACTGGTTCCCGTTCTTGATGATCTCGCCCGCGTAAGGATGGGCGGGTTCCTGTTGACTTTTCGGGTCGGCGGGCAACTTGGCTTGTTGGTCTTTAGGTTGCTCCGGTTGCGGTACTGAAGGGTTCCGGGGTGGCAACGGCTGAGGCGTCGGTTGTGGTTTCTGTAGCTGAGACCACGCAATCAAATCGCGGCTCGTGTACGCATCCTCGGGAGTCTGAAGCACGGATTGTTGAGGAAAGGCTCTTGGTGCAACCAGCAACAAGAATGCGATAAGCGTCGTCAGTCGACCCATGAAGTACATCTCCGAAAGACGAAGCTATGGTTCGGATCCGTGCACCCTTTGGTGGTCTGAGTTAGCGCGTGACCCAGACAGGCATCCTCAGAGGCGGTTTTACGCGTCGCCCCTCAAAGGGTCCATAGAGTGTTCGCGGTATCGCGACACCAGCAGTTCTGCATGAGATCAAAAAACGTGAACAATGCCGTTCCGCACGGCATAGCGCGTCAGATCGGCGACGGAATGTAGATCCAGCTTGCGCATGAGGTTTGTGCGGTGGGTCTCAGCGGTCTTGACACTGAGGTTCAGGGTCACGGCTACTTCTTTGCTTGTCCGCCCTTCAGCAAGCAATTGGATCACCTCACGTTCGCGCGCTGTGAGGAGGTCACCGGAAGGATTAGCGACATCGTCGATTTCGGAGCGTTTCTCTTCCCGGTTCAGAAAGCCATCTAACACCATCTGGCTGACACGGGGCGTGAAAAATGTTTTTTGGCTCTCGAGAGCTTCCACGGCGGCGACCAGATCACGGCCGGCATCGGATTTGAGAAGGAATCCGCGAGCGCCGGCTCGCAACACCTCGCGGATGACGTTGTCTGAATCGTGCATGGTTAAAATCAGGATCGCCACACTCGGACTAGTTGCCAGAATTTGTCGGGCTGCTTCCAACCCATTTAGATTTGGCATCCCGATATCAAGGAGAACCAAGTCAGGATTCATGCTCGTCGCCAACTCGACTGCGTCACGTCCATCCTTAGCCTCGGCGCACACTTCCCAGGCCGGGTGACTCTCCAAAAGAGAGCGAATGCCACGCCGGGCAACCTCGTGATCATCTGCGATAAGAATGCGGAGCATTTTTCCACCTCCGAGATACCGAACGGAGTCCACACGGGATCCGCGCTGTAAGTTATTCGGAATCAATCATTCAGACGCTTAGAAGCATTTACTGTGTCCCTTAGTAGCACATCTGCTGCCAAACGCCTATCCTCTTGCTACCGAATAACAACACCGAATCCCCATCTGAGACTCTGTGTAACTTTTGCCAAATGGAGTTTTTATTGAGGGAGAGCATTCGATTCAGATTGAGTGCATATACAGCGAACACTGTAATTCTTGGCAGCGGCTCGATTCTAATCCCTCGTCACAAACGCGTTAACCGAGGGCGCCTCTCTTGCATCTGAAAACATTCACGGGAGGCCCCGCGCATGTGTGCAACTTTCACGTCCCATCTCCACTCATTTCTACGGCGCAGTTTTCCTCTGGCAGCGTTCGCGGTAATTTCGTGTGGCTGGGCAGCCTCTCAGGACGACCCGATGGCTTTACCGCCGCGAACCTCGCAGCCGCCCGCTTCTGCGCAGCAGGAGCCTAGTCCCCCGCAACCTGCCGACCAGCAATCAGGCGAGCCGTCGATTTCTCCGATCCAGAGCTCTGAAGATCAAGGCCGATTCGTTTTCCGGAAGCAGGTACAGGAGGTAGTGCTGCACGCAACCGTTGTCGATGAATATGGGAAACTGGTCGCGTCGCTGGATCGCACAGCTTTTTCGATCTATCAAAATGGACAACCGGAAACAATAACGTCCTTCCGAAAAGAAGATGTACCGGTTGCGATCGGAATTGTGATCGATAACTCCGGTTCGATGCGCGACAAGCGAGCAAAGGTGAATCAAGCGGTTTTAAACCTGGTCCGCGCGAGTAATCCCGAGGATCAAGTGTTCGTGGTGAACTTCAGTCAAACACCTTATCTGGATCAGGACTTCACCTCCGATGTGAATCTGCTCCAGGCCGCATTGCACCAAGTTTCGAGTCGCGGAAGCACGGCTCTCTACGACGCTGTGGTGGCATCGGATTTCCATCTACGCAACAATCCCCGGCTGGACAAGAAGGTGTTACTCGTGATCACCGATGGACAGGACAACATGAGCCGGGATACCTTGCAGGATGCGTTGCGGAAACTTCAATCGAATAAAGGGGCGACGGTGTATGCGATCGGCTTGACGAACCCAGGAATGACGCGCTCCGGCCGGGAAGCACTACAGAACCTCGCAGCCAGCACCGGCGGTACGGCATTTTTCCCGCAGAATCTGGATGAGGTGGATTCGATCACTCGATCAATCGCACATGATATTCGGAGTCAGTACACGCTTGCCTACAATCCCGGAGCCAATATTGGGAATGGGTACCAGAAGATTCGGGTGGAAGCGAGAGGACCAGCCCACAGCCACCTCATCGTTCGTACCCGGACCGGATATTTCCCGGGAGAGGCGGTGAAGTGAGAAGCAGAACGAATCAAGCCGCGGTGGGCCCAGTTGGTGATTTCGGCGGCGGCGGCAATTCAATCTGGATCAGGTTGTTCTTGATCGCATAAACGACCAAGTCGCGAATCGAGTGGAAGCTTAACTTCCGCATGATATTGCTGCGATGCGTTTCCACAGTCTTGGTACTTAGATTCAGGAGTGACGCGACCTCCTTGGAACTGTTCCCTTCGGCAAGCAGTTGAGTGATCTCTCGTTCGCGGGCAGTTAAGGTCGGCAGCTTCGGGGCCTCGTTTCGGGAGACCTTCTGGCCCTTTTCCAAAAAGCCGGCCAATACCAGGTCATTTACGCGCGGAGTGAAGAACATACGTTTGTTCTGCAGAGCCTCGACTGCTGAGACCAGATCCCGCGCAGCGTCCGATTTTAGGACAAAACCACGAGCGCCCGCGTCCAGAGCCTCTCGGATCACCTGATCCGAATCGGTGATGGTAAGCACAATGACCTTGAAGTGCGGGTCATGCTGGAGGAGCTGCCGCGTAGTATCCAAGCCATTCAAGTTAGGCATGCCGATGTCCACGATGACGACGTCGGGTTTCAGCTGCAGAGCCTTGTCCACCGCCTCGCGACCGTCGCTCGCCTCACCACAAACCTCCCAGCCCTCGTGCTTTTCCAGGAGGGCGCGCAAACCTCTGCGCACAATTTCATGATCGTCTGCCAGAAGGATTCTCAGCGCCATAAATCTGCCCTTTCCCCAGAGTCCGGTCAAATCAGGCCGTAAGGCCTAGCTCACTTGCGGATAAGATCGTTCATTGAGAGCGGTAAATACTCGATGCTGACTTACTGCTTCTACTGCGGCGAGCAAATCTCGAGCCGCGTTGGATTTCACCACGTAACCGCGAGCACCGGCTTCCAAGGCTTCCCGCATCATCTGGGGCGAGTCATGCTGCGTCACGAAGAGAATCTCCAGATCAGGAGCTTGCCTTCGCAACAAGCGACATGCCTCCAAGCCATTCATCCGCGGCATGGTGACGTCCAGCACCATCACATCAGGATTCAATTCCCTTGCTTTTTCCAGGGCCTCGGCTCCATCAGACGCCTCCCCAATTACTTCCCATCCCGAATGCCCTTCCAGAAGGGTTTTTAGCCCCTGTCTCACAATCGGATGATCGTCGACGACAAGAATGCGAATTGTCATTCGAATTCAGTTCCTTGGGGGAAACCAACCAGACGATTCGCCACATTTCATCCCTGCACTGATTTGACAGCCCGACTCATGACCAGTTTCCACGCCACAGACTCGGTGGGGGAGCGTCCTAAACGTCCACAGCAGAGGCTAACGTTCGAGTCTCGCAGGACCAATACAGGGAATCCTGTATTTCGCCAGTCCTCGTTCCGAACCTCTAGTAGTACCCTGTTAGTAGTACCCTATCAAAGTCCGCTCGGAGTGAGTGGGAAATAGGTTCGGTCATGCAGTAACAAGTCGACTGCTTCCACGACAGCCCCTATATCTTGCTTCGCACAAGCCCCGCGCACACCGGCTTCACGTGCAGCGTCCGCTAGCTGTCTGGAGAGATGCAGAGTAACCATCAGAATCGGGATTTTTGGGAACATCGCCGAAATCTGCTTGGCAACGTCGACCCCATTCAGATCGGGCATCTGATAGTCGAGAACGACCAAATCAGGAGGTGATTCCAAGACCTGATGTAACGCTTCACCCCCGGTGCGCGCTTCTCCAGAGACTCGCCATCCTTCCTGCTGCTCGAGAATGGCTCTCAGATAACGTCGGACTGCGGGATTGTCGTCAACAACCAAGATACGGATCAACCGAAAGCCTCCCCGCTGGCTAATAAAAAATCACGGATTCCGTGCGGGTAATGAGAATGGGCCTGTTCGGAACGCCAGAGCGCGGACTTCGAAGCCACATTGGATCGACTTGCAACTTCGATCTGCTCCGAGCTGGTTACATTTACCGCCTTTTCTCAGAATCGCTTCACTCAACCTATGGGAGGGGTAGACGAACCACAATCCAGTGAAAACAGTAGAGTTCCACAGAACTCATCCGCTTCGTTTTGGCCTTGTGTCTACCAAATGCCTTTATCGCTACCGGTGATCTTCAGCTCGAGTGCGGCCGCGGTGGCCAAGCCTGGCAGCAGGCTCAGGCGGAGCGAGTTTCGGACTTCGCCTCGCATTAGAAGTGTCTTGAGCTCACTCGCGTAGAGATTCAGTGAATGCGGCAAAATGGGTACACGCAGAAAGTCTCGGCGATAGTGGACCTTCTCCACTCCGAACCTTGCGGATGCTGTCACAAGCGCTGGTAATTCGATGCCCTGTCCTCGAAACGATTCGACATAACCAGAGATGACTACGAGATAAGTGGCAATTCCCTCCCAAATGCCGGCAGTTGAGCCCAGGCTCTTGAGATATGCGAAGTCGACGCACTCGGATTCCAGCAAGGAGGCATTGTCGATCACGTCACAGAGACGAATATAGAAGTGTCGATACATGCGTTGCAGTGTGCTGATGATGATTCGATCCTCGGGGGCTAACAGACGAAACGGATATTGCCCTATGTTGATCACTCGAGTACGGCGCGATAGCGATTCCGACACAGCGGTTTGCTCCCCGGTCTGACCCAGGCGGCCGATGTGTACCTCGACGAGCTCGGGCAATCCGGGCACGACGAAGTTCCATTTGTTCGCCAAGCGATCGCCCCAGCTTCGCTGGTCGACCTTTGCACCGAAGTTTGCCACCATTACGTCCACCACGCGATCTGGTTCGGCATCCGTGTATAAATCAAGATCGCTTCCAAGATCCGGCCAGTGATCCAGCGACTTGATCACGGTAACCGGGCATCCGCTCTCGTCAAGAGTGGCGCAGATACGATTGAGGAAACCAAGGGCATGGTGGATGCGAGAATTTTCTTCTTCGACAGCGAGCGATACCCAGTCCCCGATGTCTGTGCTTCCATTCATTTTCAGGAACTGGCCTAACTGGGAGAACGCGCGGATGATGACATGGTTCTTTGCGGCAAGCTCCAAGACAGCCTTAAGTCTGCCTGGATTAAGATCCACGACAGTTTCGGCGATCCCCTTCGTGGGCTTGGACGCAGCGGGGTCGGTGAGCACAAGGTCAGATAAAAACTGATAATCGTGTTCGGGTTGGCGCGACGTCTCCATCGGAGAGGGACTCCATTTCAAGGCTTTAGGTGAATTGCCGGGGTGTTTTGATGCTATTCGTCGGAGATCGGTTGGCGGAGCAAGGCTTGAATCACTTCCCCGCAGAAACAGAAGTAGAACTGTTCTGGCTACAGTTGGCAAAATTGAGCCGCTCGACTGCCGTGCCTTCCTCGTAGTCGTTCCAAGTCTCGATCATAACGAAGGGAAGCGGATGAGCCTCGTCGAAGTAACGAGTGTATAGGTGAAGGGTGTCTTCGAACGTCTGGCCACAGCGGCTCTGCATGTGACGATTAAGTCCCCAGGTCGCAGAGGAATCATCGAAGCCCGGCCACGCGGCACCGACAATGATCTTGTCGGGATGCTTGTTGCGCATAGCCTTGTAAAAGTCATCCAGGTATTGTTCTCCCCAATTGCTGCCATCCGGGGTCCAACCTTTTTGTCCAGGCTGCACCCAGGCGTACGTTCCCGCGAAGTCCGCGACGTACTGCGCTGGCGGCTCGTCTTTGTAGATCAGAACGGGAGGCGACTCCCATGACTGGAAGTGCTCCACCACGCGGTTCCAGTCGACGTGGCCCTGCTTCGGAAAAATGAAGATCATCGGGCGGCCGTTATATGTCAGGTAGGCGCTGCGTTGAGGCGCACTGGGACCGATATAGGATCGATAGGCCTTATCGAAAGCTGAAATTGCGCTGTCGGTCGCCTGGGAGTCATCGTCCGCGGGCTCGTTGTAGAGGAGAGCCACCTGAAAGCGGTTCTCGTCCGCAGCTTCCTGCAAGAGCGCAAAGTTGTGATCTGAGAAGGGGGCACCCTGTCCGTACCAATCGACGACGAAAGCCGAAATGCCCATGTGCCGCGCCTGTTGAATTTGCTTTCGAAGAACTGCGGGATCATAGCTAGCATAACCGACGTCCAGGTGTTGCCGATCGCCGAACCAAGGCATGTAAACGGCGAGAAGCCTGGGCCCGGTGTTAGGAGCCTGCAGATTGCGATCCACCGCGCGATGCATGCCGGGCGTGGTGCAACCCGTCCCCGCCATAAAACACACGATCGCCAATGCCAGCAGTTTATTAGACAAGAAAGGACTCCAGTTTGCGATGAGCTTTGGATGCCACGTCTGAGGGCATGGGTTGGCGGCCGAGATTCCCTCAGAACTGCGGGACTGCCTGAAGCTGGCGGATTACCCACCGGTCCGCACCAGGAGTCATTAGGACGACATAATGCACAGTCGCGTGCTCATTGTGGATGGTCTTGCCGCCGTCGTGAATTTCAAAGTCGTACTCGGCCGTATCGTGCAATTCGATTACGTCACCTACGGGCGCGTAAAAAATAGCCTCGAGTTTATGCCGCTGGTTGAGGTATCGCGAAGTCATTCCATTTAGCTGCTGGCTGGTTACTGTCTCTCTCAACCAGTCATTTGCAGTGCCCGCGAAAAGGCCGTTCAGCAGGCCGATGGAATTGGATTCCAACGCTGCATCGAGATTGGTCCAGGCAAATCTATAGTCGCGTACGATGGCGCGCTGAGTCAGGGCCTCAACCGCCCGCGGGCTCGTTTTGCGCGCATCTAGTGTGACTTGGGGAGAATTGTCTGCCGCGACAAGAGCAGACGATAACAGTAATACCAACACAATCATGGTGCTGACTCTCAACCGGGCATGATGTTTCATGTGACGAAAATCTGCGTTCATCTCACTCCTTGCTTCCGAGCCGCAGTTCATTTCCTGTCGCGACTCCGGATGCAGCCGAGACTACGACAGGACCTTTGGCGACCAGCGTAGCGCGGGCGATATCCTGCTTGACCGGAGCATCCACGAAGCTCACCTCGTGGCCATCTTTCGCGGTAAAGGTCACGATGGTTCCATCCGGCACTGGATTACCCGAGCAGTCGCGCACCGGTTCAGTTTCGACGAGAATGCCCTTCGCAGTTCGCTGTCCTTTAATTCGAAGATTACATGGATCAGAGGCGACCTGCTGCACGACCCTGCGCGCGACCAAATCGCTGAGCGATGCCGAAATTTGCAAGGCACCGGCCGACTTTCCCGAACTAGTGCGAAACCAGGCGACACCGTCATGAGTCGGTGCATTACGCGAGGAGGGAGCAGAGCCCTTGGCAGTCAATTGAAACTGAATCGTGGCGGGTATCAGAATCAGATTATGGAATTGGTCGAAGGGCAGCGCTACACCGCTAATCACATCATTCAATCCCACCGGAGCGCGCGAAGGGTGGACCAGAAACGTAAGAACAGCCGGTTTGCCGGGATCGACAAAAAATCGAGCACTGCTGCAGGTGCCGGCACACAGAATAGCCACATAGTCGCCGGAGCTTCGAAGCTCTTTTGCGCTCAGATCAATATTCTGTCCTAACACCACATCTCGCTTGATTGAAATTGACGGACCTCTAAGATAGAACGTGGCCGAGCCACTACCCGTGGTTGCTATGGACGCTGACTGTCCAGCAACAGCCGTGGAAGGGACTTGGAGTGGCGCATCCTGTGCAACCGCAGCCAACGTCAGGCAGATAGAAACACACGTGACCAGAGCGCCGTAAACGCTATGACTTCTGCAGGCTGTATTGATTGACGACGACATGAAAGTTCTGCACCTTTCCGGCCACGGATTGCGGAATCTCAACCGCAAATGACTCGGTGGACTGCGGGACCAGAGCTCGCTCGACGTATCCGTCAGAGACCCAGACGACCTTGCCGTTGTTGTCGTAGAAACTCGCGATTACATGCGGAATATTGACCGTCTGCCCGCTCTCGTTCAGCAGCTCTCCATGCAGTACGGAATGACCTTGCGCGTCGGTTTCAAGCTTTTGGTTCATTACTCCGATTACAGGATCCGATGACGCGGGGACAAGCGTAGCCTTCACATCCATCCGGACATTTTTCACCTTGCTCAGGCTGACGTGGGGAAAATCGATGCGATACGGAGTAACTTGCTTGGGCAGCAACACGTGAAGTATCTTGTCGAAGCTGCTTTCATCGTCAATCGCGCTGCCGGAAGCGTCGACCAGTGTGGCATTTACATTGACGAATGCCGGAACCGTATCTTCATTCACGACTTCGCCCATAACCACGGCGCCGTCGGCGGAATCGACGGCATTCATGGAGACGATGCGCACATTTGGGGCGTCGACATTGTGCGATCCCCATTCCTCCCCTGCGGATCCTGTAACCAGATCCCAACGCAGGTAGTTCACCGGGATGATTTGAGCGGGCACATTTGGCCTCGGTGTTTCATCCCAAATCACTTTCCAAACATCGCCTTGGTGAGCGAGGCGGAAATCGCGAATATCCTCGACTGGCCCTACTGGAGTACTCCAGTACAAGCGCACCCGCATTTGAGCTTCGGAGTTCGTGGCGTGAAGCGGACGCGTATCGAACCGCTCGAGGCTCGAGAACGAGCGTAACCCTCCATTGGAACCGACCCATTCCTGTATGAACGCTTGTTCATTCAGAGTGTCGCTGGTACGTTCTACACTCGAAAACGCTCGATCCCAGTTCCGCCGTTGGACGTCAAGCAGGAAATTATTGAGGGCTTGTTCGGGGTTGGGAGCGCTAGTGTTGAAGCCAGGCAAAGCCGCTCCTGAGGCGATTCCAACGGTCCCCGCAGATCGCCCTGTGGACAATCCAATAAACATCAGAACAACCGTGACGGCGACAATGAGAACGACAATTGCGAGAATTCCCTTCATTCCATTTCCTCAGGCTACGTAATCATGCGCAGGTTCCGAAAACTTTCTCTGCGGCTCGATCGCTTTTCGTACGTTCTGTCTCGCTGGCAAGAGGAGCACGAGAAAGATCGCCAACACGCTCACTCCGATTGGGAGCGTGCCCCAGAGCAATCCCATCCAGGCGGGCGGAATAGCATCGGAATCGATGCGGTGGGCGGGAGGAACGTCATCTTTCGACCACGCTGTGATTTCCCCGTTGTCGAAGGTTTCGGTCTTGCGCCAGCCAGCAAAGGTCAGCAGCGGTTCGTAATAAGAATCATGGACAAATACGTACTTCAGTCCATAGCGATTCGCATGCTCAAGCATGGCGCGAAGCGACGCCATACCCGCAGAGCCATAGAACTTCGCATTCGTTAGCTGCGCCGAGCCGTAGTGAGTCATTTCCGGCAGAAGCCTGGCCGAGTTGTAGTCTCCGTCGACGCTGCTGGCGTTGGTATAAGTAGAAACCCGTGCGAGTTCGCTGCCGAAACCAAGAGTGAGATAGCGATAAGCATCGTGGCCATCGCGATTGAGAAATGCGATCACGGGATTCACGTTTACAGTCGCAGCCGGTCGGTAGGGATTCGCTGTAAGCCAAGCAAGGGCCGCGCCGACCGTCGCCACGGCAGCCAAAGACAACGCGACAGCAGCTTTCGCCCGAAAACGATCAAGCAATTCGACAGCTAACAAACCCACGATCGGCATAGCCATCAATGTTGCCCAGAATGTGAAGCGCTCGAACGTGAGAACCTCAAACGCGCGGCCCAGCAGCCACCTGGGCAGCGGGGTCGTCCCCCCCAGCCCAAAGATGAGAGTGAGCCAGAAACCGAAGAGAAGCGGTCTGAGCCTTCGTACCGAGGCGCCTCGGATGACGATGAATGGCAAGGCCAGAATGAGTGCCCCGTACGGAATCACAAAATAATTGATCGCCGTAATCGAGTTCAGGAGGAAGTTTGCCCGACTGTCGTGGGGGATGGGAATCTGATGGATGGGATGCTGGATCAAAGTTATCCAGTATGGAAAGAGGACAACTCCAACCCCGATCCCTACCAGGATGGCGAACAGCGTTGCGCGTGAGACCGAGGCGACGAGCGAGCCTTTTGTCCGGCCATCGAATGCATCCATGCAAATTAGCCACAGCACAGGTCCTGCAAACAAGACCGTACCGAAGATCAGCGTCACGTGGTGCGCTGCGGCGGCAGCCAAACTCACAGCGACGCCCTTGATCAAAGACCGTCCAGAACCGAAGGCCGACCATTCGTAAAAATATGGCAATGCGTTCAAGTAGAGCGCTGCTGAGGTGATGGTTGCCAATTGTCCGGCCTGGTAGATCAGGAAGGCGAGCGCGCCGAGAAAAATACTGCCCAACGCCGCATATGACGACGCGCGATCATCGACCCAAATACGGGCAAAACGGAACACGCCGACTGGCAGCAGAAGAACGCCAACCAGTTGAACGAGCATGTACGCCATTTTCAGGCCGGCAACAGTCGAGACCAGCGCGATCCACTGGTGCGTCAGAGGAGGATAGGTCGTCTGCGAAAAGCCTGCGAACCACTTCTCATTCCAAGGATTGAACCAGTGATGCGCATAATGCGAAGCGAGAAAAATATGGAAATTCGCGTCGAATGAACCCGACGGAAGTTGCATGAGTAACAGAGGCCCGTGAACCGCTAAGGCCACCAGGACAATCGCTAGAAGCGGAATCGGACGGGAGTAGCTTTCGTTCGGCGTCATTCAATACACACTCCTGCGCTAGGCAGCCAAATTTGATTCACCAGGAGCCCGTAAGGTTTGCGCAATTTCTCGCTCCCGACCACGGCCCTGGCTTGAGGCAAACCTAATTGTTCCTATCGCATCTGAACTGGGCCGCAGAACTTCCCGTGTGGAAGACACTTTGCGGGACTTGTTCCAGACTTCATTCGTATAAGTGGTGACTCTGTGAAAAGCCGGTTTCCGCTCACTTACTTTTGGCTTATTACGGTTTTGATGCTCTTGGGAAGAGGAGCAGGGCAGACGTACGATCCCGGTTCGGGCAAGAAAACGGACCAGCAGAGTTCAAACGGTAACGATTTAAGCTGGGGTGCGGGTATTGAAGTTGCGCGGCAAGCGCGTGCTGCCGATGAGGCATTAAAACGCAACGACTTCGCGGGGGCTGTAGCGCATGCCCAGCAGGCCGTGAATGCAGCTCCCCAAGATGCGGAACTATGGTTCTTGCTGGGATACACGGCCCGTTTGAATACCCAGTATGGCCTGTCGGTGGATGCCTACAATCGCGGACTGAAGCAAAAGCCGAGTTCCGTCCGTGGGCTGGCCGGATTGGCTCAGACCTACGCGAGGATGGGCCGGGACAATGAAGCAGAGCAACTTCTACGCAAAGTCATCGAAGCCAATCCCAAAGACGCCAACAGCCTACAGCTCGCAGGTGAATTGCTCCTTAGCACGGATCCGAAAACCGCATTAACCCTTCTCGAGCGAGCCGACGCGGCCCAACCGTCTGCCCATGGAGATTTGCTGATTGCTCATGCCTACCAGAGGCTGGGGCAACCGGATGAGGCAACACGTTATATCAACCAAGCCAAAAGCCGCGGACCACACGATCCTGACGTCCTACGCGCAGTAGCCGAGCAATTCAGAAATCAGGGGAAATACGACGAGGCAATCGCAACCTTACAGGCGATTCCGAGCAAGAATGCCGATGTACAAGCGGAAATGGCGTACACCTACGAACTAGCCGGCAACCCCCAAGGGGCCGCGACTCTGTACGCGCGAGTCGCGAAGGCATCGAAGGGAAACATTGGATTTCAATTGAGCGCTGCCCAAGCATTCATCAATTCTGGGAAACCGGAAGACGCGACGCCCTTCCTCGACGCCGCACGATCGATCGATGTCAAAAACTATCGCCTCCATGCGATTCTCGCAGCTCTTGCCGAATCCGAAGATCGCCTTCCCGAAGCGGAGCAGGAATACAAGACCGCACTGAGCAACTTGCCCGCGCGTGTACAAGAAGGACCTCTCTATCCGATTGAATTGCGATTGAATCTATATGAGACCTACGTACGGCAGGACGATGACGCCAATGCAAAACAGCAATTGCAAGCCGCTGCGGCCGCTATTCAACAGGTTCAGGTTCAGGATTCAGCTCGACCGGAGATGCTCCGCCTGCGCGCGGCAGTAGAAGCTGCGTCGGGGAACCTCGATACTGCCAACCGCGATCTGAAAGAGGCATTGGCACTCGCACCCGGCAACGTGAACTCGCTGATGAACTTGGGAACTTTGCAGTGGAAAATGGGCCAAAAAGGTGCTGCACGCGAAACATTCTTGAAGATTATGGAGTTGGACAAGAACAATCGCCAGGCGCTCTCAGGTCTCGGATATTTGGCGCGCGATGCCGGAGATACGAAGGCTGCCGAGTCGTATTTCTCTCGTGCCATTGCAGCGCACCCGAAAGACTATGCTCCGCACCTCGCGCTGGGTGATCTCTACACAGCCGAGCGTAACTTCCATGATGCAGAAAGCGAATACGAGAGCGCGTATGAGCGGATGCCCAGTAATCCTCTGACCGTGGCTGGAGGCGCGAATGCCGCGCTTGAATCACACAATATTGACTTGGCTCAACGCTGGCTGGAACGGGCGAACGAAAAGATGAGCGCAAACGTACAAGTACAGCGCGAACGCGAGCGCTATCTCACTTTCCGAGGGCAATACGCCGAGTCCGCGCAGCTCGGCCAGAACGTCATTTCCAAGCTTCCGAACGATCGGGAGGGTGTGGATTATCTTGCCTATGACCTTTACTATCTAGGCCGCTACGACGAGGCACTCTCGTTAGTCAAGAAACATGAACCGGCCCTGGCGAATGACAAGGATCTTCCTCTGATTGCGGGCAACGTCTACGTGCGCAATCACGATTTGCAGGCCGCTCTGGAAAACTTCACGCGCGCTCTTGAACTCGATCCAAAGATGGCCACCGGATATGTGAATCGCGGCTTCGTATGGAACGATCTTAAGCAAGCGACGAAGGCAGCAAAGGATTTTCAAACGGCATTGAAGTTCCAGCCGGACTACGGCGAAGCCCATCTTGGATTGGCTTACGCCAACTTGCAGCTACACCGGCCCAAACCTGCCCTCAAACAACTCGAGGCTGCGCAGAAGACCTTGGGCAAGTCGCGGCCATGGCATCTGGCGCGAGCCGAAGCATTTCGCCAGGAAGTGGACTATCCGCATGCCGCGGCGGAGTACCGCACCGCCTTAGCTGAGGACGGCAACGATATGACCACTCAACTGGCGTACGCCGATGTTCTATCTCGCATGCGGCAGTACACTGAGGCGATTGCTGCGTTGAATGACGCTCTGAAGCTCGCGCCATCTGAACCGGCGATTTACGCTTCAATGGCGCAGATCCACGCGAAACAAGGGGAGCGGGACCAGACACTTCGGGACATTCAGGCAGCAGACCGTCTGGGTGGAAATCGTTTGGAGATTCTGACTGCCACTGGCGACGCGCTACTAACGCTAGGTGACGGCGACGCTGCTATGCAACGATTCTCCAGGGCGTTGGAAGTACCGGCAGGAAACCGAATCGGGATCCGGCTTGCACTGGCCCAGATTTTCCTGCGCCAGGGTCATGCGGATGAAGCTCGCCGGCAAATCGCTCTTGGTTTTGCGGAAGCCCGTATTTTGCCGGACTCGCCTGTCAGCGGGCAGGATTTCGCCGATGCCGGGAATTTATTTCTCGGGATGCACGATTTTGATCTGGCCGAGCAATATTTCGGCCGAGCTCAAATGGCAGGGGCGAACAACCGTGCAGTCGCCATTGGACTCACCAATACCTATCTTGCCGAGGGTAATACCCAGAAAGCAGGCTTAACACTAGCCACTCTCGGGCCGGCGACCGACTTCAGCGACGATTACGACTACATGATGGCGTCGGCAAACCTCTATCGGCAACGTCAAGATCCGCTGCATTCCCTCGCATCGTTTGCCCAAGCCAGCACGATCGCTGGGCCGGAAGATCACGGCGTGGCAGAAAGTTCGCAATACATTGAAGCTGAGCAGGAGGGACGTCAGATCAGCGACAAAACCAGTTTTGTTCCAGAGGAACTGTCCGCTCCGGCTTTTGAAGACATCAATGTCTACACTTTGGATGCGAGGATTCTCAAAGTTACCAACCCTACCTTATTGCCGCCACCGCGTCATTCCTTTCAGAATTTGGTCGAGTCTCACTATCGAGTACAGGTAGGAAATCTCCCGGTGATCTCAGGATTTGTAGGTCAAAGCTTCACCACAGGACGATTGCTCTTTCCAAGTGTTGGGGTGGTTCAGGATCGCAATACGTTCGACACGATCATCAATGGAGGGGTCAACCCGATCCTGCATTTCGGGTCAGATTCGATCACGTTCAACGGAGGACTTCAGTTTACGGTACGGCGCGATACCGTGTCTCCGGTGTACATGAGTCAAAATCTGTTTCGGCAGTTCCTGTACGTGTATACAAGTTCATTTTTCAACTGGATTTCATTTACAGGAAGCGCTCAGAGGGAAACTGGACCATTCATCGATCGAGACCTGCATTCGCGCGATGTTTTCGCCAATGTCGAGTTCACCGTCGGGCGCCCATGGGGTCGTACTTCGCTGATCACGGGATACTCGGTTCGAGATTTGCTATTCCGTCCGATGGTCTCGGAGTACTTCACGACATCGGTCTACGCCGGTCTGCAACACAAATTCGGCAATCGCCTGACTGCAGCTGTTCTTGCTGAGGATCTACGTTCCTGGCGCGTACAGGGCACGCAGTACGCGATCGCGCAGGCGCTGTTGCCCGGGGGACGCTTCGAGTTTCGGGCGACTCCACGCTGGAGTGTGCAAGGCTCCGCCGTGATCTCTCGAGGATCCGGCTTCCACTCATACGACAATGTCCAAAGCCAATTTCTTGTGTCCTACGTGCGTCCGCTGCGAGGACGCGTGAAAGATGGCTCAATGGAAACGCCGGTCTCTTTCCCGCTGCGCTTCTCGATTGGTATGCAGCAGCAGAGCTTCTACAATTTTCCGGGGTCGAGCAGAAACACTGTGCTTCCAGTTGTGCATCTGACCTTGTTCTAGCGCTTTGCTGACTCCATGACTCTTGTCGGACAGTTTCGCATACGCGATACATCACGCAGCACTCCTCCCAGCGCGACCCAATCTCAGGCCAAGGCGCTCCGACAGAAGCTACTGGGAGGCAGCCTGACGTTACTTGCTGGATCGGGACTGGTGGGAGTCGCCAATCTGGTTTACAACGTCATTACGGCGCGAATGTTGGGCCCCACAGGCTTCGCCCATGTGACGGCAGTCTATACACTGCTGATGCTTGCTTCCGCGATCACGCTCTCATTTCAAGCAGTCTGCGCAAAATATGTTGCGAGTCATGAGTCCCATGAAGATAAGGCAGCGATTTTTTCCTCGTTGCATTTGAAATCGTGGATGGCGGGCGTCGGACTCGGTCTGCTCCTGTTCCTCTTCAATCGGGTGCTCACCAGATACTTAAATTTGCCGGATCAAGTGTTGATTTCGCTGCTTGCACTTGGAACGGCCTTTTACATTCCCCTAGGCGTCCGACGCGGTTACATCCAAGGTGTTCACGCTTTCAGTTCTTTAGCCGCGAACTTGATGGTGGAAGGACTGGTACGTCTCGGAGGAGCCTACTTCTTAATCAGGGTCGGCCTCGGGGTTGAGGGTGCGGTGCTTGCCAGCGTAATCGCCGTTGTCGCTGCGTACTTCCTGGCTAGGCCGCATCCCAGACTGGCATCGTTTACGCAACTGAAAATTCCTATCGCTTCGGGTGAGGGCGTACAAGCAATCGTATTCTTCGCCGGACAGGGTGCAATCAACAATTTCGACATTATTTTGATGAATCACTTTTTCGTCCCAGAGCAGGCGGGGATCTATGCTGCCGTTTCGCTCGTAGGACGGTTGATCAACATGTTTGCCTGGTCTGTGGTGAACACAATGTTCCCCGTCTCCGCCGCTGCTCATTCGAGCGATCGCGAGGCGCGGCCGGTGTTGTTCATGTCGCTGACGATGGTCTTCCTCATCTTATCCGTGCTGATCCTTGCGCTTTGGGCCATTCCTAGCTTCTTATGGAGGACTCTGTTTGGAGCACACTTCGAAATCGCCAACTCCGGGGGACTCGCTACACTATTAATTCTTTATGCCATTGCTACCGGAATCTATTCCCTTAGTTCTGTACTGATCAGTTACGAGATGTCGCGCAAAATCGCGAACACTAGCTGGGTTCAGTTGGCTTTCAGCGGCGCGTTGATCCTGGGAATTTGGGGCTTGCACCATTCCCTGGCGCAAGTCATCTACGAGCGCCTGTTTCTGATGGTAGTGCTGTTTGTCGCCGTCGCGTTGCCTCTGTTGCGCCGGGAGATCACGCCTGCAGAGAATCTCGATGTTCACACTCCGTTGGGCCTCGTTCGACCGTTGAGCGAGCAGGTGGTGATCGCGGAGTTTCTCCGCAGTGAGTTTCACCATCCTGAGTTTGAAGAGTATCGTCAGGAGTTCGAACGTCTGGTGGAAGCACCAGATCTGCAGAGCGACCGCGAGAACGCGCTCCGGCGGGCGCTGCTTTTTCTTCGGCGCGGGGCTATGTGGCGGGAGCTTCCGGACGACACGCAATGGTTCGAGGTGACACTCACTCGCGAAGAGTTGACTCGCGTTCGCTTTTTTCCGCGTGCGCAGTGGCGACGAGTCGCCGAAGGAAGTTTCTACATTACCGATGTAGTAACGTGCCTACGCCAGAAGTGGCAAGAGTCACCGGATGATGAGTTTTTCCGAAAACTACACCGCATCAGCAATCCTGTCCAGAAAGGTCTGGTGAGCCGCACTGTATTGCTGATCGGCGTGGATGCACACAGCCCCTTAACCATTCTCGACGGCAATCACCGGATGGCGGCGGCCATGCTCGCCCAGCCTCCCGCGGCGCTGGAAACCTTTCGGTTCATTTGCGGCCTGTCACCTGCGATGACACATTGCTGCTGGTACCGGACAAATGTAAACACGCTTTCTCGGTACTTGACGAACCTGGTGCGGCACGTATTCTCCGATCCGGAGACGGATCTGGGACGCTTTCTGGAAAGCGGCTCTTGAGCGAACTTAGGGCTTTTGTTCAATTGAGCCTGGGGTCCCGGAGGGGACTGAGTCCTCCACAATGCTGTTGTCGCGGCGTCTCAGTGCGATCGATCCTGGTTGGCGTCGTAACATATCACGCTCCTGAGCGACCTTGGTCTGAACTCGCGCATCATTGTCTTCGGCAACTGCGAAAAGCTTCCGGCCCTCGGCAACACGATTTGTGGCGACACCCACTGTTGCGTCAGCTCCGCCGGCTTGTCGCGCCTGCTCATAAAAGAACTCGGCGGTTTCACGGTCTCCTTCGAGTTCGGCTACGTAACCGATATTATTCAGCGTAAATCCGTTCCCAGGATCGAGAGAGTAGGCTTTACGAAAATCTGCGTCGGCTGTCCGCAAGTCGTTGCGATTGACCGCGGAGACACCGCGTAGATTCAATTCTGCAACCTGCTCGGGCAGGTCTTGCTCGTGCGACAAGTGCTCACGTAAGGCCTTCGCATTCTGTTGTGCCATCTGGCTGACTTGACGTCCTCTCCAGCGGGGATTGGTGGTCACTACCGCCGTTGCCTCGGCGCTCACTCTGGAAGCTTCGTCGAAATATCGCAAGGCCTCCTGCGCTTCGCCCTCCATTTCCTTGGCGACGCCCATATTGTTCAACGTGAACACGTTGTTAGGATCGCTCTTGAGCACCTCCTGGAGAAGGAGGTCGGCTTCGGGCGCACGTCCCTGTTGCAGAAGGCGCACTGCTTCGACATTAGCGTGGTTGACTTGAAGAGGCTCGTTTGTTACTGATAAAGCCGCTTTCATAGGCTGACCGCGCAACTGGGTCCTGCTCGACAAATCAACCACGGCATCGCTGGATTGCTGAGCTGCCAATGAGTAGAACTGCTGTGCTCGATCGATCTGCCCCTGCAATTCCGCGATGTATCCGAGATTGTTCAGCGTAAACGCGTCGTCCGGATCAAACAAGTACGCCTTGTAGAAGAGTCCTTCCGCTTTTCGATAGTCATGCTTTCGGACTGCTTCCACACCCTCGCGGTTGAGCCGTTGAACGGGGGTGAGTTTGCTACGCCTCGGAATCGTTATCTTGAGATCTCCCGCATGGGCGCATTGAGACGTCAATTCGGCTGCTGCGATCAGAGTTAGCCCTAGTAGCCACCGTTTGGAAAGCATGCAGATGTTTTCCTCGTGAGCATGAATAATGTAGTCTGCGTACTGCCAGACGACGGTTTGATGCAGAACAAGCAGATTTGTTTGCCGTGAGATACGGCAACCTGCTTTCAATCCTGACCACCTAAAGAGCCCGGTCCGGCATCTAATTCCGTCGTGAAACCTGCACTAAGAATTTGCGTCGCACTTTCTTGCGCCACGATGGCTGTGGGCTGCTCGCTTTTCACCAGGTCTGCAGTCGCGCAAAGCGCTCACGAACCGTCCTCATCGGCAATAATCTCGCCCAAGTCAGAAGCTAAAGCGGATGCCGCTATTGAACCCCGAAAACCATCAATCGTCGAAGATTCGGAGGACGGCTCCATTGCAGTCGATCCCTCTACGCTTCTTCCGGAGTTGCCACCGGTTCCCAAGGCGAACGCAACCCTGATAGGAGGAACGCTCGATCGGATCGATATGGTTCGCGACAGAGTTACCGTTCGTTTGTTCGGAGGCGGGAAAGAGAGCTTCTTGTTTGATCCCCGGACGCAGGTTTATCGCGGCGGCAAGGCCGTCACTGTCGCTGACTTGCATGAGGGAGAGAGGATATATCTAGATACAATCCTCGATGGCAGCACGGTATTTGCCCGGACTATACGCCTCACGTCGGTCCATGCGACTGGAGCAAGCCAGGGCGTAGTGGTTAAATTCCGTAGTAACGGAACCGAACTTGTTCTCCGTGATGCACTGTCCCCCAACCCAGTAGATGTTCGCGTCAATCCTTCCACGAGGGTTATGCAAGGGGACCGAGCAGTACCCATAAGCGCCCTTGTTCCTGGAACTCTGATCTCAATACGTTTCAGCTCAGGGGAAAGCGCACACAACACGGCGACAGAGATCTCAATTCTGGCGCAGCCAGGTACCCGATATACGTTCTCCGGACAGGTGGTTCATATCGATTTGCGTACCGGATTGCTCGTGCTCAATTCCTCGACTGACCACAAGACGTATGAGGTCTACCTTTCACCTTCAATCAATCCTGATGATGGGCTGCAGCCTGGCGTCACAGTCAAGGTAGTAAGTGACTTCGATGGAGAGCGTTACGTCGTGCGCAACATAACCGTCAATTCACATTAAGTGCACTCTGCGGGCGGGGACCTCCGGCTCGCTCGATTGAAGACAGGGTCGCGTTAAAGATTTCTGACCAGACAACGGTAGGCATTTCTTAAGGGCCGGGATACCCCAGATTCTGAGGATTGCAGGTTCCTTCGGTGGCCTGGGCCGGGGGCATCGGGGGTGTTGCCCACGGCACGTTCTGGAAGTCGAAGAACTCGGTCATATCCATCTGCGCTGCGTCTCGCTTGGTCAACGGTGAAACACTGAAGCGGCGCTCAATCAATGCCAAAATGGCCGTGTAGTCCGTTATCGTGTGGGAGACGTAGTTCTTTTTGGTAAATGGAGAAATAACGATCAGCGGAACACGGAATCCCGTGGAGTTGAAATCACAGTTAGCACCTCCGCCCGAGCTGCAGATATCACCAGGCAGCAGGTCAACTGGGGCGATGCCATCAGGGTTAACCGCCGGCTGCGGCGGGACGTGGTCATAGAGTCCGCCCCCTTCGTCATAGGTGAGAACAAACACGGAGTCCTTCCATGAGGTGCTGTTCATCAGACCATTGATCAGACTCGATACATACTGCGCACCTCCTTGCACGCTGCTGTCGGGATGTTCGTCGAGACCCGAGCTGTAGCCCCCTTCAATCATCGCGACTTGGGGAAGAGTTCCCGCCTGCGCATCGGTCAGGAACTGAGAGGCCGGCACGACGTTTGCCGGAAGTGAGCCTGAAGCGTAAGGGGCGAACATCGTGAGATACGTCACACCAGGATCAGTGACGTAGATCTTCCATGAAATTCCCGCCTTTTGCAGAGCATCGAAGATTGTGGGGGCAGTCAGCGGGCCCGAGTCGGCCGGAGGGTTGAATCCAGGCGGATATGCATATCCCTGCGAGGTCGCAGCCAGCAGATACATTCGATTGATGGGGGTACGATCCATGGCTGGCGAAAACCAGCGGTCTGAGGTCGCAAAATTAGATGCCATAAAGTAGTAGTAGTTGAGATCCGTTCCGTCGTAATACCCCATAACGCGAACGCCTGCGGTATCGGTATATGGCGGGTTGGCGCCGTTGGCATTTTCATGGATGGCGAACGAAGCGGCGTTGTAAACGAATCCGTCCATTGTCGCCTTGCTCTTAGTAGGGAACTGCAGGTTCCAGTCTTCGTGGCTTTCGTTCCAGGAGGGACTCACGTCCTCGATGCAATTGGTCGTGAGATGGTAGGCCTTCACCTGCGCAGTTCCGGGGATGGTGGTCCCATTGTAAGCGGGATTTGCGGCGTTCGCTGGTAAGCCGTCAAAAGGGGGCTGCTGCGTGGCTTGGGGATATCCGTTCGCCTGCCAATAGGCTTGTAGCTGCCCGAAATACGTGTCGAAGGATCGATTCTCTTGCACCATGAAGACAATGTGATTAATGGAATTGATGCTGGCGTTGGGGGGAGGTGGGTTCGTTACTGCCGATGGTATGCCCTGGCAGCCGCACAGAACGCTCATCAACCCAATCAAAACGACAGCGGAACAAGCCCAGAACTTTTCCACAGAAGTCATTGAGTCACCCTGACAAGATTTCTTGACGAAGAAGGACCAAACCAAGGACTGAACTTGGATGAACTCGCCCGTTGTAATGTTGGTTTGCAGGTTTGCGACAACGGCTCAGTTTGTCCGGTTGTCCTCTGAAAAGAAGGACCTTAGTTTTCTCCGGAATACACCGGAGATTGAGCCTGAGACGTTTCGGGAATCTTCAAAATCACCCTCCATGAACCACCCAAAAGTTCGCAGACCAAAGATACTTGTCTCCGTCTGAATTTCGCCATAAACTCCCTCCGTCCCAGAAAGTTCAAGGCTGGTTCCGAGGAATCCACGGGGTGGCGTCCTCCCTCCGGAATCAGAAAAAGCAAGCGCAAGACCTCGGCAACTCCGCTCCTGAGGGCAGATGTGTCTTAAGAATTTGTGTGCTTTTGTACTGCTCCTGTCTTGGACAGGCATATGTGAGGCAGGAAATTCCGTTGTAGCCACCACCACATTGGCCGCACAGACGGCAAATAACACAAGTGCAGCTGACAGCTTTTTGGCCCAGAGCAACGGGAACGCCGCTGCGGGCAGTGTGAGTAAGGTCGACATTCATAGTCTGCTCTATCCCGGCGCGAACACCAAGGTGTACGCTCACTTATTGCTGTGGTTCGGAGGCTCGAACCACATGAATGTCGGTTACAGTTCCACGGACGCAAAACAGATCCACCGGCAGGTCACAGACATGATCAGCCGCGGAATTGACGGAGTGATTGTCGACTGGTACGGCCCGAACAATAGCATCGACCAGGCCACGAAACTAGTGATGACTGAGGCCGAGGCTCATCCGGGCTTTACATTCGCGATCATGGTCGACCAGGGTGCGATCAAATGGAATTCCTGTTCCAGTTGTTCACCGCAACAGGCCCTTATCAGCCAGCTGCAATACGTGGAACAGACCTACTTTCCGTCCTCCGCTTACATGACCATGGCTGGAAGACCGGTTGTCACTAATTTCAATATTGATCTCTCCTACTCGATCAACTGGGATGATGTAAGCGCTTCCCTGTCGACGCAGCCCGCTTTTTTGTTTCAAAACAATAGCGGCTTCACGCATGTCTTGAGTGAAGGCAGCTATTCCTGGGTCATGCCGACGACTTCTGACTATGGCATCGGCTATCTAAAGAGCTTTTACGACGCGGGAATGGGGCTGGGCAACGAACATAGCGTAGGTGCGACCTACAAGGGATTCAACGACACGCTTGCGGCGTGGGGCTCGAGTCGCATCATGAACCAGCAGTGCGGACAAACGTGGCTGCAGACTTTTTCTGAAATCAATAGTCTCTACAATTCGGGGAGGCAACTGTCGGCATTGCAGCTGGTCACCTGGAATGACTATGAAGAGGGCACCGAGATCGAGTCAGGCATTTCCAATTGCCTGAGCGTTTCGGCTTCGACTGAGAGCAATTCGTTACGGTGGACGGTTAAAGGGCAGGAGAATACAGTCGATCATTACATCGCATTCGTTAGCATAGACGGTAAGAGCCTCATGCCGCTGGGTCAAGCTTATCCGGGCGTTGGATCGCTGAACCTCTGCAGTTACTCGATTCCGGATGCGACCTACGCCTTCTACGTGCAAGCCGTTGGGAGACCTGGCATCACGAACTTCATGTCATCAGCGGTGCAAGCAAAACTAAACTGTGCGAGCGGAAGCAATCAGAGTTTGACTCTCAAGGTTAATCCCACTACGATGACCGTCACCTCAGGAAGAGCCGGCACCTCAACTGTGAATGTGACACCACAGGCAGGCTCATTCAACAGCGCCGTCGCGCTCACTTGTTCCGAACTTCCCACTACCTTGAAGTGCTCATTCGCTCCCGCTTCCGTCATTCCAGGAGCGAATACGGCCAGTTCCGTCCTGACCATTACTTCCAGTGCGGCTGCTGCCGCGAATCACAGGGAAGCTCGCACTTTCTTTCTCGCCGATTGCCTGTTCGGGTTCGGCCTGTTCGGCGTGGTAATCGTTGGAAACATCGATCGTGGGCGCGCGTTCAAACTCGTAGTAGCCGGCATTCTGAGCACCGCCATTATCGGCTCCGTCTCCTGCGGCGGAAGTACTGGCGCGCCGCAGAGTTCTTCCATCCCGAGCAGCTATAGCGTTACCGTTAGCGGTAATACTGGATCCATTCAGCTTTCCACTAACGTTACCGTTATCGTGCGGTAGACTTGCGGGCGGCATATCGGTCCATAAGGTATGTAGAACGACCGACCGCCTAGCCCAGCTCAGTGAGTTCCGTGTGAGCAACCGCAGAAGGAGAGCCTTTGACGGTATCCAGCGGGGCAACCGGCGGACTCGGGCGATATATTTGAGCGTTTGAACTCGTTGCTGAAGCTCGAAGTGCCTCAGATACTTCTGCACCACGTTGGGCATAGTCATGCGCAATGCCGCGGAGAAGTTCTGCGTCGCCATCGAATATTGTTTTTCAGGATCTTTCAGCACGCGCCACAGGCAATCAGCGAGCCCTTCAGCATCCCCCGGCGGATAGAACTCTATTGCCAATTCTTCACTTTGTGCCATTTGGCGAAAATCCGGAAGATCAGCGCTCACCATTGGCACGCTAAACGCGCACGCCAGATGCGCCACACCGCTGCAGCCGGTGGAGGACGAATACGGCATCACCGCGACGCTCGATCCCTGGAATAAGTCCGCAAGTTCGTCTTCCGGAACGTACCCTCGGAATTCAATCTGAGCATTCCCTGCATTCTCCTTCTTGACAGATTCCACATAACCTGCCGCCTGCGGATGATCTCCCCCCGCAACAACGAGTTTGGCGTCCGGGACCTTCGGTGCAAGCAATTTGAAAGCCTCGATCATGAGTTCCAACCGCTTGTACGTACCCCATTTTCCGAAGGCTAAAACGCGGTGGGTAGGAGTTCCACGACGCGAAAAGTCCGGGAATTCGGGGCGGCGAGCCAGCAATCCGTGGGCGCGAAGGTGAACATTGTCGCGGCCGTACTTATCGTTCAGGATCTTGCGATATCCCGGCATGAGAACAGACACGGAGTTCGAGAGCAAGAGCATCCTCGTGGCCACCGCACCAGCAAATCGATAAAGGTGCTCATGGCGCACTCCTGCGTCCTTCAGTTCGACCGTATCCATGAGGTGATGCAAAGTCACATGGGTATATCGTCCCCCTAAGCGCGCAAGCAACGGAGACATGAGGCCGCAGAATGCAACGAAAGGATTCCTGCCAAAGGTGCTGAACAGCAGATTAAACCAGACCACATCAGGCTTCAGGCGCCTGATAGTTTTGACCAGCCGATAGATCGTGGTGGGATCGTCGAACGACCAGCACCTCAATACCGTAAAGCCGTCGCGCTCTTCAAGCGCGGTTGGAAGTTCATCCGCAAGCACAGTAAGACTAAGGAAAGGATTTCGCTGCAATTCTTGCGCGATGTGAAATCCGTATTCGCTCAAACCTCCGGTACTGGGAGGGAATGTTGTAACCAGACAAATCTTCATTAGCCTCCTGCGTCGCTCGGCAGCACCAGATTCGATGTGTTAAGGGGGAAAGATGTTGTAGACGAGAAAGGAGTTTAACCGCTGGGCGTTTTAGCGCTGCTCACTGGGAAAGCATGCCGGGGGGGAAGAACCGCGGTGCCCGCGGCGGGCTTAAGGCTCGCGAGCGAGTTTCTGATGGCTTCAGTCGTTTCCGATATGGAAGACGGCGCCAGGACAATTAATCCCGCGATACTCGCAATCTCGAGGTAGGCGTTCCGGTTGCGGTGAGCGAATTCCAGTGGATATTCGGGCTTGCGCGAAACGGCACTTTCGGGATCGGCATCCAGAAGAAAAGCCAAATCCGGTCTTGGAACGACCCGCTGGAGCACCCGCACATAGAGTCGCACCGGCCAAAGCTGAAGAGGCAGGTTGGCCAACTCGTCATAAATGTAACGGTCAAAAATCACAAACTCGACATCCTTCGCGGCTCTGGACACCACAGCGGACAATCGAAACGCGTCAAAGATGTAAAGAAGCAGCCGAAGCAAGACCATGTACCAGGAGGTCACATTCTTGTCGCGGCGGACTATAGGCCGCTCTGGACTTCCGACGCCTTTTTCGCCTTTGAATAAACGGAGGGTTAGGTGTTCGCGATACCTTGAAAATGCAACGACGTCGTCCCAAAACGTATATAGTTTGAAGCGGTACCCACGCTCGTCCATGTAGCGCAGGAGAGCATCGATCTGTGTGCTTTTCCCAGCTCCATCGATTCCGGAAAGGCTTAGAAGTTTAAACTTTTGTGGTTTCATTTTAGATACGCGTCGTCGCTTCAAACCATGGAAACGGGTTAGTGAGCACCGGGCGGTTTGCTAGGCGTAGCAGCGGTCAAAGCGACTACTGTTCCAATAGCTGCGCCCGCCGCCAGGATCGCGCCGACTTTGAGGACTACAGTACGCACCCGCCTCTGCTTCGCTGGGGCGATCGCCGCTCCTGCGGGTTGGGCAGCGGTCACTCCAGTAACCGCTGGGCCCTCTGCGGCCGCGGTTCCGACAGGTCTTTGCAGCTTCTCATCCTGCTTGTCCGACGCTCGTGAATCCTGCTTCTCCGTCGCCCGCGAATCGGGTTGCTCCGGTTGCGAGCTGGTCGATTGCGTCGACAGGCTCTGTTGGGGAGAATTCTGTGATTTCGCCCATACAGCCCCCGGACTGTCTGGTAGTTCTCCGGCCGGCTCGAGCGTAATTGAACGATCCGGACCGGTTTGATCCAAGGTACTGGATGCTGCGGTCTGCGCAACCACGTTTGCGGGCCAGCTAAGAGCGAGCGCACACAGTGCACCAAGAAGAAGACTTGGATGAAGCGGTGGCATCTGAATCTCCTTTTTTGCAGTTTCAGTAGCGAAAACCCAGTCAGGAAGCTAGCTCGCTTGCTTGAGCACACCAAGCTCACTGAATACGTCGGCGTACCAAGGAGTGTTCTGAGGCACTGCGTCGGCTGGAATAGCGCTGAAACTCCGCACTGCATCCTCACAGGTTTGAAATGCTTCGAATACACGAGCGACACGCATGAGTTCCAAAATCA
This sequence comes from Candidatus Sulfotelmatobacter sp., assembly GCA_035279505.1. Classification (GTDB taxonomy): domain Bacteria; phylum Acidobacteriota; class Terriglobia; order Terriglobales; family Acidobacteriaceae; genus Sulfotelmatobacter. The sequence goes on along the minus strand of DATEHP010000023.1, from coordinate 73,582 downwards.
CCTCGGCCTCTGGAGAAAGAGAGGCGAGCTTCAAATCGCCGTCACGCTTCAATACCTCTTCGAGACAACGCAACAGCATCTCTACACCAGCGCTTTCCATCGAACGTACCTGCGAGCAGTCGAGGACAATACGCGGACGATTGGATTCGAGCAGTGGTCCCAGCTCCTCCATAAAATTGCGGACTTCTTTCACGTTTAAGATTTCCGGTACTTGCATCACCACGACGGGCCCACTGGTCAGCATCTTTATTACCCCTTTTTGTTTTGACTATTTTCTAAAATTCCTTCTTCAAGCTTCCGGCCAGGTCTATTCGGCAGATGAAAGTGCCATTGGGCTGGTCTCAATGTTCGCCCACGATTGATGATGTCCACCTACGGTGTTTTGCCGCATCACTACAGGATCAGTAATCTCAAGGTTTACGTTGTGCTGAAGGTTCAGCAGATTACGTCCACCCACGATAGAATGAGAAAGATCTAGGCCGATACCGACGTAACTGTTTGGCAGGACCGTACTGTCTTCCACTGCGGTTCCGAAGTCCACTCTAGAATTGCTTTCCACATTGCTGCCTCGTGTGATGAGACACTCGTCCGAAATGCGGACGTCACGCCCGATGAAGGCTGGTGCCACCACACGGGCCGAACGCTCGATCTGCGCTCCCTCGCAGCTCCAGATACCGGGCTTAATTTCCGAGCCTTGCGGACGGAGGCGGCAACGTGAATTGAAGCTGTCTAGCACAAGTCGTCGGAATTCACGCGCGGTGCGCAACTGATTTACGTATCCTTGCGAGCGATACATCGCCGGCCTCGCGCAGAGGAGAATAGAAAGAGTCGCCACATGCTCCGGCAATCCCGAGGGGTCGACCATCCAGACGTCGAGTGGCACATCATCACTAAATGCGCGTGTAACGCCCGCGCTTTGTTCCTGGTGGAAGTTGAGCATTTCCGCAACGTCAAGTTCCACATAAGAACCGCATCGTACGATCAAGACCGTGCCGAGCCCTTCACGCTTGTAGCTCGCAAGACGGTCCGCCGCGAGATCAGCGATCGAGACCTGTTGAGTCGCTTCTGCATGTTGGCTGTCGCGATCATTCGAGATCAGAGATACGGCGCTGCAATCCTTCTTGAGGTCTTCGGCAAGTCTCGCGATTGGGGACTTTCCCAGAACTTCCATGCTGGCCCATGGCGTCCGGTAGGAAGTAAAGCGTGATAGAGATTGTTTATCCTCCATCGCGCCAGTCTGATCACCGATGATTATTGCCCCGACCACTGATTTCATTCCCTTTCCCGCGATGCTGCGCGAAGGTCAAAGTTTCAACGCGACTGTTTTGCTGATTTAACCACAGCAATGAAATCGTCTCCGACGCTGGCGACGGGTTTCGCGTGCCGGCGCCGAATTTTCGTCTTGGGGAACAAAAGCGTGCGCATCTTTAGTTTCGCTTTGTGCAGTTGAGACTTGGAGTTGCCGATCGAGCAATCGAGGAGTTGGGCAATTTCGTGGTGCTGGTAGCCTTCAACTTCGTGCAGTGCGAAAATGCGGCGGCAGCCTTCCGGCAACTCCTGAAGGGCCCGGCGTAACGCAATGCGATCAACCACTCCGCTCAAGTCCGGATCATTCTTGCCGAAATCACGATGCAGTGATGGAGACTCGGAATGTACTGGCTCATCCAGAGATATAGTTGGCGGCGATTTGCGGCGGCGCAGTTTCATCAACACGGTATTGACCGCAACGCGATACAACCAAGTTGAAAATGCGGCATCTCCGCGGAACGATCCGACTGTACGAAAAACCTGCAGAAAAGCTTCTTGGGTCAGATCCTCGGCTTCCGCTACGTCTTTGGTCATCAGAAGGCAAACCGAATACACGCGGTTCTTGTGCTGCTGAAAGAGGGTAGCAAACGCCTGTTCGTCACCTGCCTGCGCACGCTTTACCAGATTAATCTGGGAGTCGTCACGGCCTCGGGCGCTGGTCGAGGGGATCACATTCGCTTCTGTAGCGGAAATCGCACAAGTTGCCACGTTTGGCCTCCTTACCACCTACATGAGAGTTGTCCGCAACACCAAACCCGCGAACATGGTCTGAGAGTATGGAATGAGGCCTCCGCCTTCTATCGGGTCACATCTGTAAAGGGTTGCCGAAGAGTCTGTAAGGCTATCGATTTCTTGGAGAACCGTGATCAGCAAATAAGGAAAAAATCCGCGCAGGGCGCGGATTATGGGAGAAAAGATTCAATTGTAGGGCAACAAACGGATTGACAATTAAAGGCTCAGTACAAGTGAAATTCCACCTCTACACTAATCTGCACATCAACCGGCCTTCCGTCTTTAAGCGCCGGTTGAAACCGCCATTGCTGGACCGCTTCGAGAGCCTTGGCGTCGAGCCCGAATCCCAAACCGCGAATGACCCGAATGTCACGCGGATGTCCGGCTGAGTCGACGATTAACCACAAGATGCACGTTCCCTGCTTCTTCGCTCTTCGAGCCTCTTCAGTATAGTTAGGATCCGGGGCGGAGATCGCAGTCGGAGCGGAGATCCCTCCACCGACTTTATACACGCCACCACCGAAACCACCGCCGCTCCCGGCGCCCACACCTGGTCCGTGGCCAACCCCAACACCGCCTCCAGAGCCAGAACCAATGCCGCCTCCGGACCCGGTGCCGTTGGATGGTGGTGCCGCGGGCATCACTGGCGCGGCGGCGGGAACCCCGAGAGTAGGCACATGGTTTTCGGCTAGGTGCACTTGCGGCGGCGCCACCACTGTGGGTTGCACTGCCAGCTTGGGCTTCTCATTTCGCATCACGATCGCGGGTGGAGTGATTTGTTGCAACGCCGCCTTGGGAGGGCGCCCTTTCGGAGCAGGAATGGGATCGCGATCACCACCACCGCCTCCTCCGCTGATTACTTTCTTGGCGACAGGCAGCGCGTAAGATTCGGGAGAGGGCGCAATCAGCGTTACGGTCTGGTGCGTTTCTCTCTGCGTAACCTGATGGCTCACAAACAAGCCACTCAGGAGCAATCCAATGAGCACCACGTGCACGATCGCGGACAAGGTCACTCCGCTCGCCCGATAATTATTGTACTGGCCCCAAATTTGATCTGGTGAACGCGACGCCCTAAGGGCCGGGCGTGCCGGGCCGGTGGAATAGCGACGGTTACTCAAACTTCGAGCCGGCACTCGCAGCCATTGTTCGCTGTTATAGGCAGAGTTGTGATGACTCGACATGATTGCTCCTCAATACGTACACCACCGCGAGCTTTCGAATAGATGCATTTAGAGGCGGACGGGTTGAAGCCGATAGCGGATTCGGCTGTTGTTCTCATGGGTTGTGTCAAACAAAATGGTGGGATTGTAAGACTCCCCACCATGTGTTTTCAGCCAGACCTTAATTTGCCAAACTTGGCCCACCCACCCTCACAAACGACCAGCGAGAAGAAGAACAATGACCACGATAACGATTAGACCCAATCCTCCGCTTGGGTAATACCCCCAGGATCGACTGTAAGGCCACGTGGGCAATGCACCGAGCAACAAGAGAATCAGGACCACAAGAAGAATTGTGTACATTTCACCTCCAACGTTTTAAGTCCGCGCAATCACTGGCTCAGACACACAGTTAAATTTCTTGCGTAAGCTCATCGCTTACTTCGCAGCTGTTACGGTTGTGTTCACCGGCTTATTTTGTCCGGATTCGCTAGTCTGTTCCGAGTACTTTCTGACCGCCGCCAGGAAGGGTCGAGCAACATCCGGAGGCTGCACTTTCCCGCTCAAAATCTCGGAAAAAGGAACGAACTTGCCATAAAGGAGGTGCGTCTCGTCCTTGTCTTGAGTAACTGCAGCACCATTCAGGTCGATGCCCGCAAAGAGCCCCCGGGCACGCGAATAGGTCAGCACCTCAGCTTTCATCTTGATGTCCGTGTCGGCTCCGGCGTCACGGCCGACCGGGCCTGCTGCCGCGGATGCATCGGCACCCAGCTTGAATTTACTGGAAAGTAGATGTTCCATCCCTTGCTCGTTCATTACGACCATTACCAAATCAACGGCTTGGCCTCCCAGCTGCAGACCCCAACTGCCGCCGGTGATTGAGATCGGTGCTGGGGCGCTCCAGCGGCCGTTCTCTGTCCGACAAGTCGCTACACCTTTGCCGTGACTCCCGCCAAAACCAACGGCAATTTTGACCATCGATGGAATTACCGCAATGCACTTCGAATTTTTCATCACTTTGTCGGGAATGGCCTTGTCTTTGACCGCCATGATCTCGTCTAGAACTTTAGCGGAGGCGTCGATTCGTTTGGCAATATCGGATTGTTCCTTGTCGTCGGCGGACCAGCTCACACCGGCCAGGAGGGAACAGATGCCCAGCACCAGTAGACATCTCGGCACTCTGGAAGAAACTCTTTTCATCTTTGGCCTCTTCTGTGCTCCGAATGAGCACCCATTAATGGACTGCGAGCTTAAGCTATCTCGCGCCGGGACAATGTTCTATCCGGGGGAGGCAGTAAAGACGGTCAGAAGTTTCCGCAGAAGAAACACATCGAGGTAGGCTTGCTGGCCGGGAGAAAGTACAGGTTTCACCCTATTGCAGGTATCACGTCGCCGAAATAATCTGCAATCTCTACTCGACACAACGCCCCCCAAGCGGGTGCCGGTCCTCTGGGACGGACCGGCACCTGCTCCTTCCAGAGATCGACTTTTGACCTACAGTCTGTCAGGCGGCTGAATACGGCGTCACGGGGATTGAGTGACAACATAAGACTCTCTATGCTCGGCGAGAAGTCCCATATGGAGGCGAAGACATGCTTTATTGGGCTTTGGTGTTCCTGGTTATCGCGCTGATAGCAGGAGTCTTAGGCTTCAGTGGAGTAGCAATCGCATCAGCCGGTATCGCGAAGGTGCTATTCATCATCTTCCTGGTACTGTTCTTGGTTTCGCTGATCTCCCATTTGGCCAGAGGACGCGTTTAGAACAGTTGCTGGATGAGCACAGGGCGGAGCTAAAGCCGCCCTTTGTCTTCATGCGGACAGATTCAACTGCCCAGACTTGCCCACTTTGAGCTGACCTGGCAGCTCTCAGCCTCGCAAGACATATTCGATCGAGCGCAAACCTGCGCTCCGCCTAAGGACTAGAGGAAGTTGTGGCTTTGGGACTTCAAGTCGCCTGGCTTCTGATATTGGGTATACCTGTCGCCTGCGTTGCGTGGACGGTCACCCATGAGGAAATCTTTCGCGAACCGCGCCAGTATTGTCAGCGGGAATGTGATCGCGCCAGAAGCATTCTCGTTCGCAAGTTCTTCTACCTTTTTACCTGTGAATATTGCTTCAGCCATTACGTCGCCGCAGGATTCTTGCTGCTTACCCGCTTCAGGCTATTGTTTCAGGATTGGCGGGGTTACATCCTTTCGTTTTTTGCACTAGTCTGGGTGGCGAACCAGTACATGAGCATCTACAACCGATTGCGCCTCGATATCAAGCACGAGCAGGTAGAGATCAAAGCGGACGAGGGGATGGTCGAGCGACGCAAGGCGGCTTAGTTCGTGCAAGCTAGGCGGTGACAGCCACTCCATGTGAATCTTGACGAACGGCAGGAATGATCACTTCAACGATGGTACCAGGACTGGCGTTCGCCAGACGCAGGCTGCCTCCGAGTTCAGTCACGCGCTGTCGCATGCCCCCAATACCAACGCCGAGGCTTTCTGGACGCAACTGAATTATTGGCTCCTCAATGCCTTTCCCATCGTCCCTAACCGTGACCACAATATTCCCGTTCTTTCGGAACAGGGTTACGCTTCCGTTGCGAGCTCCGGAGTGACGGAACATATTTGTGAGCGCCTCTTGGACAATGCGGAAAATCGCAGTTTCCAGTTCCGACCTGAGACGGCCCGGATCCGGGGGATCGACTTCTAACACCATATGAATGCCACTGCGTTCCGATAGACCTTCCAGGAACCAACGAAGCGCGGAGACTAGCCCAACTTCGTCGAGCAGCGGCGGATGCAACAAGTGAGAGATAGTACGAACCTGCTGGATCGCTCGGTCAATTAACTGACTCGCATCCACCGAAGCTTGCCGCATTAAGGGTGAAGAGTCTTTGGCCAGAATGCCGTCCATGATCATCTTCGCAGCGGCGAGTTCCTGACCGAGGCCGTCGTGAATTTCACGTGCGATCCGGCGCCGCTCCTCGTCTTGCATTGTCATCATGCGATTCGAAAGACGCCTGAGCGCGCCAGTCCTGCTCTCGACCATTCTTTCCAGTTCGATCGCATTTTCACGAATCGATTGTTCTAATAGTTTGGAATCGTGAATGTCAGAACAGGTTCCGTACCATTTGACAATCGTTCCGTGGGAATCACGGAGAGGTACCGCTCGGGCACGAAACCAGCGGTACTTTGAATCGGCCCCGCGCAGCCGATAGTCGCAATCATAGACATCGCCGGACTGTACGCTGTGCAGCCACTTTTGGTGACTCTGTTCGCTGTCGTCGGGATGTACGTAGTCCAGCCAACCGAAGCCTTTTCCGGTATCGGGTTGGGCTCCGGTGTATTCGTAAAAACGACCGCTGATGTAATCTCGGCTACCGTCAGGATTACGGCTGAAGATGATGTCGGGAGCAGTCTGCACAATGGCGTCCAGTTCTTGATTCCGCTGGGCCAATTCTCTATTCAATTTGTGCAACGCGGCGGCTTTTTGCTGCAGCTCAGCAGTGCGTTCGGCAACCCGCTGTTCAAGTTGGCTATTAAGCCGCTCGAGTTGCCGGTTCTTGCGGTGCAACTCGGTGAAGACCTTTACTTTCGCGCGCAGAACTTCCGGAACGATAGGCACGGATAGATAGTCAACTGCTCCATGCTGGTAGCCTTTGAGGCGATCAAGATCTGTGAGATGCACGGCTGAGATGAAGATGATTGCCGTCTTTTGGAAGCGCGGATGCTGACGGATAATCTCAGCGAGTTCAAACCCATCGATCTCAGGCATGCTCACGTCCATCAGCACAACTGCCACGTCGGTCTTGAGTAGTTTTTCGAGGGCTTCCTTGGCAGACGAAGCCTTGATGAGGTTCTCGTCCAAGTCGGAGAGGATCGCCTCATAGGTCAACAACTTTCCAGGCTGGTCATCGACCATGAGGATATTCACGCGATCGTCGGAGGTTGGGGTCTCGGACGGTACACGAACCGGGTTTGATGTAATTTCTGTGCTCAAACCGGTGCTCATCGATGCAGCCACATGCGCAAGGCAGAAAGTAATTGTTCCGTGTTTACGGGCTTAGCCAAATACTCTGACGCGCCCGCTTCCAGGCATTTCTCGCGGTCACCCTTCATGGCCTTGGCGGTCAATGCGATGATTGGCAGCCGCCTGAATGAAGGGTTCTGACGGATTACCTGCATTGTCGCGTACCCATCCATTTCAGGCATCATGATGTCCATGAGAACGATCGCGACATCCGGAGTCGACTCCAGCATCGAGATAGCTTCTCTACCTGTTCCAGCAGTCAGCACAGCCATACCGCGACGCTCGAGCACGCTGCTGAGGGCAAAAATGTTTCTCATATCGTCATCGACAACAAGAACCTTTTTGCCAACGAGCGCTTCATCCGATCGATGAAGGCGATCGAGCATCTTCTGCTTTTCCTGCGGAAGATCAGCAACCACACGATGCAGGAAGAGTGCGGTCTCATCAAGCAGCCTCTCTGGAGACTCCACCCCCTTGACTACGACGCTGCGAGCAAGAGTGTGCAATCGCGCATCCTCATCAGGCGAGAGCTCTTTGCCCGTGAAGACTACGACGGGCAACTCCCGGACGTTGGGCATGTCCCGCATGCGTTCCAAGATGTCGAAGCCGGTCATATCAGGCAGTCGCAGGTCGAGTACCGCACAGTCAAAAGACTCTTCCCCGACCAGCTTCAATGCGTCGGCTCCGGTGGCAGCGACTACTACATCGATGTCGTCGCAACCCAGAAGTTCTCGGATACTGAGCTGTTCGGCCGGATTATCTTCGACAATCAACAAGCGTTTGCGGCGAGGAGCAGCATATTCTTTGATCCGCGACAACGCCGATGCGAGTTCGTCCGCATTGGTGGGCTTGGTTACGAACGCGAAGGCACCGCGGGCGAGACCGTGCTGCCGATCTTCGTCCAAGGTGAGCATCTGGACTGGTATATGCCGCGTCGCAGGATCCTGTTTAAGATGGTTCAGCACGGTCCAGCCCAGCATGTCAGGAAGGAGAACGTCTAACGATACGGCACTGGGGTGAAATTCGCGGGCAAGCGTAAGGGCCTGCGCCCCACGCAGGGCCACTATTACTTTAAAACCCTTGTCCCGCGCGAGATCGCACAGAACACGGGCATAGTGCGGATCGTCTTCCACGATCAGAAGCACGGCGTCATCGGGCTGCAGGTTGTCGCGGTCGTCATCGATTTCCTCCACCGGATGCTCAGTCACGACCATATTCGACAACTTGAGAGGAGCAACTGGTGTTCTCCAGTCGCCGGGCGTTAGCTTCGAGGCCGACGGCCCGACATAGGTAAGCGGTAAATACAGCGTGAAAGTGCTGCCCCCACCTGGGGCACTGCGAAGCTGGATTTCACCACCCAGAAGGCTAGCCAACTCACGGCTGATGGCCAAGCCAAGGCCCGTTCCGCCATACTTGCGGCTAGTGCTAGCATCCGCCTGTTGGAATGCTTCGAAGATGATACGCTGCTTATCGGGCGCAATTCCGATGCCAGAGTCAGTCACCTCAAAGGCCACGACCGATGCCGCGCCGCTGAGAATCGGATGATCTTCGCTCCAGCGCTTTTCAGCGATGGAGACGGACAACCGGACCGAACCGTGCTCCGTAAACTTGAATGCATTGGACAACAGATTCTTAAGCACTTGTTGCAGGCGCTTGGAGTCCGTCACCAAACTACGCGGAAGATGCGAATCGGAGGTAACTTCGAAGGCAAGCTTTCGGTTCTCCGCCTCGTGTCGGAAGGGGCGAGCCACCATCTCGAGCAGGTTGCTGAAGAAGATTTCCTCGGCCTCAACGGATACTGTTCCGGATTCAATCTTGGATAGATCGAGAATATCGCTGATGAGATTGAGCAAGTCCGTTCCGGCAGCGTGGATTGTGCGTGCGAACTCAACCTGCTTTGGCGTCAGATTGTGGTCAGGATTTTCGCTGAGTTGTTGCCCGAGTACCAGAATCGAGTTTAACGGTGTCCGTAACTCGTGCGACATGTTCGCAAGGAATTCGGATTTGTATTTGGAAGTCAGGGCGAGTTCTTTGGCCTTTTCTTCCAAGGCACGACGGGCTTGCTCGATTTCCTGATTTTTGCGTTCGACTTCCACGTTCTGTTCCGCAAGCTGTTGCGCCTTTTGAGCGAGCTGCTCGTTGGTCTGCTGCAATTCCTTTTGCTGAGTTTGCAGCTCTGCCGCTAGCTGCTGCGATTGTTTGAGGAGGCCTTCGGTCTGCATCGTGGCCTCGATACTGTTCAACACAATGCCAATGCTGGCCGTCAATTGCTCGAGAAAAGCCAAATGCGAAGCCGTGAAGGAGCTCAGAGACGCCAGTTCGATGACTGCCTTGACGCGATCTTCGAACAACACCGGCAGTACGATGACGTTTCTTGGAACCGATGCAAAAAGACCTGAACGAATCGGAACGGTCTTGTCGGGCAGATCTGTGATCAACATGCGCCGTTTTTCTGACGCAACTTGTCCGACTAGCCCGTCGCCAATCTTCAACTGGCGAAGATGGCCGTTTTCGCCATCGTCGGCGAATGCTGACAACAACACCAAGCCAGCCGATTCCTCTGTTTCCATTTGATAAATTACGCCTTGTTGCGCGTTCACCAACGGAGCGAGCTCGGAGAGTAACATGCGCCCCACGGTAGCCAGATCACGCTGCCCTTGAAGCATGCCGGTGAAGCGAGCCAGGTTCGTCTTGAGCCAGTCTTGCTCGGTGTTGCGATCTGTAGTGAGTCGCAGATTGTCGATCATGGTGTTGATGTTGTCTTTCAACTCGGCGACTTCGCCGCTGGCCTCGACCTGAATGGAGCGGGTCAAATCGCCCTTGGTGACAGCCGTTGCGACTTCCGCAATCGCTCGGACCTGGTTCGTCAGGTTGTCGGCCAACAGGTTCACGTTACCGGTGAGATCCTTCCATGTGCCGGCGGCGCCCGGTACGTTAGCCTGACCGCCAAGTCTTCCTTCCACACCGACTTCGCGGGCGACCGTGGTCACCTGATCGGCAAACGTGGCGAGAGTGCCGGTCATGTTGTTGATGGTTTCGGCCAAAGCTGCGATCTCGCCCTTAGCGTTTACTGTAAGCTTCTGTGTGAGGTCTCCGTTGGCAACCGCGGTCACGACTTTAGCGATACCTCGCACCTGCTCGGTGAGGTTCACAGCCATGACGTTGACGTTGTCGGTGAGGTCCTTCCAGATTCCTGCGACTCCCGGTACTTGTGCCTGTCCTCCTAGTTTCCCGTCGGTGCCGACCTCGCGCCCCACGCGCGTCACCTCGGCGGCGAACGCATTGAGCTGATCCACCATCGTATTTATGGTGTTCTTCAATTCAAGAATTTCGCCCTTTACGTCGACCGTGATTTTGCGCGACAGGTCGCCGCGGGCCACGGCCGTCGTCACTTCGGCGATGTTTCGGACTTGTGCGGTCAGGTTACCGGCCATGGCGTTCACCGAATCCGTAAGATCCTTCCAGGTTCCGGCGACACCAGGAACGTTGGCTTGTCCACCGAGTCGGCCTTCGGATCCCACCTCGCGGGCCACGCGCGTCACCTCGGCAGCGAACGAGCGCAACTGCTCAACCATGGTGTTCAACGTTTCTTTGAGCTGCAGGATTTCGCCGCGCACGTCGACGGTGATCTTGCGGGACAGATCGCCGCTGGCGATTGCAGTTGCGACTTCCGCAATATTTCTGACTTGACCGGTCAGGTTGCTGGCCATGAAGTTCACGTTGTCCGTGAGGTCCTTCCACGTGCCAGCGACACCGGGCACGTTCGCCTGCCCGCCGAGTCTGCCTTCAGTTCCTACCTCGCGTGCCACGCGCGTTACTTCACCGGCAAACGCGTTGAGCTGGTCCACCATCGTGTTGATGGTGTTCTTTAACTCGAGAATTTCTCCCTTAACGTCTACAGTGATCTTGCGCGATAGGTCCCCGCGAGCGACGGCGGTCGTCACTTCCGCAATATTCCGCACTTGCGCTGTCAGGTTGCCTGCCATCGAGTTTACGGAGTCGGTGAGGTCTTTCCAGGTTCCGGCGACACCGGGTACCTGCGCCTGGCCGCCAAGCTTTCCTTCCGTACCGACTTCGCGAGCCACGCGCGTCACTTCCGCGGCGAACGCGTTCAGCTGGTCCACCATCGTGTTGATGGTTTCTTTCAGCAGCAGGATTTCGCCGCTGACGTTCACAGTGATTTTCTTTGACAAGTCGCCACTGGCGATGGCCGTCGAAACCTCGGCGATGTTTCGCACTTGGCCAGTCAGGTTGCTGGCCATGGAGTTGACGGAATCAGTGAGATCTTTCCACGTTCCGCCTACACCTGGAACGAGCGCCTGGCCGCCGAGCTTTCCGTCAGTTCCGACTTCGCGGGCCACGCGCGTCACTTCAGATGCGAACGAGCGCAGCTGATCCACCATCGTGTTGATGGTGTCTTTGAGTTCGAGAATTTCGCCCTTCACGTCGACGGTGATTTTGCGTGACAAGTCGCCGCGAGCTACAGCAGTCGCTACTTCGGCGATGTTTCGCACCTGGCCGGTCAGGTTGCTGGCCATAAAGTTGACGTTGTCGGTGAGATCCTTCCACGTGCCTGCAACTCCGGGCACCTGCGCCTGCCCTCCTAGCTTTCCTTCCGTACCGACTTCGCGGGCCACGCGGGTTACTTCGCCGGCGAACGCGTTGAGCTGGTCCACCATTGTGTTGATGGTGTTCTTGAGTTCGAGAATTTCGCCTTTTACGTCGACTGTAATCTTGCGCGACAGATCGCCGCGAGCAACAGCGGTGGTCACTTCTGCGATGTTTCGTACCTGGCCGGTGAGGTTGCCGGCCATAGAGTTGACCGAGTCAGTCAGATCTTTCCAGGTGCCAGCGACACCCGGAACGTTCGCCTGCCCGCCCAAGCGCCCTTCCGTACCGACTTCGCGGGCCACGCGCGTGACCTCGCCGGCAAACCGGTTGAGTTGGTCCACCATCGTGTTGAGCGTTTCTTTCAGTTGCAGGATCTCGCCGCGCACGTCGACCGTGATCTTGCGCGACAAGTCTCCACTGGCGATGGCCGTCGCCACCTCCGCGATATTCCGAACCTGACCTGTCAGGTTGCTGGCCATGAAGTTTACGTTGTCCGTGAGGTCTTTCCACGTACCACCAACGCCGAACACCTGGGCCTGACCGCCAAGTTTGCCTTCCGTACCAACTTCGCGGGCGACGCGGGTAACTTCACCGGCAAATGCGTTGAGCTGGTCCACCATCGTGTTGATGGTGTCCTTCAGTTCGAGAATTTCTCCTTTCACATCGACCGTGATCTTGCGTGACAAGTCCCCGCGGGCGACCGCGGTCGTAACCTCAGCGATGTTTCGGACTTGAGCGGTGAGGTTGCCAGCCATCGCGTTCACCGAGTCCGTCAAGTCTTTCCACGTGCCGGCCACTCCGGGCACCACTGCCTGTCCCCCGAGTTTTCCATCGGTTCCGACTTCGCGGGCGACGCGCGTAACTTCTGACGCGAACGAGCGCAGCTGATCCACCATCGTGTTGATGGCCTCTTTGAGCTGCAGAATCTCGCCCCGAACGTCGACTGTAATCTTGCGAGACAAATCACCGCTCGCCACGGCGGTGGCGACTTCCGCGATATTACGAACCTGGCCTGTAAGGTTACTGGCCATTAGGTTCACGTTGTCTGTGAGGTCTTTCCACGTGCCGGCAACGTCGGGAACCTGCGCCTGTCCTCCGAGTTTGCCTTCCGTTCCCACTTCGCGGGCGACGCGAGTCACCTCGGCGGTGAACACCCCGAGCTGCTGAATCATCGTGTTGACGAGATTGGCAGAACGCAAAAACTCGCCTTCCAGCGGACGGCCATCCACGTCCAGGCGAACGGTTTGAGTCAAGTCGCCCTGGGCCACGGCCGCGATGGCGCGTGTGACTTCTGCTGTTGGGCGCAGCAGATCCTCGACCAGTGTGTTGACCGAGACCTCCATCTGACCCCAGGCGCCCCTGGATTCGTGAAAGCGGGTTCTCTCGCGAGTCTTGCCCTGTTTTCCGACCACATGGCCCGCGCGCTTGAGCTCTTGGGCCATATGTTGGTTCGCTGCAACGATATCGTTGAAGGTATCGGCGATCTTGCCCGGCAGTCCGACCCATGTACCGGGAAGACGCACGGTGAAGTCTCCATTGCGCATACCCTGCAGAGCAGCGAGAATCACATTGAGATCAAGAGACTCCTCGGGGGACTTGGGTTTTCCATTGTTCTTCGGGAGTGATGCAACTGCCTCGTTGGGGGTGGGTGCAGTTCCGTTGAGGGTTGACCTCTTCATCTTCGAATCTCCCAGGAACTAAAGGACGCGCTGCGACCTCATTCCCAGTTGGTCGGAACAAGGTCCGGCCTCAACGCGTCTTCGCCCAAACGGAAGAATTCGACGGGTATGGGAAAATTGGGCCCTATGCGCGATCAAGCGCGCAGTGCTTTGCGCGCTCAATGGCGATTGGACCATGTTCAGGGATAGGAATCCCTAAGGTAATTCCTGTATATGGGTTAAGCGCCCGGCGGAGACATGGGAACCGAGGGCCCGCTCAAACGGCCCTTCTGCCCATAACGAAATGCAAAATAAGGGAGATGACCGCGAACACCAATAGCAGGTGAATCATCCCAGAGGCGACGTGAAACACAGTAAAGCCGCCGAGCCACGCGATTAACAAAATGATGAATAACACTGTCCAGATGCTCATGATCTCTCCTTCATCCTCATGACGTTATAGCGGTTCGCTGAACATCCATACCGAACCCAGCAAACTTATCGTTTACGGTAGCCCCCCGTCGGGCGCCTGTCAGTAACGAGAAGTTGGTATCCGCGGAGAATTGTCTCTGTATCGAGCGCAGGACCCAGACCTGAGCAGAAAGGTCGCCAATTCCGCATTTCCAACCACTTGGCCAACCTTGCCTCATTGTTTGCAACTAAGAAAGAACCCCAATTGCACCTTTTAATGGGAGAAAGGAGATCAAAGTTGTGATTGCGCCCGCGCCGGACACAGTTTTCAATTCCGAAGCGTTGAATCCATCTCTATGACAAGTTTGTCGCAGCGTGTGTTGAGGACAGCCATCGCTCTTGCACTGTTGATCGGACTCCCGGCCGGTTGCGGCGCATACTCAGTTCTCACCCATGAACAAGTTGTCGATCTGCTTTGGAAGGACGATATCGAACCGCTGCTGACTAAGCGATTCCCCACCGCGAACGCCGAGGATCTTAAAAAGGCGCATGCATTCGCGTACGGGGGATCGTTAGTCCAGGATATGGGCTACTACCCTTTTGGGAATAAGTTCTTCAGCGATCTCACGCATTACGTCCGCAGCGGCGATTTCATCGTAAACCTCATTCGCGAATCCCGCGATCTGGATGAGTACGCATTTGCCCTGGGCGCGCTGGCGCACTACTCGTCCGACAACATGGGCCACCCTGTTATCAACGAATCTGTTGGTCTCGTGTTTCCTAAGCTGCGCGCAAAATACGGCAATACGGTTACCTATGCGGATGATCCGAAAGCGCATATTCGCACGGAGTTCGGATTCGACATGACGCAAGTGGCCAAAAATAACTACACGTCAGATCGATACCACGACTTCATCGGCTTTGAAATAGCCAAATCGCTGCTGGAGCGTGCGTTCCAGGACACATACGGCGTTCCTCTGACCATGGTGATCCCGAATGAAGACATGGCGATCGGAACTTTCCGCCGGGCCATCAGCAAAGTAATTCCCGAGATGACCCGCGTGGCGTTGGTTGCGAGAAGGAAGGAGTTGGTCGCGGAAACCCCCAACTTTAATTCGCGGAAGTTTCGGTACTATCTGTCTCGCGCCAGCTACCAGCACGAATGGGGAAAGGGATACCGGCGGCCGGGGACGGGCACTCGTATACTGGCATTCTTCTTAAAATTTGTTCCGAAGATAGGGCCTTTCAAGGCGCTCGACTTCACAATCCCGACTCGCAAGACTGAGGACTTGTATATTGCCAGCGTAAATCGAACTCTCGACAACTATCGTACTTTACTCATCGCGGTGAGAAAGAAGGATCTTCACCTGCCAAACACGGACTTTGACACGGGGCACATGACGCATGCTGGTGAATACCGACTCTCCGACGAAGCATACGCGCGTTTGCTCGACTATCTGTCTCGCGATGACTTTCGCGCACTCACTCCCGACCTACAGGCGAACATCCTGACGTATTATCGTGACGAGAATGCACCCGTTGCTACGAAAAAGAAGGCAGCCGCGTGGGAAAAGACACGCGAAGAGTTAGAACGGCTTAAGTCAGAGAATCCTTCCCAAGGGCCCGCCATTCAGATCACGGAAATACCCTGACTATCCAGCTGTGTCGCTATGAAGCCCCGAGGACTTCCCAACCCCCAGCCGACGGTTAGCAACTAAGAAGCAGAGTATTCAAATCATTGAGTGCGCCACGACGCGCATCCATCGGAGGGTACTAATGGCAGACGATATGGAGAAAAACCGTCAGCAAGGTGGACAAACAGGCCAAGGCGGACAGTCTGGTCAACAGGGCAGCCAGTCCGGTCAGCATGGACAAGGTCAGACGGGCGGGCAGCAAAGCGGACAGAACCCCCAGAAGAAGGGCGGGCAAGGCACGGAAGAAGACGAGAACGAGAGCTTGAATCGCCAGCGACGTGCATCCTAGCTGGACCTAGTGAGGAAAGAAATAAAAAGTCCCGGCCCTCGGGTCGGGACTTTTTTATCTATGGTTCGAGCTCGATTCTAGGCGCCTTCTCGAGAATGCAATACTCGGAAAGAGTTGCCGCCATTGGACCACACGAGGACGAGAGCATCTTCGCCCTTGGCTATGTTGGAAAGGGCTTGCTGAACATCACTCGCAGACTGAACCTTGTGGCGGTTCACCTCGAGGATAATGTCGCCCTGCTGTAATCCCACGTTATCTGCAGGGCTTCCGGGCTGTACCTGCTCGATCAGAGCGCCGTGAATGTCACGCGGCGCCTGAAGCTGATCGCGCAATTCCGGGGTGAGGTTGCCGAGTCCCAGCCCCCAACGCATCTTTCCGCTGCCCTCGCTCGAGGTCGATCCCTCAGTGTTACGGCTGTCTAGTTCCTCGAGAGTGATCGGAAGCGTCATCGTCTTGCCGTCGCGCAGAATGGTGAGGTCGATTTTCGTTCCGGGTTGCTTCTGTCCCACCATGACCTGGAGTTCTCCGGCATCAGTCACTTTGTGACCGTCGATCTCAATGATCACGTCTCCAATCTGCAGGCGTGCTTTGGCTGCCGGCGAGTCGGCTTCCACCTGGGTCACGACGCCTCCCATGGCAGCTTTGTCGCCGAAGAACTTCGCATTTTCCGGTGTGACGTCAGCGATACCAATGCCCATGCGTCCATGATGGACTTTGCCATCACGGATTAGAGTCTCCACCGTCGGTCTGACGATTTGGGTGGGAATCGCAAATCCCATTCCTGAGAATGTGCCCGATGGCGAAATTAGGAACGTGTTGATGCCCACAACCTCACCCCGGGCATTCACGAGAGCTCCCCCGGAATTTCCGGGATTGATCGCAGCATCGGTTTGAATAAACTCCCCAGGCTTGCTGGGATTGCTGGGATCAGGGTTCGCACGGTTCACTGCACTTACAATCCCGCGCGTGACGGTGAAACGGAATCCGTAGGGATTACCGAATGCCAGCACCGTCTGACCGGGCCGCAGTTCTTTCGAGTCTCCCCACGGCACGCTCGGTAGGTCCGAAGCATTGACCTTCAGGACAGCGAGATCGGTCAACGGATCCGCTCCGATGAGCTTGGCCTTGAGGACTCGGCGATTACTCGTGGTAACGCGAATATCCACCGCCCCATCCACCACGTGATTGTTCGTGACGATGTATCCGTCGGGAGAAATCACCACGCCGCTACCCATTCCGTGTTCGATTTGCGGCTGACGACGACCGTGAGGTCCGAAGAACTGGCCGAAGGGAATGTTTTGCCCAAAGAACTGCTGCATGTCCTCTGGCATTTCTCTGCTGGCAGTTTCCGGTTTGGTTTTCGAAGTGACTGTCACATTAACGACAGCCGGCGTGACGCGTGCTGCCAGCGTCTCCATGGCCTTGTCCAGAGCCATGAGTGCGCCGACACTGTCTGCGTCGAGCGGCCCCGCGGCTGGAGTGGCGCTGGCCGCGTTTGCCGCGGCGGGTTTGACGAATTCATAAGTTATGAACGACGCGGCGAGGGCGATCGCCAGCACAGGCGCCGCCAATTGTCGCGTCCGGATCCTTGCGTTTTCTTTCCACTTTCGAATATCCATGACTTTCATCCTCCAAATGTTTGTACAACTAATTCATTAGTTACCAATTGCGGACGAACACCCCCATGAAATCAACATGCCTGATTTAGGTTTCTTTGCGAGGGATTGGGTTAGAGGGTGCGCTAGTGACACTTCTAAGCACCGTCACACGCCACATCTGAATTTGATGGACCGGCTGTTGCTCGCGATTCGAGCCGCTGCTCTCGACCACGATCCAGAAAGTCTCCGCATATGGAATCGCGGCGGTCGCGGATCCAGTCAGATGAACCAGCGATTTCTCCCGCCCTTGGGCAGACTTGGAATGCAAGGCAGCGATTCTCACTGCATTCGCAGTCTTCGTCTTGGCGCTGTGCGTGATCGATCTCTGGGTCAGCTTCACGGAAGTTACAGCTAAGGCCGGGATCAGCTCCATGCGTGGCACGGAAGGAGCCACCGAAGAACGTGCGGTTTCGTACCCTATTGACCGCTGAGATCTTTCAAAACCCACCAATTTGGGGCTTCTCGAGTAGACAACTGCGCACGCTATTGCGAGAACTGCTACCAGCGACACTGCCAGCCGGGACGTATACACAGCCGGCGCCGGCTTGTTCACATCCAAAATTCGAGCGACTCGAGCCGACGTTTGACGAACCTTGCCCAAAACCGACTGTGCGAGTGCGATGCCGCGGGTCACAAAACTCTTTTCCGCCAGACGCGCCAGGCATTCGGCGTACGCTCGCGGACTGGCGGTCTCCGCAAGAACCGCGTCATCACACGCCATCTCTCTCTCGAGACCGAGCTTCTTCTCAATCCACCAGACAGCTGGATGAAAGAACAGGAGCGCTGTCACAGCTTGTTGGACCACATTGGTCCAGTCATCCCATCGCCGGAAATGTGCGAGTTCGTGCAAAATAACCTGATTCAGCTCGCCGGGCGAGAGGTCGCACATCAGCGAACGCGGAATCAGGATCGCTGGCTTCACTAGTCCGACAGCCGTAGGAAACCGCACTTGCTCTGAAATGCAAAGTGCTATGTGCCGCCTGCCACCATGATGTTGAAGGGTGCGTTGCAAGACATGGTCGAGTTCAGAGAGCTCAACAGGGATGCAGCTTTTTCGCAATGCACTCAAATGCCAGATCGCCAGGCCTAGTCTGAGAGAGAACCAGAACGCAACGATCCCCCAGCCCGCCAGGAAGTAGATTGCCCAGGATTTCGGCAAGGCAATGACCGCGTGTCCCGCGGCAGCATTCGCAACGCCCGTGTGTAGCCACGCTCCGTTAACCCATGGCAAAAACGCAACCGCCACCAACGCCGAGAACCACCCGGCAAATCGAGTGGCCGCGCTCTGGCGTGGGACAAGACGCAAGATCAACGCGGCGCACAGGCCGATAACGCCCCCCTCTATCAAAGAGTCGAGCAATCGAAGCGCGAAGATTTCTGCCATGGTGTTGAGGCTTGCGCTCATAGATGTCTATTTGGCCCTTTCCAGCAATTCACGCATGCGCGCCAGTTCACCGGCATCGATGCTGCTTTCCTCCAGAATATTCAGCAGTAGCCGTTCGTGGGAGTTTCCGAAAAACCGGCTGACCAGATGCCGCACTTCAAAACGGGTGGCGTCCTCACGGTCAATCCTGGACATATAAATGTGAGCACGTTTGTCTTTGACGTGCTTCACATAACCTTTCGTCTCTAAAATCCGAATAATCGTGAGCACCGAGTTGTAAGCCAGATTCGGCTTCGACGGGAGAGCTTGTAGCACCTCGTGGACTGTCGCCCGGCCCTTGTCCCACAGCACATTCATGATGCGCAGCTCAGCTTCGGTCAGGGTTGCGGACTTGCTACGCGCCAAATGCTCCTCCTAGTGCGTTATTGGTTCGACGTGCCAGATGCATAATGGTCAACTAATTTATTAGTTGCATAGGCTAGTTTTTACGTTGCCCGGACCCGCAGCCAGCCCAGCGTGCGATTTTTTGGGCTTAGCCCTTACGATTCGTGACACATGGGAAATACTGCATTTTCCCTTTGACTCTCCGGTGAAGCCTGTATAGATTGTTCACCTCCGCTCAATAAGTCCGCCAACGTCCCGAGGTTTGCTCCGGGGCGGTCGGCGGTTTCAGAACGATCGAGGGTATTCCTGCCTGACCGGCGTATCCCTCTGAGCTGTATAGCTTTAGCACTATCGGTCCCAGACCAAAAAATCCCAACCGGAGAAAATAGTTCAAAATGCAGAAGCATGCCCTGATTCCAACGGCCACTGTCGTCGTTTTTTTCGCCGCCATATCAGCTTTCGCAGGGGTCACTGTGTCGAGCCCCTCGAATGGGAGCACGGTGGGTACAAGCGTCAAGTTTGCCGCGACAGCGAGCACCTCTTGCTCAAAAGGTGTCGGCTCGATGGGGGTCTACCCATCTGCCAATTGGCTGGTATATACAGTCGGCGGTTCCAACCTGAATACAAACATTAATTTGAACCCCGGCGCCTACAATGCGGTCGTAGTGGCTTGGGATAACTGTGGTGGCGCGTCCACGGCCAGTGTAAAGATCACGGTCCAGGCGGGTTCAGGCGTTCATGTCGTATCGCCCTCGAGCAACAGCAACGTGGGGTCGCCCGTCAACTTTGTTGCAACCGCAACGACTACATGTTCCAAGGGCGTGGCCTCAATGGGGATCTATACCGCCCCTTCGCAGCTAGCCTATGTGGTCGGCGGCGCAAGTTTGAACCATAGCCTCTCGCTGAGCCCCGGAACTTACCACACAACCATCCAGGAATGGGACCACTGTGGCGGTGCGGCAACTGCGCCAGTCACGATCACGGTTGGTTCTTCCGGAAAAACATTCTGGAACGTACATAGTAGTGGGGGATGGAATTCCTACGCGCAACAACCTCCTAATTATGGAGACTGCGCGTGGTGTACCCCTAGCGGTCCGCAGACGACCTGGGCGACATACCAGGGAATCAAGAACCCGACCATTTCGGGGAATTCCACCCAGTATAATATCGGCGGTACCGAAGCCTACACGGACGTGCTGTGGAACAATCACCTGATCGGTGACTTCTCCTCTCAGGGACTTCCGGACACGAGTCACACGCTGGTGCCCACACTGCACAATTTCACCTACGACGTCTACTTTTACGGCAGCAATCTTGGCGCGTCGCAGGCGCTGGAGTTCGATATCAACCAATTCTTCGGCGGCATGGGCTTCACCTGGGGTACCGAATGCCGTGTTGGCGGCGGCAATGAGTGGGACATCTGGAACAGTGTGAAGTGGGTTCCGACGGGTATTGCATGCAATCCCCTTAACAACGCCTGGAACCACCTGGTGATTCAGGCGCAACGGACCTCAGACAACAAATTGACTTATCAGTCGATCACTCTGAACGGGCAGACCCACGTCTTAAATTGGACCTATAGCCCGTTCTCAGCACCCGGGTGGTATGGGATCACGGTCAATTACCAGATGGATGGAAACTCCAAACAAACTCCGTACACCGTGTTTGTAGACAAACTGAACTTCACTTACCAATGAGATGTGCTACGCTCTGCCGCGTTAGATGGTCCCGGGCAGTCAGAACACCAAACTGCCTGGGACGCACGTTTCTAGTCCTGCTTGCGCAAGAGCCTACAGGCTCTTAACACGTGTCCGAACCCTTTCGAATTCGTAGCTTCCTAGCCCCCGTTTAGCCGCGAGTTTAAGGTAAGGAAGGGCGTCGATGTCCAGATTCCAATAAGCCTTCGCGACGTAGGCATCCACCGCGACTGGATCCGTGGACGCAACCAGCGTCTTCTTGAGAAGTACGTCGTCGAGATTCCCCCCAGTCGGACCGTTGCGCACCAATATCCGGTAACAGTCAATCACAGTCAGGGTCGGACGGACAAACTCCGCAAGATCCACCAGACTTTCGTGAATCTTCTGATGGAGCTGATTGCGTTGTCCGCCGAGCATGCCGTACCAATTCTTCATTCCGAGGGTTGCGCCGGTGAGTGCATGATGCTTGGCGATCGGTACGTTGATGACCTTGTCGACATTCAGAAAGGGATCGAATATCTGCCACTCGCGGAGAACTTCTCCTTTGAGGTCGACGTCCTTGAAGCGCGAGGGCTCGGGCAAGATAATCTCAGCTCCGGCGCGCTGTGCGGCTTCGGCGATGCCGGACCGCTGAAAGCAGCGGCGCGCCTCGTTGCAGCTTACGTCGGCCACTATTACCTGCTTCGCTCCCGCGCTCATGCATTGGCGGACAATCTCGGCTACGACATTCGGATTCGTATTCGCCGCCTGTTCCGGAGTTCGATCCCATCCGATGTTCGGCTTCACCAATACAATGTCACCGCGGCTCACAAACCTTCGCATTCCCCCAAGTTCCTCGATTGCCTGCCCCGCCAGCAGCGCGGGATCGTCGCCTTGAATGATCGCCATTTCAGGGAGTGCGGGATCGGCTTGCACTGCATGACCGTGTCGTGGTGTGGTCGCCAGGGCGACCTCCGGCCGCAGACTGTTCCGGCTAAGCCATATGCCAAGTCCGGCCGCGCCTGCACCTGCTCCGGCGACGCGCAGCAGCTTGATCAACGCGTCTCGACGGCTTAACGTATTTTTGTCCTTTTGCATAACGACTCCGTACGAATTAGCGGTGCCCCACTTCTCCCCGATTTTGGGAGAAGTGGGATTTTAGTCATCCTTCAAGGTTTCACTTCTTCCAGTAAGATGAGGACGATTTACACTTTCCTCCGATCCAGCAAAATCTGGTTGCTGCGCGAGCGGCTTTCCCCGACACTGGTGACATACACCGCAGGCCGGTCCTGCACTGGACACGCGTGTTCACACGCCCCGCAGCCCACACACCGGGATGGGTCGAGATAGGGTTGCTTTACCTGCTTCACATTTCCTGTCGCATCGATCACTTCCGCTGGGCGCAGGTAAACAGCCTTGGGAGACGTGGGACACCACTCCTCACACACAATGCAGTCGGTGGCCATTGCCCAAGGCAAGCAACGGCCGCGATCATAAAAGGCCGTTCCCAATCGCACGGGCTTGGCAGTGCCTGAGATGTCCACCGACCAACCTTTTTCTGTGGCCGTGATCTCCCAGATTGCGCCGGTTGGACAAACCTGCGAACACAGGACGCAACTTGTCTCACAATAACCGAGCCGTGGCACGAGAACCGGGGTCCACAATCCTTCGACGCCAGCTTCGGTGAGTGCCGGCTGAAGCGCATTGTTGGGACAGACTTTCATGCACTCACCGCAACGGATGCAGCGTGACAGGAAGAACTCTTCATCGACGGATCCGGGCGGCCGCAGCAAACGCTCATGCTTCTCCGCCGCGAAGCCTGGAGTGCTGCGCATCAAGGGAACCAATGCCGCTCCAGTCGCCAGCCCAGTCAAAAGCTTGCGCCGTTGCAGATTCGTCCCAACCGTCTTCTGGGCAGGGAAAACTTTGAACTGTAGCGCGTGCTCGGGACACTCGTCCACGCAGTTTAGGCATACATGACATTCCGGCTGCCGCCAGGGAACTCCGCCGATGGGATCGTCCCCTCCCTGGCAACGCAACAAGCAGCGATTACAGTCGTTGCAGTGTTCTGGATTCTTGACAAGCCCCAGCACGGACCAGCGGGACACAATCCCGAGCAGCGCTCCCAGCGGGCAAAGCGCGCGGCACCAGAACCGGGTAACGCGAAAATTCAACGCCAAAATGAAGAGGAAGACTAACCCCAGCCAGACGCCTTGCCGAAAATAAGGTTGCTTGAAACTGAGTAGAAACCAGCCCAGGATGAAGTGCAGACCACCGCCGACCGCCTGTAGAAATGCAAACCGGCTGTGCTCAAGTGCTCCCAACGCTGCCTGCAATGCGTAGTTTGTAGCCGGCAAAACCGAGAGGCCGATGGAACGCACGAGAAAGGAAAAAGGATCGAGCCAGCCGACCACGCCCGAGCCGAGAAGGGACGCCATCAGGGTAGCGGCGAGGATGTAGTATTTCGTGGTCTGCCAGCGCTTGTATCGATTCGATTCCAGCAGCTGCTTTCCTCTTTTTCGCTCGGATTTCATATTGCTGAAAAAGTGGTGAATCGATCCCAGCGGGCATATCCACCCACAGAAGAAGCGACCAATCAACATCGTGGGAATCAGGATCAGCAAGCACCAGAGCAGGCCGCGATACAGTGCGCGGCTTGCCAGCGCGTTCGATAGACCGACGATAGGATCGAGTTGGAAGAAGAGGCCGACGGGATAAGGGATCCTGATTTCGCTTGCGGAATTCCGAAACGATCCGTGGAATTCCGTTCGAAGAAGTAGAAAAAGAAATAGCGCGAAGAAGAATATCTGAGAACAAAGGCGCAGCCGTGTTGGTTTAGGAAGGCGCACGAGTATTCCTCAAGTGCTAAATCGGAGCCACAGACTCTTCCCTGCGCCGCCCGAATCCAGCGACTAGGCACCGGGAACTCTATGTTTGGTCTCGGCAGGTTTATTTATCTGTGATTGAGATCACGCCGTTCTGTGTTCGACAGAGGAGGCTTTGGAAGCCTTTGAGGAGAGGGATACAGAGACACCTAGTTACTCGGTTGTATAGTTGATCTCCATCCGTCGAACCTGGACACTCGACACGAATAACGCCAGCAGCGAAACGACGAGGATTCCCAGAATCGCGAGGGGCGGGGAAACTGGATCGGCATTGGAGATGAGCAGAGCGAACAGACCGGGTGTACCGGGCGAAACTGGAATCTCCACAGGGCAGAGCGACTTAAGGTAGTAGATCACGCTGAACTGTTTCAACAGCGCCGGCAGGAACGGATTAATCCATTCCCAGATTAATACGGCGGCAGCCGGTATGATCGGGTTCCGGAAGAGCATCCCTGCAACCAGGAAGAAAGCACCGTATCCGATACAGGCGAGAAAAGTGACTCCCACATACACCGCTGCATGTTCGAGCCCGTGATTGTGGTAGAGGTACAGATCGCGGGCTTGTGGACTGAAGTGCCACAGGAAAGCGACAGTTTGAAGCAATGTGCTGGCAATGAAGATTGTGCATGTCGCTAACAGTCCCGCCAGGAATTTTCCTGCCATGAGCACTTCGCGACGAATGGGCGCAAGGAAGTAGAAATGCAGACTCCGGTCAAGGACCTCACCCCGGAACAGGTTCATGAAGATTCCGAGACAGCCAAAGAATATTGCCAGGCGCAAAAAGAAGAATTGGAAGACGCCGGCAAACATGACTGCATCCTCACCGAGGTTATACCCCTCGTGAATATAGATGCTTACGACTTTGCCATTTGCCAAGCGCAGGTATAAATTGTTCTGCCCGTCAGCGTAATGATAATCCTCGTGGAATATCTCCTCGTTGGAATTTGGTCCGGTGGGGCGACGTTCAGTCCAATGAAAGTCCAGAGGTGGTTTTCCGAGAATCGCAGTTACTTCCTCTTTCGTCATCCCAGACTTGATTGCGAGCAAATCTTGATAGGATAACTGCTTTGGGCTTTCCCGTGCGATTTTGGCCGTTTGATGCTGTTCATTGGACATTGCAACCGCGTACGCAATGAAGAGCAGCACAGGTAACGCCGCTACCACGTAGATCCACAGACCGCGTTTAGCAAAGAAGGTCTTTCTCAGTTCCAGACGGATCACGGCTTTGATCTGTGTCCACCAGAGTCGCGTCATCGGACTACCTCTTCATTGCCGATCAGATATTCATAAACCGACAAGACGTCATCGTCGGCTGGGGCGATGGATTCGATCTGAATGCCGTTCAGAGCCAGCTGATTCATCGCCAGATAGAAGCAGTCTGCATCGCGAGTTTTCAAAAGCAAACCGCGCCCGTCGTTGTGGATGGAAGCCTCAATCGTGTATTCCGATTCGAACAACTTGGCGGCAAGCTCCCTTGGGCGATCACACCGGACGAGGATTTGCGTAGGATGCTCCTGAATCTCGCTGCGGACACTCTGTATCTGACCTTCTGCTACGACGTATCCATTGCTCAGCAGGATGACCTGATCTGAGATGACATCTACCTCGTGCAGAATGTGGCTGGAAATGATCACGTAGCAACCCTCCGTTGCTGAGGCGCGGAAGAGAGCGATCATCTCCGATCGTGCCAGCGGGTCCAGACCATTCAAAGGTTCATCCAGTACCAGCACTTTGGGATTGTGCGCCAGGGCCTGTGCAAGCCGAATTCTCTGGCGCATCCCTTTGCTGTAAGCCGCAACCTTTCGCGAGGCGGCGTCAACCATGTTAACGCGCTCGATCGCTTGCCAGGTGGTCCGTTCTGCATCTTGCACGGGCATGCCGGAAAGGCACAGATAGGAGTAAATGAACTGAAATCCGGTGAGGCCTTTGGGAAAAGCGTCGAACTGCGTGGAGTAGCCGACGAACTTGAACAGTTTCTCGGGATCATCAGTAGGGCAGCCGAGCACCTCTATGCGGCCGCGGGATGGCTTTACCAAGCCGGTCATCAGGTTCATCAGAGTTGTCTTGCCGGAACCGTTAGGACCGACGAGGCTGGTAATGCCCGGCGGAATGGAGAGATTGACGCGGTTCACTCCCAGGATTTCGCCGTAGAACTTCGAAACATCCTCAAAGATGATGCGGTCGCTCACCGGATCACCTCATAGGCTCGTACTTTTCGCATGAGGAGCCAGAGGCAGATGAGGCAATACACGAGGAGAGCGATCAAGGCTGGGAATGCGGTAATGGAATTCTCCGCTTCAACCTTGAAGAGACCTATCCAAACCGCCCCCATGAGGTAGGCAACGTCGACGAAGTGCCCGGAATCGGTGTGCAAGACGGCGTTGATCGCCTGCGCGAAGCCCGCGCCAAAGAACATCAACGCGAGCAGCAAAGCGCCGGCAACGATTCTCCACTTGACCCACGCGGAAAGGGCCATGGCCAACAGCGACAGCATGGCGATCCAGAGGAGGGAGGCAACCACCAGACTGCCTGCAATCCATAAGTTGTTCCAGGTCCAACTCGCTCCCGCGAAACTGGCCTGAATCGTGAACAGGATCACTCCCGGTACCCAGGTGATTTGCGAAAGCAAGATGCCGAGCACCGATGATTTTCCAAGAACATACTCCGCTCTTGAAAACGGGCGGCAAAAGTATAAGGGCAAGGCGCCATTCGCGAGATCGGGAGAAATCAATCCGGGCCCGGCAAATGCGGTCATCAAAAACGCCAGCACACCCTGCACGCTCAAATATCGGAAGAAGAACATGTTGTCGATGGAAATGAGCTGGCTGGGAACACCTAACTTGGCAAGAAAGCTCGCGCTGTGCGCGAGATAGATCATTACGAGGCAAGCGATCGGCCAAAAGAAACAGAGTACGAAAAAGCCAGTCTGGAACTTTGAGCGAAAAAGATTCCTGCGAGAATACCGGAACAAGACAAGAAATCGCGACCATTCTGGAGTCTGCGCGCCGGAATACGGTCGGTAGCTACGCCTGTAAACTGCCATCCTTGCTCCTCGCTAGCTGCAGTTCAGCTTTCCATCGCCTTCAGGAAAATGTCTTCCAGTGTGTCGCGCCGGAAATTCATCCGGCGAATCCGTACCTGCTGCTCGGCAGCGATCCGAAAGATGTCACGGGTCTCGACGCCGTCGGCCAGTACCATCTTCATACGGTTTGCGGTAACAGCGCATTCACACCCCAGTTTCTCGATGGCACCCGTGAAGTCCCCGTTCGCCCCGTAGATCTCTAATTCGAGAAAACGTTGGTTCGATCGGCGCTCCTCATCGAGATTCGAGTAGTGCGCGATCTGCCCATGCTTCAGAATCAGCACCTCATCACAGGTGTCTTCGACATCGCGCAAAAGATGGGAGCACAAAACGATCCGCATCTCCTGACTGTCTCGAATCTCGCGGATCATGCGGACCATGCGCTGCCGCGCCGACGGATCAAGCCCGTTCGTTGGTTCGTCGAGAATGAGCAGCTTGGGCCCATGGACGATCGCCTGCGCCAGCTTCGCCAACTGCTTCATGCCAAGCGAGTAGGTCCCCACTTGTCGGTAGCGCGCTTCAGCCAGCCCCACATAGAAGAGCGCTTCATGGGCGCGCTCCAATGCAACTCTTGAGGGCAGGCCGGAAAGCTCACCCATCATCTGCACGAACGACACCGCATTCATCTTGGAGATGAATGCGTCATTTTCCGGCATGTAGCCGACCAGGCTGCGAATGTTCCTGAGATTGGTGCTTATGTCCTGTCCGAACACTTTGGCGGACCCGGCAATGGGTTTATAGAAACCCAGTAGTGTGTTGATGAGTGTAGATTTGCCAGCGCCGTTCGGACCCAGCAAGCCGATCGCCCGCCCGCGAAGCGATGCCGTCAGACCGCGCAGGATGTCTCGATTGCCAAACCTGACCGTTAGCCCATTGAGCTCAATGAGAGGCACGGACGGAGCACCGGTCGGCGAGTTTTTACTCTCGCTGACTCGTGCTCCGGGTTGTGTCATCGTGCTCACTGCGTGGGTGGCGTGGAATGCGTGTTCGTTACGGTATCCCCAAGGAACATTTGCGGAAAGAAGGGCCCATTATGCCCCATTGTTAGCAGCGTTCCCAGATCAAATCCCATGAATCCGGTGTTGCTCGCGACCACGATCCGGCTGGGTTCGCCATAGGCATAAATCATGCCGGGAGCGGAGTTGGCGGTAAGCGCGTCGACGGACTGGCGTTGCTGTGGAGTCAGCGCCCCACTGGCCTTGAGCTGGGCGGCGATCGGGCCAATGACTGGTCCGACATTGTGATAGAAGATCGCCGAAAAATTGGTGTAGCCGTCGCTCGGCAGCAGCGCCTGGAAAGTCGAGGAATGAGTCAGCGTGTATCCGGCTTCCCGTGATTGGATGGCCCTAGAAATGGTCCCCATATCCGGCGCAGCAATCAGGTAGCTGTCCACGAAGGTGTAGTCAATCTCGAAGTTCGGCTGGTTCGGGCTGCTCACGGTGAAGTACACGCGCGAGCCGATTTGCTTCCTCGTAACCTGGAGCGCATGTCCCCGGTTATTTTCACGGTTGAAACTGTCAATGAGCTTCTCAATCGTCGACTGCAGAGTGGTTGGATTGTAGACCTCAAAGATCAGCTTCCAGCGCGGCGTTGGAAGCATCGGCCCATCGAAGGCCATTGTGACTTCGCCGCCGAGTGGCGCGGCGATGTCATTGAGAACATTCACTCCGGCCTTCGCCTCGAATTCCGCGAGGTGCTGGGCGAATTCCGGGTCGCCGCTTCCGGCCATTTTGAAGATCTCTTCCATGATGCTTCTCGGATTCTTGATCACCGCCGACGTCACCATGCTGGCATCGGGAGAAACAAACTCCAGCGATCCCATCGAAGCCGGTGCCGCCAGCCATGAAGCGACTCCTTGCCGCTCGGACGCGAAGGTCAGATCCGCGTGGCTCTCGCTTTTGCCGGCAAGGTCACGGTGTTCCATGGTCAGATACCTGACATCCTCGATTCCGGGCGGAAGTTCGTGACGATTGCTATCAGCTTGTACGTTCTGGGAAACGATTTGTTCCATGTCCGCAGAGAAAAGCCACTCGACCCCCTGCTGATAAGAGCTGGCGATCTGCTGCCCGAATTGCGTTCCAACGAATGGGCTTTCGCCGTTTTGTTTCGAGCGGCTTGCGGCCAGCTGCAATTGGGCCAAATCCGGACTTGCAATCATCAGATCATTGCTCAGATAAACCAGTAGAGGATGTTTGGCCGCTGGTGTTACCGACCAGGGATCTCGAACGATCTGCAGATCCGTCTGGGACGAATTTGTATTGAGCCGTTTGCTTTCCGATTGCAGGAAGGTATCGAGCCCGGGCTGACGGACTCTGGCTAGAACGACGGGAGCGGTATAAGTCGCTCCTTCCTTTCCAGCAGCGAACACGACCTCATCACCAAGGTAGCTGCTGAAATTCTTGACCTGATCGAGAACGTCTTCCAGCTTCGGGCCGCTTCCCTTTTGCTGTTGCTTCCACCAGTCGCGCAGAGCGGGGCTCTGCTGCAGCCGGTCGTGGAAAAGCCGGTTGGCTTCGCCGATGGTGTTTGTCAGGTTTGGGATAGCGGCATACACGACCGTGTGGTCGGGAACAAGTGGAAGAAGGTCTGAGCTGTAGCGCAATCCGGGTCCTGGAATGGCCGCGAGCTGCTTCTGGAGTACAGCAAAATCGCCGAGCAGAGCCAGATATTTGGCAGAGTTCCGGCTCCACGCGATCTCGTTTTGCACCGGAACTTTAGACACCGCGGCGCTGGAGGTCGCCTGCTCACCAGCGGTGAGGTCAGTAGTGTTGTTTCCAAAATCCACCCGCACCACACCTTCGACCACGGCGACACGCGAACCCTTAACTCCACGATTCACGGAAAAGATGGTTCCTTTTACCGAAACCAAACCGTCATCAGTGGTGACGTAGAGTCGGCGTCCAGCATGCTGCTTCGCAGCCTGCACGATGACTTGCCCACCCTGAAGATGAACGGTGGTGCCTCTCCACTGCCGCGATACCGCTAGATCAGCTCTTGGTCCCATCTCAACCAGAGAGCCGTCGAGAAGGCGAACCACTGCGGTGGACCCTTTCGCCGTGCGGATCTCGTCGCCATTGCGGATCTGATACCCGGCAGGGATCAGTTGCATATCTGCGCCGTTCACGGCATACAACGAGCCGTCAACAGTCTGAACTTCAGCTCGAACTGGATGCTGCCCGGGAAGGAGCCCTTTCGTGAACGCAAAAGCCACGACGAGAACTGCCGCGACCGCCGCCGCTCCCATCGCCCAGCGCCAAGGCAGTACTCTCGGCCGATTAGTCTTTAGTTTCCAAACCCGCTGCCGCGCTCCATCTCTCGCACGCTCCATCGCGTGCCGACAAGCGACACACGAATGAAAATGGTCTTCAAAGAGCATGGCGCGCGCGGTTGCTAGTTCCTTCGCAAGATAAGCTGGAATAAGCGCCTGGAAATCCTCGCAGCTTCGCAGAACGTGCGAATTGGCTTCCGTGACCGGAGAAGTTTCGGTTATCGACTTCCAGACTCGGTTGCTGGCTTGGGCGACAACCTTCTCGTCCACGTTTTCGTTGCGGATTGTCGACAGCAAGCGATCGAATTTCTCGTTTTTCATGACCTGTCTCCTAGATACTTTCCGAGCTCCTTGCGAAGCTGCTGCCGGGTGCGATACACCGTGACCGCCACCAGCACTTCTGAAATGCCAAGCATGCGTGCAATCTCTGGATTGCGGAGTCCTTCGATAAAGCGAAGAGTGAAGATCTCTGCCGAACGGGGCTGGAGTTTACTGAGAGCCCGTCCCAGCGCTTGCCGCAACTCGGTGGCTTCCGCTTCTGAGCCCCGCGTGGGAACCTCAACAAGCTCAACCGCCCGGTCGGACTGGCGTGAGCGGATCACATCGAGAGCCGCATTAATGGCAGCGCGGCGCAGATAGCTCTCTTCGTTCTCCATCGCGTCGGACTCGGGCGGCCGACGGAGCAGACGCAAAAAAACGGTCTGCAGCACATCTTCCGCATCTGCCGCGTTGCCGGTGACACGGTAGGCCATGCGAAAAACCAGGCCGTGATGCGCTCGAAAAGCCCGGTCGAGTTCTTGCGGAATGGCGATTGCCGGTTCCTCTATCAATACGCTTCGCAGGGTACTCCTCCGTCTGGCTGCTTACACCCCTAAAGACGGAGGGGGAAGTGGGATTATTACAGGAGGCGTGACTTTTTTTTGTCACACAAAATACAAGACTTACGAAGTAAAAGTGGTCTTAATTCCTACCATTCTCCGGCTTTTTGGAGCTTACGGATTTTGCGTTTCATGAGGTCGCGTTTCAGGGCGCTGATATGGCTGATGTAGAGCTTGCCGTTTAAGTGATCGGTCTCGTGGAGGAAGGCGCGGGCTAATAGTTCTTCGCCCGTCTTTTCATAGACCTTGCCGTGAACATCCTGGGCGCGGACAGTGACTTTGTTTGGGCGTGTCACGTTCTCGCGAAAGTCGGGGATGCTGAGGCAACCTTCACTCTGGGTGTGCTTGCCTTCGGTGTGAATGATTTCGGGATTGATGAGGACTAGCTTGGCGTCGGGGTCTTCTTTGAAGGTTACGTCGATGACGGCGATGCGGCGTCCGACGCCGATTTGCGGGGCGGCCAGGCCGACGCCGTGAGCTTCGTACATCGATTCGAACATGTCTTCGATGAGTTTTTCGAGGTCCTTGTCGAATACGGTGACCTTCTCTGCGGGCTTTTCCAGGACCGGGTTACCGAATTTTACGATGGGGTAGATCATCAGAAGGTTTCGAGTTGCTGGCAATAACCTTGGAAGTTGCGGAGCGTTTCGGTCATCGAGTCGCCGCCGAATTTCTCCAGGGCGCAACGGGCCAGCGTGAGCGCGACCATCGCTTCGGCAGCGACTCCGGCGGCGGGGACCACGCAGACGTCGGAGCGCTCGTAAGCGGCTTTTACGGGCTCGCGACTGGCGAAATCGACGGACTGCAAGGGGCGGCGCAGAGTGGAGATGGGCTTGAGATAACCGCGCACGCGGATTTCTTCTCCGTTGGAGATGCCGCCTTCGATGCCACCGGCGTTGTTGTGGGTTCGCGAAAACGCAGTAAAGGTATCTTTCGCCGTGTAGCCGATTTCGTCGTGCACTTGCGAGCCGGGACTGAATGCAGCGGCAACGCCGGAGCCAATTTCTACAGCTTTCACTGCCTGCAGGGACATGACGGCGGCGGCGAGTTGGGCGTCAAGGCGCTCGTCCCACTGGGCATATGTGCCGAGCCCGGGCGGCACGCCGTGGGCGACGACTTCGAAGACGCCGCCAAGAGAATCTCCAGTGCGGAGGACTTTGTCGACCTCTTCTTTCATGCGCTGCTCGATTTCGGGATCGGCGCAGTTGAGGAGAACTTCCTGCTGATCTTGAAGAGCGCGGATTTTTTCCCAGGAGACATGGCCGGTCACAGAGACGCTGCCAGTGGTGACGACGTGGCTCAGGACATCGATGCCGAGTTCGCGGAGGAAGAGTTTGGCTATGGCGCCGATGGCGACGCGGGCGGCGGATTCGCGGGCGGAGGCACGCTCGAGGATGTAGCGAGCTTCGGGGAAGTTGTATTTGAGGGCGCCGGCGAGGTCGGCGTGTCCGGGACGGGGCGAGGCGACGCGCTTGTGCTTGGCGGGATCGCCGGCGGCGACGGGAAGGGATTCCTGCCAGTTTTTCCAGTCGCGGTTGGCGATCTGCAACGAGATGGGGGATCCGATGGTGATGCCGTGCCGGACGCCGGAGACGATGTGAGCGGTGTCGGTCTCGATCTTCATGCGGCCGCCGCGGCCGTATCCTTGTTGACGGCGCCAAAGCTCGCGGTCGAGGAATGGCTGATCGATTTTCAGACCGGCGGGGACGCCGGAGAGGAAGCCGATGAGAGCCTCTCCGTGGGATTCTCCGGCGGTGAAGTAACGCAACATAAATTTTTGATTGTACCTGATGAGGGCGAGAATCCGGGGCATCGGGCGGTTTTCAAACGCTTTGCGGCTGACCGTTTTTTACGGCAACATGCGTACAAAACACAGTGTGGAACGGTGATAACACTTGGGAAAGACCGAAAAAACCGGGAGAACCCCCAGAAAAGCGGGGGAAAGCGCCAAGAGAGGATACAATACAAGGGACGTCGGTATTCGGGCGCAGTCACCAACAGGACGCGCCCACTCCAAGGTTTGCCGACTAAGTAGGAGGAACTGTGTGCCCCCACGCACAGATCCCATACGATAGGATGATTCGCTGCGTTCTGGCGCATGAGTTGGCCTTGGTGCGGCAGGGATTGCGGCGCCTTCTGGAAGACGAGCCGGATCTGGATGTCGTGGCCGAGGCGGAGAATGGCGCCGAGGCGTTACGGCAAATTCTGGAGTACCGGCCCGAGGCTGTGGTCGCAGACGCGACGCTGTTCGGGTGCGCTCCGGCGGAAGCGGAGCAGATGATTCTCGAGGAATCCCCAACAAGCAGGATTGTTTTTTTACCGAGTACTAATCAGGATGAGCTGCGGCCGACTGCTGCAAGCAGCGCTCAGTGTGCGATGAGGCGGACTTCCGCCTACGAGCTGGTGACGATGGTAAGGGGCGCAACAGGTGCGCCTTTCGTTGCCACCAATGCAGCGGTGAGGGAGGTACCGATCGAGGAGCTGGCCTCAGGAAAGCGGATGTTGACGGCCCGGGAACACGAGGTGTTGAAGTTGCTGGCGGAGGGTCGTACGGTGCGGTCGGTGGCCGGTTTTCTGGGATTGAGCATCAAAACGGTGGACGCGCACAAATTTAATTTGATGCGCAAGCTGGGGATTCACAATAAGGCGGAGCTGGTGATGTGGGCGATCCAGAAAAGAGTCGTGAAGCTACCGGTGAATTTCTAGAGAACAGTTGTTGGTCGGTTCGGTGCGGTTCGTCGAAAATCGACATTGAACGGAAGTCTAAAACCCCACTTCTGGCAAACCCGGCCAGAAACCTTTTCCCCAATTACACATTTCCTCAGTTTTCTTGGTGCGGCCTGTTTGGCGTTGCGAAATTTCGTGAACGGCGGTTCGACAATTGTGAGGGAGTAGCTTACCCTGCTGCTCAGCACGATTCCACGCGATACGAGATGACGGCTCAAGCGCGATCTCTAAGCTCGACGAAGGTAGTGAATATTGAGGACCTTCGCCAGATGGCGCAGCGGCGGGTCCCGAAATCGGTTTTCGATTACCTGGACGGTGGCGCCGAGTCTGAACTAACCCTCAACGAAAACTGCCGAGCGTTTCGCGACGTGACATTCCGTCCGCGGGGAGCGGTGTCGGTTTCTGAGTGCAAGCTGTCGACCACCGTGGTTGGACACGAGCTGGCGCTTCCGTTCATGCTGGCGCCGGTCGGGTACAGCCGGCTGATGCATCCTGAAGGTGAAGTCGCCGCGGCTGGCGTCGCCGGGGAGTTTGGCACGGGATACATATTATCGACCATCTCCGGGCACAAACTCGAAGATGTGAAGGCTGCGACCAAAGGGCCGGCGTGGTACCAGCTCTATCTGTTGGGCGGACGCGGAGCTGCAGAGGCAGCACTGGAGCGGGCGCGCAGGGCCGGGTATTCGGCGCTGGTGATGACCGTGGATACGCCAGTTGCCGGAATGCGGGAACGCGACCCGCGCAATGGGATGAAGGAGTTGTTGGGTGGTTCTCCGTTCTCGAAGATCCCTTTTTTGCCAGACATCCTGGCGCACCCGGGTTGGGTGATTTCATTCCTGCTCGATGGCGGAGTTCCCAAGCTGCAGAACATCGTGATCCCAGGCAAGGGGCCGATGGAACTGCTCGATGTTGGAGCTGCGTTGTCGGAATCCACGGTTACATGGGCTGACCTGAAGTGGATTCGGCAGCACTGGTCGGGGCCGATCATCGTGAAGGGAATTCTGATCGGCGATGATGCGCGGCGAGCGATCGATGAAGGCGCGGCGGCGGTCGTTGTATCGAACCACGGCGGACGCCAGCTGGATTCGGTGTCGTCGACATTGCGGGCGCTTCCTGAGGTGGTCGCGGCAGCGAAGGGGCAGATTGAGGTGCTGATGGATGGTGGCATCCGACGGGGCAGCGACATTGTGAAAGCGATCTGCCTGGGCGCGCGCGCGGTTCTTATCGGGCGCGGTTACGCCTACGGACTTGCGGCGGCTGGAAAGCCGGGAGTCCGCAGGGCGCTGGAGATCCTGAAGGGCGATGTGGAGCGGACTTTGCGGCTGCTTGGTTGCTGTTCGATTTTTGCACTCGATCGGTCGTTTGTGGAAATGCCACAGGCGTGGGAAAGTCGCGTCAACTACCAAGCTTCGACTTAGGAATAGTTTTGGGCACAGCGCGGCGTGACCTCAGGGGCTGAAGCCGGGTCATTCTTGTGGCATCAGCGGCACGGCTTTAAGAGGTCGCGGAAAAAGTCGGGAGTGTCGAAAATCGCTCACCGCAGGCGCTAAAGCGCGGATGTATTTTCAACGCCTTACGGCACGACTAGAAGTCGTGCCCTTCCCAAATCGGGCGCATATTGGCATTTTTTCGCATCCTGTTTAAGCCGTGCCCTTTCAAATCTGGCCGCAGCGATCGGATTTAGAGCCGTGTTCTTTCAAAATCGGGCTTGCACCGAACTGCTTTAAAACCGTCCGCTAGCCGAGCCATTGATGAAGATAGTTTCTTTAGAGTCATGGAAAGGAATGAAGCATGTCTCACGCAAGACGATTGGAATCCGCTTTCATCGCGTTCATTGCAGTGCTGAGCCTGTTGGCGGCCGTGGCTGTGGCGCAATTTCCAGGAGCGCAGCCTAAGCAGTATCCGTGGTCGGACACCAATCTTTCGCCCGATGCGCGCGCGGATATGGTGATCAAGGAACTCACGCTCGACGAGAAGATCTCTCTACTGCATGGGCAGGGAATGTCGTTCCTCGCGACTAAGCCGACGGAATCCAATGGAGGCGCGGGTTATTCCGTTTCGATTCCCCGGCTCGGCATTCCAGCGGTTCAGATGGCGGATTCGGCGTATGGCGTGACCCGCGGCGCGGCGGCGGGAAGGTATTCGACGGCGCTTCCGAACAATCTTGGTGCGGCGTCGTCGTGGGATCCGGAGGCAGTGTTCGAGTATGGCGTTTTGATCGGGCGCGAGCTGCGCGATGAGGGGTACAGCATGTCGCTGGGCGGCGGGGTGAATCTGCCGCGCGAGCCTCGCAACGGTCGTACGTTTGAGTATCAGGGCGAAGATCCGCTGCTGGCGGGGACTCTGGTTGGGAACTTCGTAAAAGGCGTCCAGTCACAGAACGTGATCGGTGATTTGAAGCATTACGCCCTCAATGATCAGGAAAGCGGCCGGAACGCGGTGAACGTGAACATCGACAAACGCTCGATGCGCGAGAGCGACCTGCTTGCGTTTGAGATTGCATTGGGCATCTCGGACGCGGGTGGGGTGATGTGTTCCTACAATCGTTTAAATGGCGATTACGCCTGCGAGAACAGCTACCTGCTCAATGATGTTCTGAAAAAGGATTTTCACTTCAAAGGATTCGTGTTGTCGGATTGGGGAGGAACGCACTCAGCTGCGAAAGCGTCGCATGCCGGGCTGGATGAGGAGCAGCCCGGTCAATATTTCTATGGGGATGCTCTGAAAAAGGCTGTGGAGAGCGGTGAAGTGTCGCAGGAGGAACTGAACGACCATGTGCACCGCATTTTGCGGACGATTTTCGCGACGGGACTGTTTGATCATCCCGTCCGCAAGAAGGTCCCGGATATCGAGGGCGGCCTGGCTATCGCTGAAACGTTGGCGGAGAAAAGCATCGTGTTGCTGAAGAATGAAAACGGAGTATTGCCGTTGGATTCTTCCACTTTGCATTCGCTGGTGCTGGTCGGTGGACATGCTGATGTGGGTGTGCTGAGTGGAGGAGGATCCGCACAAGTCGATGCGCCGGGAGGCTCGCCGGTTACACCTCCCCCGCGCGCCCAAGGCCAGCCGGGGGCTTTCATGCGCACCCAGTGGATGCCGAGTTCTCCGCTTCGTGCGCTGAAAGCGCAATTTCCCGAGGCCAAAGTTTCTTACGTCTCCGGCGACAATATTGAAGAAGCTGCAACGGCGGCAAAGGGTGCGGATGCGGCGATCGTGTTCGTGTATGTGTGGGAATCGGAAGGCTTCGATCTGAAGACGCTGGACTTGCCGGAAGAGCAGAACAACTTGATCGAGGCAGTAGCAGCAGCGAATCCGCGAACCATTGTTGTGCTCGAGACCGGGAGTCCAGCCACGATGCCGTGGGTGGATAAGGTCGCGGGAGTCATCGAGGCGTGGTATCCGGGTATTCGAGGCGCAGAGGCGCTGGCGAACATTGTGGCAGGCAGAGTAAATCCCAGCGGCAAACTTGCGATTACTTTTCCGAAAAGCGATGGGGACCTGCCGCATCCCAAACTCGTTACGCCTCCGCCGCCGTCGGACCCGAAGTTTCCGAGGCCGGGCGGTGACTTCGCTGGTTTCATGGCTACGATGGCGAAAGGGCTACCCGCATTTCAGGTTTACTACGATGAGAAGTTGAAGGTTGGCTACAAGTGGTATGACGCGGAAAAGAAGGCAGTGCTGTTTCCGTTTGGGCACGGGCTGTCGTATACAACGTTTGCGTACTCCGGCCTCTCGGTCAGCGGCGAGGACGCGCCCACGGTTTCGTTTACAGTCAAGAACACAGGGGCACGCGCGGGCACTGAAATTGCGGAGGTCTATTCTTCCCTACCCGAAACGGCGGGAGAGCCGCCGAAGCGGCTGATTGGATGGAGCCGGGTGGAACTCGCTCCCGGCGAGACGAAACAAGTTTCGATCTCCGTTAGCCGCGAGCGGCTGAGCATTTATGACGAAGGAACGGATAGCTGGAAGATGGTTCCCGGGTCCTATACGGTGATGGTGGGAGGGTCGTCACAGGATCTTCCGTTGCGCAAGGAGATAAAACTGCACTGATTTTGAAAAAATCCCCACTCGGACTGGGGCAACGATCATCGAAGAAAGAGATTGCTCCGAGTTGAAATTGTGATTGGCCTTGCTGATAGCGGTATGAAAAACTACGGCGCATGTGTGATTCCTCAGGGCGGCGCTCGCGAGCAAACATAACGCTCGACGTCTATCTTCGCCTGACCCGCATGTTCGTCTGCTGCGGTCGGCCTGCTGCGCGATAGTCCTGTCCTTTTCTGTAATTCATTTCAAGCCAATTCAGGGTAGGTGTCCGATAAACCAGACTGTCTTTTGGGAAGAGACAATTCCGCCGGGAGCTTCGTGGTCTCACATATTTAAGCGCGTGCGGCTTGCTTTCCTCGCAGCATTCTGGCGCGAAGCGGACCCTCGACTGCGAGCGGCGGTGCGAGCCTGTTTGGAGAGAGATGCGTGAGAAGCAGCAGAATGCCCCTTCTTTTTTAGAGCATTCGAAGTGGCCCTGGATCGCGTGGTGGAAGGTCTGCGCCGGGAATGGCTTTGTCCTTTGCGATAATCGCTCTCGGCCTTTTGGCTGGTGCTGGCGGACGTTTTGCCTCCGCGCGGCGGGGATAACTTGACGCCGGAGCGGCGAGCCTTCGAGAGTCCAATAGCGATCGCCTGCTTGGTAGAGGCCGCGCCATGCTTGCCTTCGCGGATGTGATGCATTTCCTCGCGAACGAATTCACCAGCTTGAGTGCTGGGTGACTTGCCTTCACGCGCGTCTTCACGCGCACGGTCGATGGTTTCTCGTTCCGGCATAAAAAACCTCCTCTGTCGAGAGAGTAGTATCAAGTGCGGCGCAGCGGGCATCCGCGATTGCCTTTACGAGGGAGAAACATTTTCTGTAGAGCACAGGGTCGACCATTTACTGTGAAGGTAAAGAGTCAATTGGCCAGCAGATTCACTTCATCTAACCAGACGTTGAAAGGTTGTTGCTTATAGTTGCCATCCATCTGGAATGCGATGTCAATTTCCTCCTGATACCAATTGGGCTGAGCGGTGAAATAGGTATTGACGTCATAAGTTTGGTCGGCAACGCTCAGCGTAATGTAATGCACCTGGTTCCCGACACGCTCGAGCGACCAGATAAGGTGGACCCAGGTATTCGACGGAAAATGATTGCAAGGTACTGGAATGGGGACCCAGACTTCGTGCAGAGGGTCCCATACATTCCACTGATGGGTCTGATTGAAATCGCATTGTGAACCCCACGTCCAACGCGTACCGCCAAAAGCCTGGTTTACGTCGAATTCGAGAGACTGCGGTGCGTCGCCCTGATCGACGTAGAACCAGACATCATAGGTGAAATGGCTGACGCTGTTGCCTCCACCGAGAGGGATCCAATAGAGCTCGTTAGAATAAGGATGATTTCCGGCGATGCCGAACCTGGCAGCCGATCCGTCCAAGGAGGGCGTGGACTGGTGCAGCGTAAGACTTGAGGTGGCTGTGCCGAGACCAGCGGCGCAGGTTGAGTTGGAAATCGTAGCTGAGCATGAAACCCAACTGTTCTGATCCTGAACATTCAAGGCGCCTGGTTCTTGTCCGATTACATTGAGTTGAATCGAAGAGGTAGCGATGTAGCCGGCGGTATCTTCTGCGACGACTTCCAAAGTGTGCTGACCGTCAGCCATCCAGATCAACTGGTTGACAGAGGCATTGGGTGTGTATAGAACTGCGTGGCCATCGACGTACACTCGAACTGTGTAAATGGGGTCCGGCGGCGTTGCCGTAGCCACAAGTGGGACCGGTGAATTGACGCTCGCACTGGTCGTTGGACTGGAGATAGTTACGGGGAAGCCGCAGAGAGGCGGAGGCGGAGGTTCGGACGCAGGGGGAACAACGGAAAGATCTGCCGGCGGGGTTGGAGTGACAGCACAGTTAGCAACGTTCTTGGGCAGTCCCTGACATCCAGCATACCCCAACAGGAACCCAGCCAGAGTGACGACCCCTACGATCAAGACGATGTGTTGGGCGCCGAATCGGCGTAACGTACTTCGCATTTCCCCCTCGAATGCCTGCCGGCTGCAATGATTCGAAACCAGCACCTGCGAGCGGCAGAAATGCGGTCGAAACTGTTCTGGGCCAGATGTTTAGTTCGCTGTTAACTGCA
This sequence comes from Candidatus Sulfotelmatobacter sp., assembly GCA_035279505.1. Lineage (GTDB taxonomy): Bacteria > Acidobacteriota > Terriglobia > Terriglobales > Acidobacteriaceae > Sulfotelmatobacter. Next base: position 33,589 of record DATEHP010000023.1, on the reverse strand, counting down.
CCTTGTCGAGCCATACGTTGTAAGGCTCCTGCTTGTAGTTTCCGTCCATCTGAAAAGCGACGTCGATTTCTTCCAATGTCCAGTCCGGCTGGTTGGGATAGTAGGTATCCACGTTGTAGGTCTGATCGCCTACCGTGAGGCTGATGTAATGCACCTGATTGCCGACCCGCTCAACGTTCCACACGAGGTGAATCCATGTATTGGCGGGGAAGGGCTTACAGTCATAGATCGTGGGCTGCCACCCATTGATGTCGTCCCAGATATCCCACTTACCTGAGCCGTTAAAGTTACATTCCGATCCCCAGACCCAGCGATTGCCGCCGAATGTCTGGTTGATATCGAATTCGAGAGCCTGCGATGCGGCCGGATTGTCAATGTAGAAATAGAGATCGTAAGTGAAGTGGCTTACATTATCGCCGCCTGCGATCGCATTGAAGTAGAGCATGTTCGAGTATGCAGTCGGTCCCCCCATGCTGAATTGGGCGGATTGGCCGTCCATTGCGGGAGTGGCTTGATTCTGCGTCAGCGTCGACTGTGCAGTTCCCAACCCTGCAGCGCAGATTTGCCCGTCGCGTCCGGATCCGGCAGGAAAGACTGCGGAACATGATTGCCACCCGGACATGCTTTGAATGTTGCTGATGGTGGTTTGCGATTGTGAAGTCACCGTAATGTTCAGGATGGTGGCAGAGATGTAGCCTTGATTGTCTTCTGCCATGACCTCGAGTTTGTGCTGGCCCGGAGCGATGAAGAGTTGAGTGTTAATGGAGCTTGTGAAAGTGAAGTAGACGGCAAGCTGGTCGACATAGACGCGCATAAAGAAGATGGGATTTTTGGGAGTTGCCGATGCGCCCACCACCACGGGCGACGTAACCGTCGCGCCATCGGCAGGGCCGGAGACGGAGAGCGGGAAGTCGTTCGACCCTGGTGGGGGCGGCACTTGCGAGGGAGGAGCTGGCAGCGGACTCGATGAGGGTGACCAAGTGATCGAGACGGGCGGAGTCGAGGGATAACCTGGCTGCGATGGTGGTGTTGGTGAGGTATCTTTCTTGGTGGTGCCGCAAGAGGAGGTGGCTAAAATCAGGACGCCAAGACAAATCAAGGCCTGCAGGCCGAAAATTGTTGCACTTGGACCAGAGTGGCCCTTGAGAATACGCGTCATTCGGTCACACCTCTCGTATTTCATTTAAGGTCGGACGGGTCTACAGCATGCGGAGAGAACCGGCAGCCGACACTCTGCCGCCGGCACGGGTCACTACTGTGGCTCCATTAAGCCAGATTGCGGAAGCAGGGAACATACGGCACCCACCTTAAAAGGACGACTGCAAACCCCCGATTCCCTGTCGAAACGGCCTGAGGAGGGGCCGGGCCATCGTAGGGATGAGCTGAAAGCTGAACTGACGGAAGCAGAAGTGATAAACTACGTCTGACCAAAGCCCATTCACGCACTCACGGAGAGGTGGCAGAGTGGCCGAATGCGGCGGTTTGCTAAACCGTTGTACGGGCTAACACCTGTACCGAGGGTTCGAATCCCTCCCTCTCCGCCATATTTTCTGCCCGATTTGTCCGATTTTCCAACACGTTAGAAACCGTCTTCCTTGCAGTGATTCTACTTCAAAACTCTCTCGCCAACTTCCAGACCATATTTCAGTCGGTTTGTTGAGCGATTATGCAATCGTTTATGCAATCAAAATGCAGCGAACAGTGAGCGAAGCCCGTATATCTCGTACACGTTCGAGTAGCGTCACCCCCGCGTCTTTGCTGCAGTCGGACGAGATGGCGAAATCAGGCCAGCCTCACTCAGATATTTGTCAATCGCACGCCTGACCAACTCGGTCAATCGAGCGCCCGTCGAGGCTGACAAATCGTCAAGCCTCTCTCTCTGTCCCGGCTCCAAGTAGACGATGAGGCGATTGTCAGTTTTCAGCCCGTTGACGCGTGCCTTCAATGGCTTCGTTTCGCGAAGAGTCGCCATGTAATGATGGTACCATATGGTGTCATATAGTGTCAACTGATTACCACCTACTCTATCGGACTGCTTCTTAGAATATGGTGGGCAAGGTCGGCATCGTGTTTTCCGGTGTAGTTTCGGGTGAGGCGTCGGACACAGATGGATATGCGATTAGGTTCGCGTAATAAACCGCCCCGGTTCAGTGGGCGGAAATAACAGCCAGACTGTTTGGTAAATCCTAGGAGGCCTTCTGGTTCTGAACGGCAATAAACGAAGTGCAGCCCTTATGCTGTTCACTCCTCCGAAGGATGTCCAGAAATCCCAGTTTCCTTCCGCACATCGTGCACTCTCTTCTAAGCTTCCGCTCAGCTTTCGTCTCCCGCTCTGCCGTTTCCCGAGCTGCGCACTCTGCCGCCTGCCGAGCTTTGCGCTCTAGTTCCATTTTTTCGGCGCAAGCTAAACACTGCCAGTTATCCATTCGGATGATACCTTTGCACTTCGGACAAGTTGCCGGGGCTATTTGGCTAAATGTAAGCCCGTGTTTCTCAAAAATCTGTCCAACGCTCGTCTCTATCGTTCGTACCTCATGTTCTTGATGCAGCTCGACCTCAAACTCAAGACCTTTGTCATGCGTCGGAATATATTTGAAGTCGTCGGTGAGACCTGAAGGCAGGATGAAGCGAGTCGTTTCGTACCAAGGCAACTGCTTTATGTCTTCGAGGATAGCTTTGCGTTCGTTACCGAAATTGCCATGAACAGACCAGTTGAATTTTACTGGGTTAAAGCGCAATAATTTTCGATTTGCAACGTCCGTCGGCAATTCAAAAAAGCCAATTCGTCCAACGTGCCCGACTGGAATTTCAAAATCAACGATAACGCAGGGTTCATTTCGTATCATTTCTCCCCAGTGTCGAGCCGCGCGTCTCTTAATCTCCTCCCCATCAATGTATTTCGGACTTTCCGTATACCACAATAGGTTTTGCCGGGAGTCCCAAGACTTCGGAAAGTCCCCTCGTGACACTCCAGTGCTTGTGGACAGCAATTCGATAAACCTACCAAAATCCATGCTGTCGGCGCCGAAATTTGCTACGCACACGATTTTCATGACACACCTCACGCCCAGCGCGGAGTATACTCTTGCACCCCACTACCCCAACAGAGCTCTGCCACGCAGACAAGCGGGGCGCACAGGTCTTTGTATTCAGTTGGCGACGCAGGTTTCGTATGTCATGCTCGTTCGCTCGTTCGTCAGAACGGGCAAGAATTTATTTCTCGCCGTCATTGCTTTTTCGAGCGATAATTGTGCACACTAATCAACCCTTTCAGTTCGTGACCGAAGTTGGAGGTCACATGAACCTACAACAATCAAAAGACGCAGCGCAGCTATATGAGACCTGGTCAGTGGCTCAGTTGTTGCGTGCAACAACGGCCAACAAGCAAGATTACGAACCCGAAGCCCTTGACCTCATGGTGCGGGAGCTTTCCCGACGCGGTATATCCCAGTCGGAGAGGGAGGATGCCGAGAGGAAAGCGGAAAAGAAAGTTGTTCATCAAGTTGAAACGGAAAAGAAGCGTTTAACCGGTATTGGCGGATTTCTTGTGCTATTCGTTATCGCCATGTTTTTTGGTCCGCTGCTTGGCGTGCTATCTGGGCTGTTGCTTCTTGGAGCCGGAGGCTTGGACAATCCTTCTCAACGGTTCCCACTCGTCCTGCTCTCCGGCATACTTTCTCTAGGCTTGGCAGGTTATGGTTTTTATGTCTTTTACCTGTTGCTCCGAAAGCGTCGCAATGCGCCGAAGCACGCTGAGCGGTACTTGATTCTCGGAGTTCTGCTGAGCATTCTTGTGATTGTGTCGCTTTCGAAAGCAACACATCACTTCTCGCCGGAGCCGCTTGTTGGATGTGTGGGCGCTCTGCTCTGGTTGGCTTATCTCGGTTCGTCGCAGCGAGTCGCTAACACTTACGGCCAAGCCATGAATTGAGCGGAGTCACCGTTTTGTTCTCACATTGGGTCTTCGGCATTAACGGAATTTGACAGCGTCGCTTCAATACCACTTTTTCTCGGCCATCCGACTTGTTCGCCTGCGCCACCGTGTTGGTGTTCGAAACATCGCGCCTCTCAAGTACTTAATACGGGTCGATAATCATGTCCGTCCTGAGCGATTGAGACGCTTCGCACCGAGCCATCCACCGACGAAACTCATGACGGCGATAATAATCGTCTGGCCGCATGGTTGGCCGTAGAGAATACAGGCGAACCCGCCCACGGTTATGAGAGCCACAATGGCGAGGGCAATCATGTTCTCGACGTGGCCGTACTTCAGCCTTGTGAGTTCCATCTCGGTTACTTTTCCCTCGTCATTGTTCGCCATCGGTTTCTCCTGCCATGTACTGCTGTATCCCTTGCTCAAAATATAACGAAACGTGCGAGAAAGTTCGCGACTGACTAACAGCGTTTGTCCGGTGGGTATGTGGTGGGCGGCTGAACGAATAGACCACCGATTCGCAGACATTGTGTGAACCGAAGTGTGGAAAGTCCTCAAATGTCCAATGTTATCGGGGCTCCGCACAGATTCACCGCGTTTCTCATTCTGTCCGTCCATTTGACGGGCAGAGCCACAGTAAGGCTGGCATCACCGCCCTACGGGCCGTATCTGAGTTTCAGGCCCTCCGTCCTCATCGGAATTTCGCGAGCCATTTGTGAGCACAAGTGTGGGTAGGGCTTACGAAAATCCAGTGTTTTCGCGGTGTTTTCGCAGCCTCGGACGTTCAGTGCCGTCAACCATCAGCAACGGACAGCGGCCCCAGCAATGCGGCGGGTTCAGGACGACGGGCTTTCCGGTTGCAAGTCCGGGCGCAATCTTCCACGTCAGGATGCGCAACGGGAAGTTCCAAGGGATGATTTAGCCGACGACGCCGTGAGAATACCAGCCGGATTCTACTCCGCCATGGTTTTGAACCCAGATTCCCCTGCTGAACCTATGCTCGACCCGTGCGGTCTTGCCCTTACAAAACGACATAACGTGGCGGGGAGAATTTCGCTTGCACTGCCGCATAGGACATCGCCCTGCCGCCGCTATGCAACATTACTGATGCCTTGCGGCTACGCCCAGTCAGTCCACGTCGATTCAATGTGCACAATTCAGCCCCGGAGAGAAGTGTGTACGTCAGTATGAGGCGGTTCAACCAACTGTCGCGCAGAAATCGGCGTCTGCAACTCATTGACAGCCAATACCTTAAAGACTAGCCCATTCTCCGATTGCACGACGATTGCATGGTCGCACCCTTCTTGGCCGCTTTTATCGCGGTCTAATATGGCCGGATTTGGCGCACGTCAGGGATGATTTCTCAGCGGCAGGAAAGGGGTTCACGGAAGGGGAACACGATTTTGGCTAGGGGAGTCAAGGAATCCTAACCATCCCTCCAAAAGTGGCACGCCGTGGGGAGCCGCCGGGGACTTTCCCTCGGGGAAATAGTTGGGCAAGCCGACAGCAACTTGAGCAGGAGTCCCTTAAAGGGTGTCTACCTCCCTGCTGACCTAATAGGCCAGTGTCACCTCTGGGACTCAGGGATGTCGTATATGAGATATACGGTTGAGTCACCAAGGGTCGTATATCAAATATACGAATCGAGAAAGCACTGATGAACACTGGCGAAAACGCATTTTAATATTGACAGTCGTCGATGAATCATTTACTCTAAAAGAAGGTCGAGAAGACCAGTGAGGGCCGCACTTACTCAAAAGGAAGCGGCGGTCGGGTGCCAGCCCGAAGCTAAGCACACCCTAGCGAACCAATCAAACAACTGAATATTCCTGACGACGCCGACTTGTGTCTGCGACCGCAGTCGTGTGGCCGAAATCCGCCCCCCGAAGGATGATGGAGATGAACTGATGCCAACAACCGAATCGCTTACGGAGTCTCAACAGAAAGCGTTGACGACCATCCGGAACCTTCGCAAGCTCACGAAGGAAACCGGAACGATTACAAGCCGAGCCCAGAATGATGTCCTGCGTGCGCTGACAAGCAGCGACCTCGCAGCAGTCGCGAATGAACTCGCGAAGTAGACCTGAAGGAATTGAACTGATATGGCAACGAAAACTACGAAGAAGTCCCGCAACACGAACACCCCGAGGGTACAGGAACTCGGACTGTTCACCCACTACCTCGTGTCCTATGGCGATGCCAAGTTCGTGGAGCCACTCGACGTGACCGCCGCGCATCTCGAAAGCACGCATGCGACGATTCACCGCTGGCAGAAGCAACTCATCGCTCTGGGCTGGCTCGAAATCGTCACGAAATCCCGCCGAGACTCCCGAGGGTACCAGACGACGCCCACACTACGACTCAAACTTTGCACGCTGATGGACTTGGGTTTTGAGGGCGGAGTGGACTTGGCTCAAGTCTTTGCACGACAACACCAAACCCAAGTCCAAAAAGATGACACTGTCACAAAGATGGACTTGGAAAAGCCTAGTCCAAATGGACTGTTAATAGATAACCATATACCAGTGGTTACTCAACCTGTCTATTTATCAGAACCAATAGTAAGTGTGCCTGTTGTATCTGACCTATCACCTAGACCGAGGCTATCACTGCCTCACCTATAGGGGGGAGCCAGCCAGCAGCACCCTCGGCTTCGCCCGTGTCGGCCAAACCCTATCGACCCGGCCAGCGTGGGATTCCCCCGGAAGAGTTCGACGCCGAACGCGTTCCGCCGTGCCCCGAATGTCATCTCGACATATGCGACTACTTCGAGCACAAGAGCGGGATGGTGGAGATTGAACGGTTTTGCGGCGAGGACTGCCAAACCAGTTGGAGCCAACAGCAGGCTATTGCTGAGAAGGCTGAAAAGAATCAGGGAGACCAGATATGACGACCATGCTTGTAGAAGTACCCAATGTGTTGACCGAGAGGGAACTTGCTCTTGAGAAATATCGGCTGTTGAAGCGATGCGTCGTATCGACGGCGACAAAATTCGGCCCCGTGGAACTCCCTGAGTTGCCAGAGGATCGAAAAAATCCATATAGGCTCCTACGAGCGCACAAATTGAGATCGAATGGCGGCCAAATGCGCGAACCTAAGTGGGACCCGAGGGCAGGACTTGGATACTACTTCAGCCGGAGAGTCAGGGCAAGCCGAAAAACAGAACGTCGGCCTTTGAGATCGTGTTAGCGATTAGTTTCAGACCTGCAGAACAGAGCTGCTCGGGGCACAAGAAACCAAGCAGCGAAATACAGATTGAAACGTCATGCAGTTCTCTCTATGACTGGGTTTCGTAACAGAATCAACCTAGACGTGCTTGTTCTTCCGTTGACACGGGTGTGCCCGAAGTCACTTCGATCTTCGGAATCTGACGGTTATAATTCCCCTTCCCTAGTAGGATTTGTGTCGGCTTCCGAGCAAAACTCCGAGCGGCTCACCCGTAAGCGCCTCATCGACCCGAAGTTGAAAGAGGCGAACTGGCGCATTGTTCTTTTCAAGGCCAGCGTGCCCCTCAGTGAATACGACGGATGCGCAATCGAGGAATTTGAAACCGCGAATGGCCCCGCTGATTACGCGCTTTGCGTCGATGGGAAGATTGTCGGAGTCGTCGAAGCCAAGAAGTTAACTCTTGGACCACAGAGTGTTCTCACTCAAGCCGAGCGATACTGCCGAGGAATTGCGAATAGTCCCTTCAACTACCGAGGCTTTCGAGTCCCGTTCCTGTATTCAACAAACGGAGAAATCATCTGGCATCATGACATTCGCCATGAGTTATCGCGCTCGCACACCGTAACTCAGTTTCACACCCCGCACGCGCTGCTTGAGCGCCTCCAGCGTGAGTTCGACACTTGTTGTGACACTCTAAAACACACACCCAACGACCATCCTCGGCTCCGAGAATATCAGCGCGAGGCTAACGCAGCCATCGAGGGAGCAATCGCTAATCGCAAACTGCAGATGCTGGTCGCGATGGCTACCGGAACAGGCAAGACCTTTACGATGGTCAACGAAGTTTACAGACTGATGAAGTCCGAGGTTGCAAAACGGATTCTCTTCCTAGTAGATCGACGTGCCCTCGCCGCCCAAGCTGTAACCGCATTTGCATCATTCGAGCCAGAAAAGGCGCGAAAGTTCGATCAAATCTACGAAGTCTACAGTCAGCGATTCCAGCGCGGGGATTTGGATGAAGATCAGAAATATGACCCGAAAGTCCTTCCCGAGTCCTATCTGACCCATCCGAATGCTAGTCACGCCTTTGTCTATGTCAGCACAATCCAGCGGATGACCATTAACCTGCTAGGGCGAGATGCCATCTTCGCAGCTGGAGATGAAGAACTAGATGAAGATGCGACCAAGCTGGACATCCCGATTCATGCCTTTGATCTGGTGATAGCCGATGAATGTCACCGTGGCTACACGACATCAGAAGCGGCGATCTGGCGGAAGACGCTCGACCATTTCGATGCAATCAAGATCGGCCTAACAGCGACTCCAGCTGCTCACACCACCGCCTACTTCAAAGACATCGTTTACCGCTACGAGTACCGAGGCTGGGATTCCCCAGGTTGTCGTACAAAATGGTCTGGTCACTCGCCATTACATGAGAATTCAACCAAGCCTTGTTTAGTACTTTGTAGGTTTTTTGAGAACCGTCCTGGTACGCTACGCTGCTCTCGACAGGAATCATATTTAGGAGTGGGGATTGGATTACGTAAGCGTTGTTATCCCCGCTGACGGCGCCATATCCATATTGGGTTATTGTGCTCTGTCCTGTGAGCAGGTCCGTCGTCGTGACAATAGTCGTCTTGCTGGTCCAAGTACTTCCGGACCAAGCTGTTGAGTATGAGAAATGCTGATGAAGGACTTCGGTAGTCCCATTAAAACTCACATAACGGTCGCTGATGGCGGGAATGTCGTATATGAAATCGCAGCTTGCAGGATAGTTGCTGGGATCCGTCCATGTCATATGTGCTAACTGCGCCGACGTGTTCTCTCCCCAGGTGTAGCGCACGTATCCGCCGTCGGGAAAAGTGATTTTTGAGACCTTGCCATGCACTCCATCATACTGGAACAAGTACTTCTGACCATTGGGAAGGTCGATCTCGCTGACGACAGAGACGCTGCTGATATTGCTTGGCGTGATCGTACAGGGGTTTCCGAGGCTGTGGCCGGTCTCAGGAAAGCTTACCGGAGTGGTTATCCATTTCAACGTGACAGGCCCGCCCAGACCTGCTACGGAGATTGTGTCGCCGTTGTTGCCGATACCGCTCCAAGAAACGGCTGTACGCCCGGTGGAGTCATGATAGCTGTTGCCACTGAGGACGAGCTGATTGCCGTTGCGATCGGTGATGCTCGAGGCCAGATTCCCACCCTTAGCAGGCCAATAATTTGGAGCTTGAGGTTCTGACCCGCCAGCAGCCGGAAATTGATATGTCGTTCCCGACGGATCGACGACAGTAACGGCCCATGTATTCGAATCCAGAATCGAGAAGACGCCGTGATTATTTCCGGGACTCTTGTAGTTGTTAGGAGCAGCTGGACAGAAGTTGGAAAGGTAATTGTTATAAGCTGGCAACACGTTCCCAATCGGCAATGAGTACTGGGTTCCGTCCAGTCCTCTAAATACATAACTGTCGTTTCCCCAGCACCGGCTGTAATAGTATGTGCAAACTCCATTGGGGCAAACAGGAGTGACACCCGTCCAATATATGGAGCTTTGAGCGGTTACGATTGGGAGATCATAACTCCAAGCACCTACTTGCCACGGTGCCTGTCCGTACTGCCAGTTTGGGTACCAAGTGATGTTGCCGCTATACCCTTGGTTACTCAGATAAAACTGTTCCGTTCCGCTGAAACGAATCCCAAACTTCAGAGATATTTGGCGTCCAGGGGCGGGATCGAAGGGAAGATCGAACGACAAAGAACCGTCAGCCGGGTTTACGGTCTCCGCACCCGTTCCGATGTAGTGGTGGCCAGCACCCGGAACGGGAGCCGTCGCTGCGAGAACTGGGTCGGGAACCTGCGCGAGCAATGGGAGATTCAGCGTGAACGCGAGACCGCAAAGAGCGGCGAGACCGGCGAATCGTGACATGTCGTCTTCCTCCGAACACAAAACGGTTGGGAGCGGCCCGAAGCCACTGGTGCACTACTGGTGTAGTCCGCACCGTGATCGACTGGCGATCACGCAACACGCTTCATAGTTCAGGAGGAGCAGCCAGGAAGGGTTCGGGCGGGAATGAAGTTCCGGCGTTCTTGCTGACGTATCCTCTCTCTTTTGACTGATTGCGGGGAAATGTACTTTAGATAGAGTCTCCTGTCAACCGCTCGTTGGGCGCGGTTTTCAACAGACTTCCTCTATGCTGGAAGCATCAGCGCTAGTCCGATCCAAGAAAAACTCAAGTCGACATGAGTTCTCCCCGCACATTAAGCACATGCAGAGGGGCGCTCTGGAGACCATCTCTTTCCCCCCACGAACGCGCGCTCTGATTTGATCTAGTCCTGTCCAAACTTGATTCTCCTCTGTTTATCATCTTGACACGTATCTCTGGGGCCATCTCTTTCCCTTCTGGAAACAGCATCATCAGAGTTGGATTGATCGAGAGCAGAGCACAATGTGAGCTGATCCATTCCCAGTCTAAACATGTTTTTCATCTGTTTATCATCTTGACACGTGTCTCTGGGACCATCTCTTTCCCTTCTCCCGTCAAACTGCAAGCGGGGAGAAGGGAAAGATCATCCGGCATGACCGAAGCCAAGGTGAGATGGATGGAACGCTCAGTCGACATCTTTTCCCGCATACTGTCCTGCGAACGTGGCGTCTCCGGTGCTTCCAAAACAAACCCAAGAATCAGGAGTAGCACGCCAAAGGATGCGAGCATTACCTGGCGCTTGATCGAATTCAGAATAGGAAGCTTAATGCCGAAGGCCTCAACACCACCACCAATAATCGCGGCGGCAATGAACGTAACTCCCACGGCCTCAAGCGTGACATTCATACCATCGGAAGTATGGCATATAACCCTCCGGTTGTCCGGCGAATAGCGTGTATCATGGCAGCCAAGTTAATTTAGCGGTTTCAACCTTGCCCGAGGTCCCTGTATCACATATGGGTTTAGTCCAGTCAGATTCAAATGATTGGTCCATTCGACGCAGAGTCGCAACTCGCGGATCGAGTTCGACCGCTGACACCGATCCGACGGACTTTCCCCCTGAATTCCTTACCGAAGAATCGGCAGTAGTAGAGCAATTCGTTTCCGAGCCCAAGGCGGCGAGGCGCGGACAATCCGCAGCGCCCGACGTACTCGATGTTTCGTACGACCTCGCTGGCGGGGAAGCGGCGATTCTGTCGATCCGGCATCCATCGGGTGCATTGACATTTCACGCTCCGATCCAGTACGCCGGCCGTGGCCGTGGTCGTGGTCAGGCCAATAAGGCGCGGTTTGTCGTAACTGTTCGGTCGACAGACGTCGACACAGGAAAACGGGGAATCGGAAGCAAGGTCTTCAAGCTTGTCCTTATTAAGGTCGCCAAGGTTGTGGCTGACAAGGCCGTGAGTTTTGCACTTCCAAAGCTTGTAACCGCGTTTGAAAGGAATTCCTGGAATAAGCGTCTACTTAAAGAAGGGTGGCTCAAGGTAACAAAGGAAACACTTGCCGGCGCGGCCTTGGTGCCCGGAAAACCGACTTCGCCGGAACGATCACTCCTCTTCATTCATGGAACATTTTCGAATGCAGCATCCGCGTATGGGGCTCTGGCGCGATCCAATTTCTTCAATCGTGTGAAGGATTTATACGGCGACCGGATGTTTGCGTTCGATCACTTTAGTCTCAGCCGTACTCCGCACGAGAACGCCCGGATGCTCCTCGAAAGTTTGCCCGAACAAACCACCACATTTGATGTGATCACGCACTCGCGCGGGGGACTGGTGCTTCGCAATCTGGTTGAACGTTCTGGTGCCTTCGGACCAATCGCGCAGCGCTTCAAACTTGGGCGCGCCGTACTGGTCGCTTCGCCGAATGAAGGGACTCCGCTGGCGACACCGCAGCGATGGGGAGACACGGTCGGCTGGATCGCAAATCTGCTCGAATTGTTTCCTGAGAACCCGTTTACAACGGGTGCGGAGTTCGTGGCCAATGGGCTGGTGTGGCTGGCACGGCATGCCTCGGGGGATATCCCAGGGCTGCACTCTATGGATAGTAACGGCGAAATGATCGTGGATCTCCAGACGCCGCCCGGTCCGCCGATGAACGCGTACTCCGCTTTGGTCTCCAACTACAATCCGACAGGTGCTGTGCTGCGGCGGATGCTAGACACCGGGATCGATCAGTTTTTCGGATCGGCGAACGATCTGGTTGTGCCTACACAGGGCGGTTGGCGCATTCCACTGCCGGGTACAGGTTTTGTCCCGCCAGAGCGCATCGGATGCTACGGGGCCGGCGGAAATCTGTCCGCCGATTCCGTGACACACGTTAGCTTCTTCTCCCAGCCTGAGACGGTCGACTTCCTTGCGCGAGCGCTGCTCGGCGAGCAGCAACTTCTCAAACGCATAGACCCGGTCGCCACCTTGCCCGATCACCACTTCCTGCGTGAAGGCGCTTCTGCCGTAGCTTCTTCTGAAACCGCCCTTCCACAACCACCAGCGAGTCGGGTCGAGGGTCGCGAAAAAGCGATATTCCCGTCTGCACTTCTGCCAACAACTTCCGACTTCCCCCCGATACTACATATCTCCGTCGTGAACGGAGATCTTACTTTCGAGGCACAGCCGCTCATGATTGGACACTATCGCGCCTCTCGCCTGACCGGCACCGAAGGCGTCGCCAACGACCTGATTGGCAACGCGATGAAGCGTTCCCTCGATCTGGGCCTTTATCCCCTAGCTCCTGGGTCTCACCAAGTCTTCGTAAATTCGCGTATAGATCCGTCGAGTTTGATGCCCCGCCCGCCGGTGGTCATCGTAGTCGGATTGGGTGAAGAGGGCAAACTCAGGGCAGCCGACCTCGTTCACTCCGTGCGCCAAGCGGTGATCGCCTGGGCGCAGCCCATCATTGAATCGGAAACTAAGTCGGACATTCAGTCCGACAATGGGGCGTCACGGTCTTTCGATATCAGCGCTACCCTCCTCGGCAGCGGCGGATCCGGAATTACGCCAGGCCAGGCCGCGAAACTGATAGCAGAGGGTGTCTACGCTGCGAGCGTGACCTTGACAGGCGCCGACAAAAGCCAAGAGACCTTGGCAAGCGCCGAGAATACCCCAGACGACGAACGGAGCGGTAAGAGTCGCGCGTACGTACGCCACCTGAGAATTGTGGAACGCTATCTCGATCGGGCCACCGAAGCGTGGCGTGCGCTCATAGCGCTGGAAGCCGCTGATCGGAGACGTTTCAAGATCCTCGAAAGGATAGAAACCGGAACGCATCCTCTCACACGTCCCGCTGAATCGGGATATCGCGGTGCCGACTATGATTTCGTCAGTGCACAGTTGGTACGAGGGGACAGGGGCGAAACATCAATTCAATACACGCTCGACACAAAGCGTGCGCGCAGCGAAGTCCGAGCGCAAAAAACCCAAGTTCAACTTGTACGACACTTGGTAACCACTGCATCGACGGATCCAAACTCCGACAAACAGATCGGCCGGACGCTCTTCAAGCTGCTAGTTCCAGTGGAACTGGACTCCTTTTTCGCAAGCACTGGCGAAATGCAACTTGAGCTAGAACCTGAGACCGCTGGGATTCCTTGGGAACTAATTGACACAGATGACAATGGAGATTTTAACCGAAACCCTTGGGCAATCCGAGCGAAGCTCATCCGTAAGCTCCGCATTAGAGACTTCCGCGAGCAAGTAACCGACACTGACGCGGAATCGCACATCCTCGTGATCGGGGAGCCGGAATGCCCTGCAGATTACGCTCGGCTCCCTGGCGCCTGGAATGAAGCGATTGCTGTCGGCCAGTGTTTGACCGAAGCGCTGCAGGGGGACGGCACGAAACAAGTGCAAAGCCTAGTCAGGGAGAAACACGGAGTGAAAGGACCAGATGCCCGTAAAGTGATGAACGCGTTGCACGAACGGGACTGGCGGATTGTGCATGTCGCGGGACATGGCGAGTTGAAACAGCAGGATGGATCTCCAGGTGGTGTCGTGTTATCCAATGGCACGTTTTTTGGTGCTAGGGAGATCGCAACCATGCGCGCAGTGCCGGAATTGGTGTTCGTGAACTGCTGCCACCTTGCCGCTCGTGACGCCGAACAGTTGCTCGGCGGGGACAAACCCCAATTACAGGATCGTGTCAATTTCGCCTCCGGAATGGCTGAAGAGTTGATCAAAATCGGCGTGAAGTGCGTGATCGCAGCTGGTTGGGCGGTCGATGACACTGCAGCTTCGAAGTTCGCGACGGAGTTTTACGATTCCTTAGTGCGACGAAAAAGTCGCTTTCTCGATGCCGTCGCAGAGGCACGCGAGGCAGCTTACCGCATCAATAGAGAAGATAAAACCTGGGCGGCCTACCAGTGTTATGGAGATCCAGACTGGGTATTTGATCGTAAGGGTTTGCCAACCCCGTCACCCCAGTCGGCTGATGGGCTCGCGGGAATTGCTTCGGCCCGAGCTCTAGAATTGGTGCTGGAAACCATCAGAGTCGAATTGCGAATGTCCACGAAATGGGATGTAGAACTACACCAACTTGGCAAAATCCGTGATCTGGAGAATCGATTTGCCTCCAAGTGGGGCGACATCGGTTCTGTCGCCGAGTATTTTGGCAAAGCATACGCGGGGGCGCGCGAGCTCGAAAGCGCGATTCGCTGGTATCAGCGGGCGGTGGCCGCAAGCGATGGCACCGCATCGATGCGGGCAGCCGAACAGCTGGCGAACGTGCGCGCCCGACTGGCCTGGGAAACGGTCACGAAAGCGCAAAAGCACCGTGACGATATGGCTGCGGCCCTGAAAGCCGCCAGTACCGGCAGCAGTGCAGCGGATAGGAAAGCCCGAGCTGCCGCGAAACGCTCTCTGGCAACGGCGCAAGCCGCACTTCAGGCGTCCATGACATCTGCGCGTCAGTCGGTGAAGGATGCGCTGACTCTGCTCGACAAATTGGTGGCGATCCAGTCGACGATCGTTCGCGAGAGCATCTACGGGGCAGCATGCAAACGCTTGGCCCTCATCGAAGCAGTTGCAAGCCGGCCAACGGAGGAGCGTGAAGCCATTGAAGCGATGAAGTTTCACTATCAACGAGCTGCACTGATCGCCCACGATAGTCAGGCCGCGGACCTGTTCTACCCGGCGCTAAATTATTTTGCTGCCGACATAGTCTTGAACGCGGGTCGGCCCGGATGGAAGGGACTGGATGCGTCCATCGTCGAGGCAACGCACGCTAGCCTCGAAGCCGAGAACTTTGCCGACCCGAACTTCTGGAGCGTAGTCGGTAAAGTGGAGTTGCAGCTGTACAGAGCGCTCGCTGGTTGCAAGTTGGCCAACGAGAGCGAGTCAATCGAAAGGGATTATCAAGATCTATATCGACGTGTCAGTGCCCCATGGATGTGGTCTTCGGTGTATGATACGGTGCACTTTGTGCTGCAAAAGTATTCAGCGCGCGCGCCCGCTAAAGAGAGAAAGGCCGCCGAGACTCTCTTGGCTTCTCTGGCCGCGTTTGCTCAGCTGACGTGACGGTTTTCTCCTTAACTTTCTATGAAGCCGAGACATGAGGACGCGCTAAGGCTTAAGCGTCGCAGCAAGTTCTCTCTATACCGGTGCAACGGTTCGCACCAAAGCGATTGAATTTCTAGGCTTTACGGTTATTCACACCGGCGCTGCGTGGGATTTCCCGCTCGTTTTGTTGCGTAGGACGTCGATAGCCTTTGCCAGTTTCCGCAGAGTACGCGGCTTAATTGTGTTTCTTCCTTTCTTGAAGTTCATGATTGCGGACCTGGCAACTCCTGACTGGCGAGAGAGACGCTTATTGGAAACTTCCCTCGCTTGCGTCCGGATCTGATCGAGATATTTCTGATCGACCACCCTTTCGTACTCGCGGCAAGTTTCGTCTGCAGGGTCTATCGCTCCCGCTTCCGGCATCATGGACAAGTCGACTCCGCCCGCCCCGCGCGTAGACGCCTCTTTGCCGACGTAGTGAAACCCTCACCGGCCGCTGCGAGATTACACACGCGCGGATGGATCGTCGCTCTGATTCCGAGCCGAAGAAGCTCACCCAGCAGAAATCTGGACGAGCTTCGATACAACCAGGCACATCACAGCATCGATGCAGTCCGGCGATTCTACGAGCGCGTGCCCATGAGGCATGAATTCGCTACTTTCCCCCAAGCATTGAAGGCCCTCTCCGCGAATTCGAATGCTAACTTGGTCTCTGTGTTGTTTCCTCCACCGCCTGCAGTGTTGCGGACAACACTGGTCGAAAGACGATAGAGTTCATGTAAGATCGTCTTAGTAAGCTCTTCTTCAGAGGTAAGTGCCTCTCGACCGAGAGTGAACCCGTTACCTTCGAAGTTGGTGATCCCTGACCACGGCCAGTTCGGCTCGTATTGAACTAGGCGCCCCCCAATCTTGATTGTGATCTCCTTGCCGAGACCTTGTGCATGTCGAATTTGCATCATTTCTGGAGACGAAAGAATTTGCTTCGTTTCGGCAATGACTGCCTTCTCTGTCGCCGTGAATCCTGCTAACGCAGTATCGGCAGCTGCTGCGGGTGCCGCTTCCGCTGTGCCGGTTGCAGGCTTGGCTGGGAAGCGAGCGCCAACATACCAGAAGAGCAACTCGATGCTGAGCTTCTCAGCCGCTTGAGCATCCTTGCGCTCCTGTTCGATCGCCTTGCGCAGTGCATCACACAGGGCAGGCGCTGTACTATCCGATAAGATCGTTGGAAAGAGAATTCCGTTATCCCCGATGTAGTAGGCAAATGCATTCGGGAATTTGGATTTGGCCACGGCATCATCGGCGTACGCCCTTGTCGAATAAAGAACACTGATTTCCGACGAAGTATCCTTCAGTGGGTCGTTGACTAACACCACCTCGGACCGCAAAAGCGTGATCGGATCCACGGGACGGTTCTGCTCATTCTTCGATACAGCTGAAACGGACCGCCCCATCCCAGAATACCTACTGCTTTGATTGCGTTCTGCACATAACGCGGATCGTTTGCGGGCCTGCCGTTCGTGGGAACCGCTCCTGGCCCAAACACATCCCCGAGAGATGGCCCAGTAGGAGAGCCGATCGAGTGCCTGACAGCCAATGGAAGGTTCAAGAATTGACCCACGTAGATGCGATCGGGATTCTTGATGTTTCGATTCGCTGCTATGAGGCTCTTGAGCGGAATGCCAAGGCGCCCCGCAATCGCGCTCAGTGTGTCTCCTCGCTGGATGACATACCGTTCCATGGACATCCTTCCTTTTGTGGGGGGCAAACTCCGGGCCCTCGCATCAGTTAGGGTACGTTGCCATGCCCCGCTGGGCGGACTTCTCCAGTGATGGCAAAGCAGTCTGCTCACGCGAGCACGTATCAAATGTATGGGGAAGCCGTCCGAGGGAAGAGAAACCTTCAGTATTGTGCGAGTCTATCAGAGCTCCGTCAACAAAAAACCGATAGATCAGACAAGCCTCAACGGCAAAGTGTGAGGTCCGAGAAGCAAAATGCGGAAATCGTCAGGAGCACGGTTCCAAAATGGAGCTACTTTGCCTTCTTCGCCTTGAACTTCGCCCATCTCGCTCGCTGCGCCGCTGCGGTCCTTGCACGAGCTACTGCTGAGAGCCTACGCCTGCCACTTCCCCACCACCGGACTTTCCCGCAAGGCCACTTAACGCTGCGATTCGCCTTGTCCAACTTCGCACGTTCTGCTTTCAACTGTGCTACTACCGCACCGTAAGTCTGCCATTTCGTCTTCGCTTTCTTTCCGGGGGAAGGAATTGACTGCTGCGGTCCCCTTTATACGTCGCTCGCTTGCCCTTAATGGCGCCCGCGACTCACGACTTGTTCTATACTTCGCTCACGTCATGAAGGGCCCGTCATGCCTGATCATGTTTCGCCAGGAGTTCGCGTCGAGGAAAACGGTCAACCCTATTCAATCCAAGGCCTCCCTACCTTCACGGCCGGATTCGTCGGACCCACCCACAGTGGTCCTTTCCTACTGCCATCTGCCCCTCTCACTAGCCTAGCCGATTTCGAGCAAACCTATGGCGGACAGCAGCTCATGCAGTTTGAAGATTCCTCGCCCACGCCCAATTTCATGTGGCACGCCGCGCGGGCCTTCTTCGAGAACGGTGGCACGCGCCTCTATGTCTCCCGGGTCTTCTCTCCGGGAGCAAGATCGAATTCCGACGGCCTGCGCCCCACCGCGTCCGACTACACGGGTGCTCTCGATCAGGCCACGAACTGCAAAACCGCATTGATGGCCTTTGAAGAAGTGGACGAAATCTCTATCATCGCCGCGCCCGGCGTCACTTTCGGCTGCGCAGATAATTTTGAGGACACGAGATCCATTCTTAACTTAATGATTGCCCACGCGGAACGAATGCGCTATCGCATCGCGGTGCTAGATTCTGGAAATGACCAAAGTCTCGATGCAGTACAGGCGTTTCGCGCCAGCTTCAACTCACGAAACGCTGCTCTCTATTATCCCTGGGTGACAGTTCACGATACCTCGACTGGTGCCAGCCTCAACCTGCCTCCCTCGGGCTTCATTACCGGAATTTATGCCCGCACCGACGTAACACAAGGTGTTTTCAAATCTCCGGCCAACGAAGTCATCAAGCTCGCCATCGGCCTTGAAACAACCATCGACAACACTCAGCAGAACATTCTGAATCCACTCGGCATTAACACCCTGCGCTTTTTTCCCGGCCGCGGCTATCTCGTTTGGAGCGCCCGTATCATCACCACCGATCCCGAATGGAAGTACGTTGCCATCCGCCGCTATCTCCTCTATCTCGAGCACTCCATCGACAACGGCACACAGGGGGTCGTGTTCGAACCCAACAGCGAGCAACTGTGGGCCGATGTTCGTCGAACTATCTCTAATTTCCTTTCTAACGAGTGGCGCAGTGGTGGCCTGATAGGAAGCAAACCGCACGAGGCTTACTTCGTAAAGTGTGACCGTTCCACAATGACGCAAAGCGACATCGACAATGGCAGGCTCATCGTCTTGATCGGTGTGGCTCCGCTGCGCCCCGCAGAATTCGTGATCTTCCGCATCGGCCAGTGGACTGCTGACCACAAATCCTGAGAATAAGGGCTCCTCGATCTGGTAGGCAAAGATGGTGATCCGCTAACAATAGACGGGCGATTGAAGAAGTGATTTGAATTCGCGCCGATGATGTATTGCCGCCCCTGTTAATCCAATCTCTGAATCACTCCCCACGGCGCGTCAATTTCTGTGCCTTTTTGCGGTCCCGTTAGGATGCGAACTCTCGCCTGTGTGGTGCCTTCGATTGATACTATCTCCGCTTGTTGCCTCTCGGTATAGTCGCCAACCAGATACCACACAACGTCGCCAACTTGGGCTTTGCCACTCATGGAGGCACCTGTCTCAATAGACGATGCGTAGTTTAGGGGAAGCGCGCTCGGGTAAGAGACGGCATGACTGTAGCGCAAGATCTGCGTGATGCGACAACCAACCTATTGTTCGCCTTTTGTAACGAGATGGATTCTGCACTCGAAGCTTCACCCGCCTCACTCGCCTGGCGCATACTCACTCTAGCGGTGGTCCGGGGCGTGGGACGGGGATGGTGGCCTCGCCAAAATTCGTAAAGTAGTACTTCGCCCTCGCCGAATTCTCTCCGCAACTCGATCGCGAGTCCTGCGCTGATATCCTGCGATTGTTCGAGCGTTCCCTTGGTCGCTTGCCATTGCGTCTGTCGGATTGCGTGTTGATTTTCTTCCCGATTTACAGCGCAGTCGCCTTCCTCCTACTTTCCAGTGCGGGACACCAGTCGAGTGCGTTCTTACGCAATGCGGAACTATTGTGGCCGCGTCGTCCCTGCTTAGCACATTACGGAAAAGGGAGCGTGCGGAGCTTAGATCATCGACGCGCATTTCACAGTCGCCCGCCGACTATACGCGCCACAAGTCCGATCGCCCGTTCCTCAAGCCCGTTCTGGACAAGGTCCTGTTGGCAGAACGACAACCAGCCGTCACGGCAAATCTGGGCACGTGCGGTGATACGGTATGTCTTTGCCCACGTAGTGTTGCCATTCCGCCAATGACAGATTGCGGTTGGCGCGGAAGCATGGACGCTCAGCCCAGGAATCCGGGTTCATATCCCACAGCCGAATCGTTCCATCTCCGCCTGACGAAACTAAGATTTTGCCATCAGGACTGAACGCTAATCTGTAGACAGCCGTCTCTTGGCCTTCAAGGGGGTCTCCAAGGGGCTCTCGATTCTGCACGTCCCAGAGTCGCAGCGTCCCATCCCGGCTTGCAGAGGCGAGAATCTTTCCGTCAGGGGTGAAGGCCAAGCTGCTCATCGGACTCGTGTGACTTTGCAGCGGTTCACCGATCGCCTTCCCCGTTTTGACGTCCCATAGGCGCAAGGTGTGGTCTTCGCTTGCCGACGCTAGCGTCAGGCCATCAGGGGTGAAGGCCACGCTCCCAACAGGCCCCGAGTGGCCTTTCAGTGGAACGCCCAGCGGAGTCTGACTTTCGACCTTCCACAGACGGACCGTATTGTCCATGCTTCCAGAAGCCAGCAGTTTTCCGTCCGGGCTGAAAGCCACACTGGTCACAGTCATCTCGTGGCCCACTAGTGGTTTCCCGTAGGGCTCTGACTCGCCGACCTCCCAAAGCTGAATGCTGCCGTCCCAATTCGCAAAAGCAACAGTCTTCTCATCCGGGCTGAACGCTGCGGCCATGGCAAGGCGAAACCCGAAGTTTCCTCCGAACGTAAATTGCGTCATGGGGCGCGTGTGTGCAGCGTCCCAGAGCCATACGTTTTGATCGGCGCTTGCCGAAGCTAGAATGTTCGATCGATCAAAGTCCAGGCTGATTACGCCCGTTCCATGGCCCATCATTGGCTTTCCCCAAGGTAGTCCTGTTTTCAGCATCCATATCCTGACAATGCCCTGTGCGTCACCCGATGCCAGAGCGACTCCGTCGTGGCTCACCGCGAGGCTTGTCACGTTGCTCTCATGTCCCTCGAGAATTCGTTTGAGAGGGTGTGCGCCGGCGGCATCCCACAGCAGAACCGTGCCGTCATCGCTGGCGGAAGCGAATGTCTTGCGTTTCGGATCGAAGGCTACGTTTGAAACTATGTCGCGGTGACCTTCCAGAATCTGTTGTGCGGGAGGAGAACTTCTGACATTCCATAACCGCACCATCCGATCCGAGCTTCCGGAAAGTATCAGCCTGCCGTCCGGACTAAACGCCACACTATTAACGTACTGTTTCGGCCCCTGTAGCGGTTCCCCGATCGACTTGCGCGTTTCGACATCCCATCGCCAAATCGCTCCATCCGCGTTTGCGGCCGCAATGGTCTTTCCGTCGGGACTAAAAGCCAGACTATAAACCGCGTCCATTCCACCCTGTAAAGGCTCTCCAATTGGCTGACCGTCCGAAACATTCCATAACCTGATGGTCTTGTCGGTACTGCCGGAGGCCAAAGTGTTTCCGTCCGGGCTGAACGCAACGCTGAAGACGGCTTTTTCGTGTCCTCTCAAGTCCATATCAGCCTTACCCTGGGCGACGTCCCAAAACCGAATGATCTGGTCATCACCAGCGTAAGCCAGGATCTTGCTGTTAGGACTAAAAGCCACCGTCAGCACGCCATCTCCAGCTCGTAGCGGTTCTCCGACTTGACTCATGCTCGTTAGATCCCAAAGACGAACGGTGTGGTCGAGGCTCGCCGACGCTAGCCTCCGGCCGTCAGGACTGAACGCTACAGCCCAAATGGCCAGCTCATGTCCTAGCAGTGACTTGCCCAATTGGCGTCTGTTGGCGACATCCCACAAGCGGATTGTGTGATCAAGACACCCCGTGGCCAGCAAGGCGCCGTCGGGACTGTAGGCAAGGCTCTGGACCTTGTCTGGGTGATGCAAGAAGGTCAAAAGCCTCGGATGCGTCTGATACAACGTGAACTCGGCGTTGCGCGCATCAAAGGTGGGGGAAATCCTGACTGCTTCCACGCTGAGGAGCGAAGCCAGGTCGAGGTGCTCGTTTTTCATCAAAAGGGCGGTCGCAGCCAGACGGCCAGAATTCGCAATCTGCGCTTGTCGCTGTGCATCACGGCGGCGCGCTTCTGCCACCGAGTTTGCCGCTTTTGCAACTCGTGTCTGTTGCTGCGCTTCTACTGCGTTTCGATTGGCTTCGTCGGCGTTGCGCGTGGCACGGTTCGCCTCCTTGTCGGCGCGCTGCGCCTCCTTCGTAGCCAGAATCCTCTCTCGATTGGCAATCAATCCTCCTGTTGCCGCGCCGATAGCCAGGAGCAAGGAAACCGTGATCGCAGTGTAAGCTGCTCTACGATTCCTGCGGTAGACTCGAATATCCTCGCTGTCGAGTGTCTCTTTGGCCTGGCCCAACAAGGCCGCAGCGATGTCGAGAATTGCTCCCCGGAACTGTGTTTGGCGAAGTGATAGCTTTTCCTCGCTCCTTGCCCATCGCAAGTCCACCCACAAAGGCTCTTCGGTCATTCGTCGCTTTAGCTTCGGGGGCAGCGCAGTCGTACGCGACCAATCCCAATCACTCGAGCTTTGGTCCCAAGCAATTTCTCCCTCGGTTAGAAGAACAAGCATATTTTCTGTCGACCGGTTGACTAACCACCACTCGACCTCCTGTTGGACCCACTTGGATGCGGCTGCTTCGGGAGAAGCCATAAGCAGGAAATATTCCGACTCTCCGAGCGCCTTCTCGATGGTCCCCCACAGCGATGGGGTGGCCGACAATCCAGTCTTGTCGCGAAAAACCCACATTGATCGAACGCGGTACCATGGGCGTGCGAAGCGATGCAGCGCCGATTGCACCGCAGGAGCAAGAGTGCCATCAGCCGCGTGGCTATATGATAGGAACGCTTTAAACCGCATTCACGGGTACCGTTTGTAACCGTTCTTCGTGAAACACAAGGTAAGTCATGAGTTCAGCGCAGACCTTCTGCGGCAGCGCGTTTCGTGACCGCGTTAACCCACTCGACAGCTCAGTTAAGAAAAAGATCAGTTTCGCGAGTATCTTTCACGAGTGTCAAAGCGCGCGCCAACAATTGACTCGGATTCTTACGGCATTTCGTCTTCTGGAGAGTTCGCAACCTGAACCAGCTGGCACTAAACCAAGACGAAACCGGCGACGCTTCATTACCTTTGACTAGCGATCTGAGGGAAGAGGGCGGACCCAGCTGTCCGCTGAAAGTGGCCAGAATCTACCGCGCTTCTGAGTCAAAGTCAATGAGAAACAATGAAGAGGGCAACTAGGATCGTGTTTGCATTCCAGGTCATCCACCTCGAGCCTGTTCGCACACCTCCGAGCATTTCGCCACAGCTCGCGGATCGAATCGGGCGCACGTGCTGACCGGGAATGGGGCCGCGGTGCGGGCTAGCCGTCGTCGCAACCACCGAGCTATTGCTACCGGAACAAAATCTCAATTACCAGTCTTGGCTGTAGGATTGAAATCGTGCCAGGACCTTGCCTACATACTCCTGAACCATTGCCACATCTGTTGCCGTGCAATGAATGATTGCAAGCGTTGGATGATGCTCCGTTCCCTGCTGTGGAGAGTGAGATGAACCGTTTACCTAAATGGACGCCCGCCGTCGGAGCTATCTTGGTCCTTTCTATGTCGATCGCGTGCAGGCACCAGGCCATAACCTCCTCCGCTCCAAACACTAATCGGGAGTCGGGAGAAACTGGCTCCATGCAGCCGGACCAGATAAATACACAAGGATGGGAAAAAGCTTGGACGAACCTGCTGAATATTGCGGAACAATCCTTTACACCCTCTGTTCCACGATTGCTCGGTGTAGAAGTGGAATTGGTTGTGGGGAATCCTGGAAACCCGGGGGACCAACTAACCCTCACTATCCTCGATGAGAGTGGCCAAGTACTCGCGGCTGTAACACGAGAGGTGCGCGCAGACGATTGTCAACGTGTGATTTTTGCAATGCCGAAGCGCGGCGCCGAATTGTCACCCGGAGAGAAGTATTGGATACGACTGACCGGTGGCCCGACGTTTGGATGGAAATATATAGTCGGCGGCTACGAGAGTGGCGAGGCGCGATTTAATCAAGAGCCCCTATTGGCACAGGCGCGAAGTACGTTCTTGTTCCGGACCTACGGAGGGAAGTAGATCCAGTCCGTATGCGGGCTCGATCCAACCAACAGAAGCCTTACGGCTCCTGGGTTTGGCGGGCACCCGAAAACAGACAGAACAATCCGATAAGATTTGCACTAGCCGCCGCGCTCGCGCAACCACTGAGCACTTGTCTAGCTAGGGGGCGACAAAATGTTGCCAGCTAATCGCGGGTAGCCCACGCGGGATGATAAACAACCGTACATAAGTAATTTCCGATTTTGGAACTTTTGGCGTAGATAAAGACCTTCTCGGTGATTCAAGTTCTCCACCAATCAGGCGAGCGCACTACTGGATAGTAGTTTCCGAGTAGCCAACCAAACGCCAGGGCGGTTCTTTGGGCAGAAATTCAATAGCTCGCGTTTCATTCTCCTCTTGACAATCTAGGGTACGAAGGAGGATCGTTGAGATCGACTCTTCAGCTAGACGGCCTAGGGTAGCCTTGCATGACTGACAAGAATACGGCGCTCGTTCAGGGAACTCTGGATATGCTCATCCTCAAGACGCTTGCCTTGGAGCCAATGCATGCGCACGGGATCGGGCTGCGCATTGAGCAGATCAGCCGGGGCGTATTCCAGGTTAATCCGGGTTCTCTTTTTCCGGCCTTTAAACGGCTTGAGCGCTCCGGATGGGTGACCAGCGAATGGAGAGCTACAGACAATAATCGTCGAGCTAAATACTACGTTTTAACCGCAGGCGGAAGGAAGCAACTGAAGTCGGAGACGCGCGACTGGAAAACACAGTCCATCGCTATCGCGCGGATTCTTGAGGCTTAGCCGACTCGCGTAGGGACATTATGAACATCTTTCGACATCTCAAAGCCGGAGCAAGGGAGTTATTTCGAAGTGATAAGTCCGAAAGTGAATTAAGCGAGGAACTGGATACGTATGTGCAAAGCGCAGCTGACATGAAGGTGCAAGCTGGCGCGGCACGAGAGGAGGCGTTGCGTTCAGCGCGCCTGGAACTAGGCGGAGTGGAATCCGTGAAGCACCAGGTACGATCTGTGGGTTGGGAGTTTGCCTTCGAAGTCTTTGTGCAGGACGTTCGTTACGGTATGCGCATGTTGCTCAAAGCGCCCCTATTCACTGCGGTCGCAGTAACAACCATTGCTCTCGGGATCGGCGCTAACACAGCCATGTTCAGCCTGGTTGATGCAATCTTACTCCGGCCTTTGCCGTATGCCGACCCCCAACGCCTCGTAATTGTTGAGACACATCAGCGCGGCGAAACTGGGATGAGCCCGATCGGTACCGCGGATTTTCTGGCTTGGCGCGATCAGCAGCAGTCATTCGAACAAGTTGCGGTATTCGATAGTGCCGGAGGCAGCTACTCACTGAGTGGGATAGGGACACCCGAACGGATTTCAGGTGTGGGAGTAAGCGCGAACTTTTTCTTGATCTTTGGCATCGCTCCGCTCAAGGGACGCGGATTCAATCCAGGCGAAGATAGTCCAGGTGCGGCTCCAGTTGTTGTAATCAGCGAGAAGTTCTGGCGCGACCATCTGAACTCAGATCCCGACGTGCTGAACCGCACTCTTACCCTTGAAGGCAGGCCGCGTGCGATTGTCGGCGTGATGCCCGCCGGGTTCCGCTTTCCGTCCCGCACGCCGATCGATGTCTGGGCGATTCGCAAGTTTATTCCGCCGGCTGGTCGCCCTCCGTACGGACTGATCGGGATGGGAAGACTCAAGCCGGGTATCGGTGTTCGCCAGGCTGAGATGGAATTAGACCAGATTGCCGCACAAGTGACAGCGCAATACCCGACTTCTCCGGAATTGTTCGGGGTTGTGATGCCCATGAAGGACTGGATGGTGAGCGGGTTCTCCACGGTGTTACTCGTATTGCTGGGTGCGATCGGACTTCTGCTTTTGATCGCTGTCGTCAATGTGGCCAATTTGCTTCTGGCGCGTGCCACTGCGCGGCAGCGCGAAGTTGCGGTGCGCATGGCCTTGGGTGCAAGCCGCAAACGGGTTGTCCTCCAACTTCTTACCGAGAGCAGCGTTCTCTCCCTGCTCGGAGGATTAGGCGGGTTGCTGCTTGCGTCGGCAGCCGTTCGGGCATTTCTGGCATTCGGACCAGGCCAGATGCCGAGATTGAATGAAGTCGGCATTAACGCTGGAGTGTTGTTGTTTACATTTGGAGTCTGCGTCGGCAGCGGAATACTGTTTGGATTGGCTCCCGCCATTGAAGGATCACGTCCATCGTTGACTGATCCTTTAAAAGATACGACCCGCTCATCCTCGTCCGCTTCTGCTCACCGAACCCATCGCGCGCTGTTGGTTTTTGAAGTCGCACTGGCTTTGCTGCTGATGATCAGTTCCGGTCTGCTCATTCGAAGTTTTGTCCGCCTCAGCGAAGTGAACCCCGGGGTTCAAGCAGACCACGTAATCACCGCGGCAATCTCTCTCCCGAACAAATACGCCGACCCACTGCAACAGACGCAGTTTTGGCAGCAGTTCCTGCAACGAGTGCGATCAATGCAGGGCGTGAAAGCTGCGGGCATCACCATGAGCCTGCCGCCCAACCTTTTGGAGATCACCAATCCATTTACAGTTGAGGGGCAGGGCTATGACCGCTATCGTAAACAGCAACTTGCGGAAGAGATGACTGTGAGTCCAGATTATTTTCGTGCACTGGGGATTCCTCTATTGAAAGGACGTTTCTTCTCTCCGTCTGACAGAGTGGAGGGAGAGAAAGATCCCATGATCGTCATCATCAATGAGGCCATGGCGACCAAGTATTTCAATGGCAGAGACCCTATCGGCGGCCGGATTCAAACGGGAGACCCTAATCCAGCTTCTCCCTGGGAAACCATCGTGGGCGTAGTCGGAGACGTTAAGTACTCAGGGCTGGATTCCGGATCGGAACCTACGATCTACGTTCCATACAACGAGAATGCCTGGGGTGGATGGTCGCGCGACATGTATCTGGCGGTACGCGGCAGTGGAAATGCGACGGACATGGTGCCAACGATCCGAACGCAGCTTGAAAGCATAGACAGTACAATCCCGCTGGCACAGATACGGACTATGGAAGAACTGCTTGACGAATCGTTGGTCCAGCAACGCTTTCGCACGTGGCTAATCAGCGGATTCGCAGCACTAGCGCTTTTGCTGTCGGCGATTGGACTCTACGCTCTCATTTCTTATTCTGTCAGCCAACGCACGCGCGAGATTGGAGTCCGCGTCGCCCTTGGCGCGCACCGGGGCAATGTATTCTGCATGGTGCTGAGGGAAGGAATGCAGTTGCTGGGTTTTGGCTTGCTCCTGGGATTACTCGGAGCACTTTTCGCGACCCGTATTCTGGGTTCATTGCTGTACTCCACAAGTTCGACCGATGCTCTAAGCTTCGTGGCCATGTCTTTTGCGCTGGTCGCGGTAGCCCTGTTGGCCTGTTACATACCAGCACGCCGCGCCACCAAGGTGGACCCAATGGTCGCACTGCGATACGAGTAGGTTGGACGGCTCACGAGGCCGTAACAAACATCGACGGAATCGCGGTTGAGAAATTCCTAGCGCCGCGCTCGCGCAACCAGTTCGCAACTTCGATGCAAGTTTTGATATAGGCCTCAGGACTTGCCGAACATCTCACCTACATACTCGACGGCACTTCGCCACAGCGCGCAGGTTGAAACGTCCCGCCCGGCACAATTAAGACAATCATGACGTCGGGGTATTTCTGTGTTCCACCTCAACCACTTTTGGGCGGCAAACCACTCTCCGAGAAACATCATGCACGTGGTTTCTAACTCCAACGCTACTTTCAATTCCGTTAGTGTTTCTGATGCCGCGGTTTCGAATGATGTGCTCAACACCATCCCTGATCCGGAGTTCCACATCAATTGCCTTCGTGCCTAGGAAGGCGATGGCAGTGAGCAGCAGGTTATTTGGAAAAAGCCAACGTCGAAGGAAGACGCTTGCCTTGTTACCTGCAATGACGAGCCTATGCTGCTTCCTTAGTTCTTCCCAATTGACTTCTTTAATTGCTTCTTCAAAAAGGATGGTCATATATAGTTCCTTTACGTGGGTGTCTCGGCAAATCTGCGCAGTCTTCATGAGACTCGGGGAGGCCTTGCTATCGCTCCGGATCACTATGCTGGAAACGTCAGCCGCCATGCTCTCGCAACCATCGACCGACCGCGCGAGGACAGAACCGCACACAGCCGGCAATGTGGATGCAAGGCAGCACGCCACGCCGCGCCAAACGGTAAATCGTTAGTGCTGAGATGGACAGATATGCCGCCAACTCGCGGGCAGTCATTGCACCTTTGTGGTTGGTAATTCGCTCAACAACACTCTGCCCGGAATGGACCTCGGCAAACGCTGCTGATTTCTGAAATGTATGACTCAATATGGAATACCATCTCTTTTCTACTCCCCTTCGGATGAATCTTTTCGCTTCAACAAAGCACCAAAATCAAAACATTGACGCCTGCGTAAATTTGGGGTCCGGGCGTACGAAGAGACCTGGGCAACAAACTTGACCGCCAAGGTGGTGTGTGTGCGCGTTTGCGCGTATGCGCGTTGAGGTCGTAGCCGCCGCAGCCTCGCACGTACTAGCTCTCACAAAACAATAACCTTAAAGGCTCTTTTTATTTTTGCTAGTAGCATTCGCGCAGGTGCGCACATATCTCACCGCTGCGCGTTGGTGCGTGTTGACTCGTCCTCCACATCTCCATATCGCACGCCGCCGTTCTTGCTCGGAGCTTTGCGCCACACACTCTTGCCTCCTTGTAGCTTGACAACTTGGAGCTTGTGTTCGGAGCGCAGACTTGTGACGGCACGGCGTGTTTGGTCCAACGAGAATCTCTCTTCCATCAGCGCTGTGCGTATCGTGTCTGAGTCATTGTCACCATCTTGCAGTAACGCAAGGATGCGAGCAGCACAGTCAGGCTTCTTGTTGACCACTAATGCATCTTGAGCTGTGGCTGTGCCAACTCCCAACCACTCAATTAGCGGCTGTCCGGCTTTGTCCACTGACACGCGGAAGTCCATGCTGCCTTTGGTGGCACGGCCTACGTTCTGCTTCACTCGGCAGAGATGGCGCACTTCATCTTCTGTCTTATGCACGCTGTACACAAAGCGCGGCAGACCTACCAGAGCCTTGACGCCGCCAATCTTGTCACCCACAGAACCAACGTTGTCAGCGGACCTCTTGTTAGTGTGCACAATTTGGATAAGCGCAATGCCACGCTGTCCAATTAGCACACGCAACGGCGCGTAGGCTTCCCGCGTGGTCTGCTCTTTGTTGACTCGCAAGTGCTCAAGAATCGGGTCAATAATCACCATCCCAATCTCAGAATTCTGTTCCGTGACACACCGCAAGATGTCCAGGTGACTCGGGTCATCGAAGTAAAAGCCTTTGTCATTATCGAGACGGAGGCGCAAGAGTTTTGTCGGGTCACCTTTGGCAGCCAAGAACCTTGGCAGTATTGTGTCCGCCGCATCATCCTCCGTTGCGAACACAAGCACCTTGCCGGGCTTCTGAAGCGCGGGTGTCCCGTCCGGCCAACCGCGTCCCGTGGTGTAGCGTGCTGCCCAATCCAAGGACACAAGGGACTTTCCTTCGCCCGGCTCGCCGGACAATCCAGTTATCTTGCCCTTGGCCGCGTAGCTCTCGAAAATCCAGCTAATCTCCTCACGCACAATTTCGGAGAAGCACTCAATTTTCCAAGAGGGGGGCGGCTGAGGTGTACGCCCGTTGCCACTGATGAAAGCCTCCGGAGGCTTCCGTGTCTTGGCAATTGTGTCAGCACCAAGACGCTCCCACTTCTCAATCCACTTGCCCGAGTACAGACCGCTACTCCGGAAGTCTTCATCCACTTTGTCGGCATCATTGTCGTGTTTCGCATTGAGCAATTGGCAGAGCGCAAACACCGCCTCTGACATTGAGGGAAAGCCACACTTTTCCCACTCGCCGGCCATCAGCAATTCAAAATCTTTCTTGCCTGATGGCTTTCTGTTGCTCTGGTCAATGCGCTCATAGAGTGCGTTGAATTGTGAACGCCGGGACAAGATGTCAGCCGGGGTCTTGGGCAACCACCTCCCGGTGAATGTGAGAAAGCGGGCCGTGTCGTACACCTCAACGGCTCCGGTTTCGTATGGCCGCTTACGTCCTTTGCCGGGAAGCTCGATGTCAATGCCAAGGATGTGCACGCCCGTGCCGGACGGTGAGAACTCGGAATAGCTATCCAAGCCAATGATGATTTCCCGCGCCCACGGCATAATCTTTCCGTCCACAACGCAATGGTCCAGGTCTGTGCATCCTAGACCTTCACCCATCATCACGCCTACACCGCTGTAGCCACCCACGGCCGCTTGAGCCTCCTCATACGTGCACCATGTTCTCGGGTCTGTGCTGCTCGCGTGTGCGCCTCCGCGCATGTACGGCACTTTGGTTGGGCACAGCTCACCGCGAGTGTTGAGAACCATTTCAAGCCGCCACAGAACCCAACGGCGTTGATGCTTGAGGTCTTCAACCAAAAGGCTAGTCATATAGGTAGTGGTGTGCGACATTCCGCATAATCCGTTCCATTTTGGGGTGGCCCTGACTCCGGCACTCATCCGCTATGTCAGAGAAGAGTGCTCCCGCCGTTCGGGAACGCTCGCCGCCTAGTTGCTCATCTGCCAACGTAACAATGGCCTCAGTCAACTTCTCTTCCTTATTGCGTGCCATCTTTTTCCTCCGCTTCAATCTCAGACTCAAGCATCGCAACAAGTAACCAAAGTCCTGCCATTGCGCCTAAGCAGTCCCCCTCAAAGATGGGGATGTTCTTCGAGAACCGGACCACGCGGCGGTAATCATGTGGCCCGTCATCTATCCTGCCGAGTGCTCTCGCCGCTGCCAAAACGTCAGCAAGCAGCGCTTTTTTCTCTTCTATTCTCATCATGCCGAACTCACTTTGAAGGCTGTTTTGCCCAGATGATAAAAGGGGCGGGCTGCCCAATCCTCCCCTCATACGAAATAAGTTTTGGCTCATCCGAAAGAGACGCGGCGCTTAGCCGTTTTAGCCAGGAACGCTCCTCAGTCGCACTCAGACGCTTGCAGGTTTCATCTCACTCACGCGGCAAGGCGTTACCTACACACCAAACTCACACGGGGTCGACAGATCCAAATCGTGTGCAAACCACTTTTATGTTCAGATTCCGATGAGGCCACTTGCGATTTCCCTTTAGCGTTACCAAAAGGGCGGTCCATTTAGTGTGTTTAAGGCCACGAGCGTACTTGGGTAGAATATGCGAGACTAATGGGTATGGCTATAACCCCATTACCAGGCATTACTCCGCTGCCAGTTTTAGTTGAAAGTGATACACCGGATGGAACTCTTCATCGGGTAACAAAGAATCCTAATCGGTATCGCATTACGTACGTGCGTATAGCTACAGGCGAAGAGGTTTTCGATGTTATGGACCAATGGAAAATCTCCCACCCAGAACGGTGGGCATGTGCCAACGGGATAGACCAGTTGCAAAAGGCACTCAGAGAGCCGGGGGACTGGGCCTCGTTTAGGAGCGCGATTGACTTGGTACAGCAGGAAGTCCCGCCTTGGCAGTTAAAGGGCATTCGCGAAAGCAAGAATTGGGAAACAGCAGCGTGGGCTTATTCGGGTGTTATGAGTGGCCTTTTGCAGGATTCCCGTTTTGTCATTTGGTATTCAATCAAAGGCAAGGGTGGTCCACAGCCCGGTTTGTACTGCCCTAGTTGGAAAGATGCGGTTTATGCTTTTCTTGGAATGGGCCGCATCCGATTTTGCAAAAAGCCTAGCTGCGGAAAGCCGTTCATTCCTAGGACAACTTCAGACCCTAGAAATGAGCAGCGATATTGTCCTGGAGATAAGTGCGCGAATGCCGCTCGTGTTGCGCGTTGGAAAGTTCTGCATCCAGAGGAAGCCAAAAAGCAACGGCAGCGCCACAAAGGCTTGCCAAGCACAAGCCACGAAAATAGCTATTCTCTCGCGCGAAGGTGAAAATCTTGTTCGGGGCGGTTGAGGTGAGCTGAGAATTGTAAGATGCGATGCAGATCGGCAGCATGCTCGGTCCCCCAAACCTTGTACCTTTGGGCGGCTAAAGTACGGGATTGATGCAGTCTGGCGGCGTAACGAGAGAGGGCAGGTGCATCGCCGCAATTTTCCGAACTGCGAACAGTTCGACTGGCATTCCATCATTCGGATGCTCTCTCGTCCGCACGTGAACATCTCATCATTAGAGTTGACTGTGCGCTAGTTGTGTGCCGAATTTTAGGTTCAAGCATCCGCAAGGCCGGTGCTCAGGCCCATTGGAATCATGAATGATATAGGACGTTATCATTCGCGGCCTCAGTGGATTGTGGCCGCCGGTCGTAAGTTTCGTGGTGCTGGGACTTGCGCACCTACCTGCTCGGTTCACCTGCGCTTCACCCATCGGGGTGGAGCTTTTTTGCGTTTTGGCGAGCCGCTGACCTTAAAATGGTCACCATGATTTGGAATGTGCGCGGTTCGGTTTGGAATCGTTGGGACCCGCATTTGGATGCGCCGGGAACGTTGCTCACGGATCACTTCAAAGGAGATTGGGAAGCGTATCTATCGGCCGTTGAGAACAGTAGCCCGCGAATAAGAGCGCTTGGGGTCACGGATTACTTCTGCATACAGACTTATAAGGAAGTGAAGAAAAAGAAGGCGTCGGGCCGCCTGAAGGATGTGGAGCTTTTGTTTCCGAATGTCGAACTCCGGCTGGACATGAAGACGGCCAAGAGCCATGGCATCAATCTACACTTGCTGTTTTCTCCAGAAGAGCCAGACCATGAGAACACTATAGAACGCATCCTTAGCCATTTTAAGTTCCGCTTCAACGATCAGGATTATTCCTGCAACAAGCAGGAACTTATCGCGCTGGCGCGCGCATTCAAACCCGAGCAGACGGATGAAGGCGGAGCGCATCGTGTAGGCGCCAATATGTTTAAAGTGAGTTTCTCCGAACTGCAGGAACTATTCCGGGATGAGCGGAAGTGGCTCTCGAGGAACTGCCTCGTCGCCGTTGCGGGCGGTTCGACTGATGGAACATCGGGTTTTCAGGAAGACGATTCCTTTGCGGCCTTTCGCGAAGAGCTTGAACGGTTCGCCCACATAATCTTTTCAGCCACTCCGAAACAGCGTGATTACTGGCTCGGTATCGGCACCTGCTGGTGCGGCAAATGGTCCAGATGATGAAGAACCGCATGTCCGGCTTGCTGATGGAAACTGGGGTGAGCCACAACAAACAACGATTACACAAAGTGGGTTATTTCCCGGAGTTGCTGGCGAACGCGGATGCGGTGAGCGCAAGTATTCGCCCGCTGTTGCAGCTGAGTCGGGAGTCGATCACGCGATTGCAAAGGACCGAAGGATCTATCATCCGCTCGCTCCAACGCGATCCGCT